>URQH01000004.1 GCA_900549955.1 uncultured Eubacteriales bacterium | reverse complement strand
GGGGTGAAGGGATTTGAACCCCCGGCCCCATGCTCCCAAAGCACGTGCGCTACCGGACTGCGCTACACCCCGATGTAAGCGGCACTCGCTTTCCGCGACCTTAACAATATACAACACTGGTGAAAAATTGTCAACAGCGAAATCAAAAAAATTGAAGCTGGATGGAGAAAGTTGGGAACGTGCCGCCTGGAGCAGCCCGCCTGAGGAAGGTAAAATTCTGTTTGTCGTTTTGGTCGATTTGCCTTATAATGATCATGAGAAAAAAATGGGGTTTTATGTGTATGCAAGAGATGACGTTATGCGCACAGCGCTTGCGCACCTATCATATTGAAACGTACGGCTGCCAGATGAACGTCCGCGACAGCGAAACAATTGCCGGCATGCTGGAGGAAATGGGGTTGCGCCGCGCAGCAAACATGCAGGAAGCAGGCCTGATTCTCTTTAATACCTGTTGCGTGCGCGACCACGCAGAGCGCCGGGTGTTCGGCAATGTGGGGTTTGTGCGGTTGATGAAAGACGAGCGGCCGGAAACAGTCGTTGCCGTTTGCGGCTGCATGATGCAGCAGGATGGCGTTGCGGAACGTCTGTTTCGGCGGTTTCCATTTGTTGACCTGGTATTTGGCACACATGTGCTGCATCGCCTGCCGCAAATGCTCGAAGCCGTCATGCACGGCGAACGGCTTTGCGTGACCTCTGAAGAAGACGGCCAGATCGTGGAAGGCCTTCCTTCCAAGCGGCAGGAGGGGCAGTCGGCGTTTGTCAATATCATGTTTGGCTGCAACAACTATTGTACCTACTGTATCGTTCCTTACGTGCGGGGGCACGAGCGTTCACGCATGCCAGAGGCCATCCGGGAAGAGGTTCGCGCGCTTGCGGCGCAGGGTTACACCGAGATCACATTGCTGGGTCAGAATGTCAATTCTTATGGGCGCGGTCTGCCGTGCGACGTCGACTTTCCCGACCTTCTGCATCTGCTTAACGATGTGGACGGCATTCGCCGCATTCGGTTTATGACGTCGCATCCGAAAGATCTTTCTCCGAAACTCATCGATGCCATGGCGTCGCTCTCCAAGGTGTGCCATCACATCCACCTGCCGTTACAGTCCGGTTCCAACCGGGTGCTGCAAGCCATGAACCGCCGGTATACGCGGGAGCAGTATCTGCATCTGGTGGAGGAGCTTCGCGCGGCTGTGCCGGATGTGGAATTGACGACGGATGTCATCGTTGGATTTCCGGGCGAGACAGAGCAGGACTTTCTGGATACGATGGATATGATGCGCCGCGTAGGCTTTGCCGCCGCCTATACGTTCCAGTATTCGCCCCGCGCCGGCACCAAGGCGGCCAGTATGGAAGATCAGGTGCTACCGGAGTCCAAAAGCCGCCGCTTACAGGCACTTAACGCGTTACAGACGGAACTGACCGAGCAGAACAACCGGAAGTACCTGGGACACAGCGGTGAGATCCTTGTGGAAGGAGCTGGCCAGCGCGATGGTACGCCCATTGCCTTTGGCAAGCTTTCCAACTTCAAAATGGTCTATTTCCCTGGCAATGAAGCCTTGATTGGCAGCTATTTGCCGGTGCGCATTACAGAGATCAGGAGCAACTCCCTGTTTGGGGAGAGAGAGGAGACCCAACATGAATACGATTGACAAGGCGCGGGAGCTTGGTGTGGCGCTTGCGAATTCGCCGGAGTTTATGCGCCTTTCTGAGGCTCGCGAGCGCGTAGATGCGAACGCCGCAGTAACCGATCTGATACAGGAATTCCGCAATAAGGAAAGCGAGATCGTCTCCATGATGGAGGAGGACGACGTCGACCGGGAGGGTGTGGTCATCTTGACGAGCGACATCGAGCGGATCAAAGAACAGCTGTTGACCAACCAGCTGTTTACGGAGCTGGTTGAGGCCCAGCAGGCATTTTCCAATCTGCTGTCTGCCGTCAATCGCGAAATCAACGTCTGTATCGGCATAGAGGAGCCGGTGGAGACCGCTTGCAGCGGTTCCTGCGACGGCTGCAGGGGTTGCGCACACTGAGAAAAGACGAGGAAACGGGGAGCGATGGCGAACAATTTGACGCCCATGATGCGGCAATATCTGGATTTAAAAGAGAAGTATGGCGACTGCCTTCTGTTTTTTCGCCTGGGCGACTTTTACGAGATGTTTTTTGAGGACGCAAAGACCGCGTCGCGCGAACTTGAGCTTGTGCTGACGGGGCGCGATTGCGGCCTGCCGGAGCGCGCGCCCATGTGCGGCGTCCCGTATCATTCCGTGGATGTCTACATCAATAAGCTGATCAGCCGCGGCTACAAAGTGGCCATCTGCGAGCAGCTGGAGGATCCGGCGCTCGCCAAGGGACTGGTGCAGCGCGACGTCATTCGCATCATCACACCCGGCACCGTCATTGAGGAGCGGATGCTGGACGAGGGCAAAAACAACTATATTGTCAGCCTCTTTTTTGGACAGGCGTCCATTGGTATTGCCTATGCCGATGTTTCCACGGGCGGCTTTTTCGTGTGTGAATTGGTGGGGGAGCGGGCGCTCGTGCAGATGAATGAGGAGCTAGCACGATTGCAGCCAACGCAGATCATCGCCGGCGAAACGCTGTTTTCGCAGCCGCTGGTCGTCAAGCGGCTCTCGAGCCAGTATTATCTGGAGCGTTATCAGGACAAGGCGTTTCAGCTGACGTCCGCGCGCGACCGGCTGCTGCGGCACTTTCGTGTCAACTCGCTCCAGGGTTACGGCTGCGAGGGACTGCCGGCAGCGGTCAGTGCCGCCGGCGCGCTGATGCAATATTTGGAGGAGACGCAAAAGAACACGCTCAGCCACATCCATACTATCCGGGTGTTGAATCGCTCGTCCTACATGAATTTGGACGTCGCTACGCGCCGCAACCTTGAACTGACGGAACCGCTGCAACATGGCGGCAGCAGAAAATATACGTTATTGTACCTGCTGGACAGGACGCAGACAGCCATGGGACGCCGGATGCTGCGCGAATGGATCGATTGCCCGCTGCAGGCTCTTGAGAGCATTCAGGCACGGCAAGAGGCCGTACAGGCACTGTTTCAAGACATGGCCAGTCGAAAGACGCTTGAACAGCTCCTGTCCACGGTCTATGATATGGAGCGCCTTTGCAGCCGGATCGTATACGGAAGCGTCAACGGACGCGACTGTGTGGCGCTGGCGCGTTCCCTGGCAAAGATTCCGGAGATTCAGCGGCAGTTGCAACCTTTTGACGAACGCGCGCTCTCCAATATTCGTGAGGCGCTCGATCCGATGGAACACATTGCCACATTGCTCACCGCTGCCATTTGCGACGAGCCGCCGGCCGGCGTCAAAGATGGAGGCATCATTCGGGACGGATACCATGCCGAGGTCGACGAGCTTCGAGCCATTCAACACGGTAGCCGGCAATGGCTGGCGGATTTTGAAGCATCAGAGCGGGAGCGCACCGGTATCAAAAACCTGAAGGTCGGTTTTAACCGCGTATTCGGCTACTATATTGAGATCACAAAATCCAATTTGTCGCAAGCGCCATACGACTATGAGCGCAAGCAGACGCTGACGAATGCGGAACGGTTTGTGACGCCGGAACTCAAGGAGATGGAGCAGAAGATCCTGGGTGCCGGAGAACGCTTGATTGCCCTCGAATATGAGCTGTTCCTGCAGATACGGGACGAACTGCTCGCCGTGACCGACCGGCTGCAGCGCAATGCCGCACTGTTGGCTGAACTGGATGTATATCAATCACTTGCCGAAGTGGCGGCTTGCAACCGGTATTGCAGGCCGCAGATGAATGACGACGGCGTCATCCGCATCCTCAACGGCCGTCATCCGGTTGTGGAACGTTCTTTGCAGGGCGACTTTGTGCCAAACGACGTGACGCTTGACAACGAGGAAAACCGCCTGCTAATCATCACCGGACCCAACATGGCCGGCAAGAGCACTTATATGCGTCAGGTTGCGCTCATCACGCTGATGGCGCACATCGGTTCCTTTGTGCCGGCGACGGAGGCGCAGATTTCGCTGGTCGACCGCATTTTCACGCGCATTGGCGCCAGCGACGACCTGTCAGCCGGGCAAAGCACGTTCATGGTAGAGATGAGCGAAGTGGCGAACATCTTAAACAACGCAACACAGCACAGCCTGCTCATTCTGGATGAAATCGGCCGTGGAACAAGTACGTTTGACGGATTGAGTATTGCGTGGGCGGTGCTTGAGTACATCTGCGATCCGGCGCTCTGTGGCGCAAAGGCGCTGTTTGCAACGCACTACCATGAGCTGACGGAGCTCGAAGGCAAGCTGCCGGGAGTCAAAAACTATCGCGTGTCCGTCAAGGAGATTGGTGATGACATTCTCTTTTTGCGAAAGATCGTGCGTGGCGGCGGTGACAAAAGCTTTGGCATTCAGGTTGCACGTCTTGCCGGGCTGCCGGAAGCCGTGCTTTCGCGCGCCAAGCAGATCCTGTCCGATTTGGAGAATGCAGATATTGCACAGGCACGTCCCTCGCAGCCCCTGGAGAGCGCGGTGCAAGGCTCGCTGTTTGAAACCACACCGGAAGAGACGGCGATCCGGATGCTGCGGGAAATCGACCTGGATCATCTCACACCGCTGGAGGCGCTGAACCAGCTCTATACACTGCGGGCCATGTTGCAGTAAAAGAGGGGGGGAGATTTTCCAATGGCACAAATCCATGTTCTTTCCCCGCATGTCGCCAACCAGATTGCTGCAGGCGAGGTTGTGGAGCGCCCAGCTTCTGTCGTCAAAGAACTGGTGGAGAACGCGCTTGACGCGGGCGCCAGATCAATTACTGTCGAGCTTGTAAATGGTGGCTTGGACCTCATTCGTGTAAGCGACGATGGGAAGGGCATTGCTCCGGAGGACTGCCGGACGGCGTTTCTGCGCCACGCGACGAGCAAGATTGCCACCTCAGAGGATTTGACGCATATTGTGACGCTCGGCTTTCGGGGGGAGGCGCTGGCCTCCATTGCTGCTGTGGCGGAGGTGACCATGCGCACCCGGATGAAAGATGCAGAATGCGGAACGCTGCTCCGTGTTTCTGCCGGGGAAGTACAGGAGGAAGCGCCGTGCGCCTGTGCAGCCGGCACCACGTTGGAGGTGCGCAACCTGTTCGCCAACGTGCCCGCACGCCTGAAGTTTTTAAAGACGGTGCGGACCGAGGCCGGTTATGTTGGCGACTATGTGTCCCGTATGATTATGGCTGTGCCGGCAGCGGCGTTTCACTTTGTACACAATGGCAAAACCGTATACCGTTCATTTGGAGACGGCAAGCTGCAAAATGCCATGCTGTGTGTCTACGGTGCAGAGATTTTGCCGCACCTGCGCGAAGTTGCGTTTGACGACGGGTATCTGGCTATTCATGGATATGTGGGTACGGAACAGCTGTCCAGGCCCAACCGGCTGCAGCAATCGTTTTTCCTGAACGGCAGGTATATTCGCTCATACTCCCTTTCTTCCGCCCTGCAGCGTGCATTTGACACGCGCATGATGGTGGGTCGGTTTCCGTTTGCCGTGTTGGCCATGCGGATTGCCGGTAGCGAAGTGGACGTCAATGTGCATCCATCCAAAATGGAAGTGCGCTTTGTCGATGAACAGCGCGTCATTCGTTCTGTGACGGCGGCTTGTCACCGCTCGCTTTTGCTTGCGCCAAAGGCGGAGGAGATGAAGGATTTGTCTGCAGCAGATGTACCGTCGCCTGCCCCGCACGCCCCCAGTTATGCTGACCCGGGCCAGGCCATCGATTTGCGGCGTCCCGTGCCGCCTGCAGCGGCTACCATCCGTGAATCGTGGAAACATTGGACGGGCACTTACGGCCATACGCAGGTGCAGCGGCCGGCTACATTCTGGTCAGATGCTGCGCCGGTGTATCCTGCCCGGAAGGCCGATGTCCCGGAACAGCCAGAAGATGATGCGGCCATGCTGTCGGGAGCGCAGCTGCGTTTGGTTGCTTCCCTGCCATACACGATTCTTGGAGCTGCGTTTCAAACGTATTGGATCGTACAGCAGGGGGAAACACTCTTTTTCATTGACCAGCATGCGGCGCATGAGCGGCGTCTATACGAACTGTTGATGCATAGTCCGGATGCCGCCGCAGCACAGACGCTGTTGACGCCGCTGCCTGTGTCGCTTTCTGCTGCGGAACTCGTGACGCTGGAGGAAAACCGGGAGGCGCTGGAAGCGCTCGGCTTTGCTTTTGATTTTCATGAGGATGGAACTCTGCTGCTGAACAGCGTCCCCCAGATACTGGGTGAACCTCTGCCGGTCGCCTATTTGCACGATGCCCTGGAGCAGCTGTCGGCACAGGGAAAGACTTCATCCAGGGAACTGCGCCGGGAGCGCATCATACAGACGGCCTGCAAGCATGCAGTCAAAGCAGGAGAGCAACTGGACAAAAAGGAAATTGCTGAATTGCTCGATACGTTTGAGCGCGAGGGCATACCGCTGACCTGTCCGCATGGGCGTCCGGTGATGATCACTCTCACCAAGCGAGAAATTGAGAAGCTGTTTAAGCGCGTACTGTAAGGGTTGATACATGCCGCAAATGGAAAGCATGACGATACACAGGCCACAAATTGCATGTATTGTTGGCCCAACGGCCTCCGGCAAAACTGCGCTGTCCATCCGCGTAGCGCGGATGACCGGTGCGGAAATTGTCTCTGCCGATTCCGTGCAGGTCTATTGCGGCATGGACATCGGTTCGGCAAAACCAACGCCGGAAGAGCGGCAGGGAATTCCACACTATATGATAGACTGCGTGCAAATCGACAGACCGGGTTTCTCCGTCTCTGCATACCGCGACATGGCTGTCGAGGCCATCGGCGCTATCGAGCGAAATGGGCACTTGCCGCTGGTGGTTGGCGGCAGCGGCCTGTATGTCAATTCCCTGATCTATCCGCTCAATTTTGCCGTCCCGTCCGATGCCTCCATACGCGCGCGGCTCGAGATGGAATATCCGGCAGGGCAGACGGCGTCCGCCTGGGAAGCGCTGCAGAAAGCCGATCCGGTGACGGCGGCGCGGCTGCACCCAAACGATCGCAAACGGATCCTGCGCGCCCTGGAGGTGTTGTCGTGCAGCGGGCAGCCGCTCTCTGCGTTTGGCAACGATTTTGCAAACACTGCAGGAGCAGACGCCCCATGCGATGCCATACTCTTTGGATTGACCATGGACCGTGCGCTGTTGTACCGTCGTATCGACGCCCGTGTGGATCAGATGCTGTCATATGGCCTGTTGGATGAGGCGCGCCGGATTGCAGCGTTGGGGTTACCGCGCACGCTTCCTGCCATGCAGTCGATCGGGTATCGTCAGTTATTTTCATATCTGGATGGAGATTGCACCTATGACGAGGCGGTGGAACGCATAAAGAGAGATACGCGCCGGTACGCAAAGCGGCAGCTTTCTTGGTTTGGACGCGACCGCCGCATTCGCTGGTTTGACGTTGGGAATAGCCCGCCAGAGGATGTAGCACAGTCGATCGTAAAGCAGATTCAGCAATGGAAAAACGGTGGATAAGGGAGATCAATATGAAAATCAGTGACCAGGCAAGGGAGTTTATTTGGGACTGCGAGCGCGGATTGAACGAAGCGTTTCGCCGCATTGATGCGGTAGAAGCCGTCGTACAGGCGCGCGTGCTTGCGTCGTTCCAGGAGCACCAGGTTGCAGCACGTCATTTTGCACCTTCCACGGGCTATGGATATGACGATATTGGCCGCGACACCCTCGACCTGGTGTTCGCCGGTGCGGTACAGGCGGAAGCTGCGCTGGTGCGGCCGCACTTTGTCAACGGCACGCACGCAATTTTTCTGGCGCTTGCAGGGCTTGCAGAACCTGGAGACCAGATTCTGGCCATCACCGGTCGCCCATATGACACGCTCGAGGAGGCGATTGGCATCCGCGGCAACGCCCCGCAGTCACTACGCCGCTTTGGCATTGGCTTTGAACAGGTGCCGCTTCGTACGGATGGAGAAATTGATCTGGATACGGTCATGCAGCTGTTGCAGGAGAGGCCCAGGCGTATCGTCTATGTACAGCGCTCCCGTGGATATGGGTGGCGCAACTCTTTGCGTCCGGACCAGATGCAGAAAGCGTTTTCGCAGATCATGGCCTGCGCGCCTGACTCTGTCATCGTCGTGGATAACTGTTATGGCGAATTTACCTGCGCCCAGGAGCCTACCGCATTTGGCGCACACATACTGGCAGGTTCCTTGATCAAGAACCCGGGCGGCGGGCTTGCGCCCACCGGCGGATACGTGGCTGGTCGCGCCGATTTGGTAGAGCGCATTGCGCAGCGCCTGACCATTCCTGGCATGGGCAGGGAAGTGGGGTCCTATGCAGGCGACTATCGCCCGTTTTACCAGGGATTGTTTTTGGCGCCTCACACCGTGGCACAGTGCGTCAAAAGCGCAGTGCTGTTTGCGCGGCTGTTTGAACGCCTTGGCATGGAGACCCTGCCAGCCAGTACTGCGGTGCGATCCGACATCATTCAGTCGGTACGTTTTTCGAGCGCAGAACAGCTGATCCGGTTTTGTCAGAGTGTGCAAGCAGCATCACCTGTGGACAGTTTTGCGGTGCCCCAGCCGTGGGACATGCCCGGATATGCCGATCAAGTCATCATGGCGGCGGGAACATTTGTACAGGGGGCAACGACAGAGCTGAGTGCAGATGGCCCTGTGTGTCCTCCTTATACGGCCTATCTGCAGGGCGCACTAACCTATGCGCATGGAAGAATTGCGGCTATGCTGGCGTATGACGCGTTGCAGGCTGTTCAGTAACGGCGCATCAACCCGGTCACCTTGCCCACGACTTCAACATCTGTCGCAGGCAACAGAATGGGAGGGTAGAGGTCGTTTTCCGGTTGGAGACGAACCATATCGCCCTGCGGAAAAATACGCTTGACGGTAGCCGTCTCTTCCGCTGTTCTGGCAACGACGATGTCGCCGCTGACATAGCCAAGCTCACGGTCTACCACGATGTAATCTCCGTCACGAATGCCGGCATTGACCATACTGTCGCCCACCACGCGCAACAAAAAGACGCCCTCATGCCTGGGGCCGTGCGTGAGCAGTTCCGGCACGGAAAATGCGCCTTCTATATTGTCCACGGCAAGGATTGGCATGCCGGCGGCCACGCGGCCGATCAGTGGGATGCGTGCCTGAAATTCCGGAACGGCAACTGCTTCGTTTTGTGGTACGACATGTATGGAACGCTGTTTGTTGTGGTCACGGCGAATGAGACCTGCCTGTTCCATGTTCTTCAGGTGCGTATGCACTGTGGCGGGCGACTTGAGTCCCACTGCGTCGCAGATTTCGCGAACTGAGGGAGGATAGGCGTTTTCCTGGCTATAGCTGAGAATGTATTCGTAGATTTTTTGCTGCGGATTATCCAGCTTTTTCATGAAAATGCGCTCCCTTGTTCGCTTTGATGCGAACATTATAGCACAGAAAAAATTGTTTTGCAAACAAATGTTCGTTAAACCTGGTCGATTTTTGTCGAATAAGAGGGGAGGACGGGACAGAAAAATGGAAATTAAGTGGTGTGTATTGCAGCCGAACAAGGTCTGCGACGGTTGCAATCGCTGCAACCGTTGTGATTTGGACCCGAATAAACTGTGTGACAATTGTTTTCGATGTCTGGATATGGAAAACCATCAGTACGCGGAAATCCCAATCTCGCACATCTTTATGGAGACAGATCCCAATATGTTTGAGTTGAGCGGAGAACAATGGCCAGACGATGCAGGCCATGTGCTGTGTACGACGCTGCGCGGCGTCCACGCCCGCCGGCGTAAAGGGCGGTAACGCCAGCGATAAAGCGGCTTAAAAGCGGCTTTTCAGAGTGTCAGTTTTTTCGCAGATGGATTTTTTGCGCCGCAATGCGGGAGTGTTCTTCCGATTGCGCAGCGTAGTGTTTCCTCGTCGTGTTGACATCCTTATGTCCCAACACGTCTGCAACCAGATAGATATCCTGGGTTTCGTGGTAGAGCATCGTACCGTAGGTACTGCGCAGTTTGTGCGGCGTGATTTTCTTGAGCGGCGTTGTAATCGCCGCATATTTTTTTACCAGGTTCTCCACAGCGCGCGCGGTAATTCTGCGCCGCTGCAGCGACAGGAAAAAGGCCTGCTCGTGGCCTTCCTGCGCCTCAATTGTATCGCGCTGCTCCCGATAATTCCACAGTGCTGTTCTGACCTCTTCGCCAAAGGAAAGGATGCTCTGCTTGCCGCCCTTTCTCGTGACCAAAAAGGTATTGTTATCAAAATCAATGTCGTTGCGGTCGATGCCAATCAGCTCGCTGATGCGGATGCCCGTACCCAAGAACAACGTCAGGATTGCCAGGTCGCGCACTTGCGTGGCAGCGTGGTATTGCTGTTGGCGCGCAGTCAGGCCATCGCCACGTTCGGCCCGATCCAGCAGATTGGCCACCTCGTTTGGCTCCAGGCGTAATATGGCCTTCTCGTGTTGCTTTGGCATTTCGACGAGCGCAGCGACATTGGCGGAAATCAGTTCCTGCTTGAACATAAATTTGAAAAAGGTGCGCAGTGTTGCCAGCTTACGCGCTTTTGCCCGTTCACGATTGGTAATTTCCCGCTCACCCTTTTGATAGAGCGACTGCTGCTCGAGAAACAGCTCGATATGGTAGGCGCGGACCTGCTCGAGATCATTTGCCGCCAAGCTCTGAATATCCCGGCCGTGCAGAATATCCGACTCCGTCACCAGATAGCGAAAAAAGCTGCGAAGATCAATGGCATAGGCATAGCGAGTGAGAGTGGAGGTATGGTTCTCCAACGCCCGCAAAAATGTGCCTGCAAACAGCGGCAGCTCTTTCTGAATTTCCCGAATCTTTTTGGTATAAACCTTTTCTTTTTCAATCTGATACGTATTGGGCAATCCAATCTTCCTTTCCGCACGTGCCTGACCCAGTTTATGCCCAGGCTGCTTTTGCACATCGCTGTCGCACGCTACAAGCACACTCCAAACAGACAAAGCTCTGAATCTCCGGAGAGAAGGGGATTCGGACGGTTTCATTATAAAACAACTATTCGTTAAAGACAAGTTTAACGAATAGTTGTTTGCAAATTTTTCATGTTTTAGCTATGACTATTGCTGCTGACCGGCCTGAATGGCCGCACGGGCAAGCTCGTCGCAACGGTTGTTCATCGCGTTGTCGGCATGACCTTTGACTTTGTGGAACGAAACCTTGTGTGGCTGCATGGCTTCCAGCAATGATGTCCAAAGCTCACGGTTTTCGACGGTTTTTTTTGTGGCCGTCTTCCAGCCGTTGCGTTGCCAGTTGTCGATCCAATGTTGACGAAAAGCGTTGCAGACATAGGCGCTGTCCGTAAAAACATCGACGTTACACGGTTCCTTCAGAGCCTGCAATGCCGCGATGACCGCCATGAGTTCCATGCGGTTGTTCGTCGTTTCCGGGCAAAAACCGGACAGCTCTCGCCGCTTGTCACGATAGATTAAAATAGCGCCCCAGCCGCCCGGGCCGGGGTTCCCAGAGCACGCGCCATCTGTATAAATTGTAACATGTTTCATCATAAATAATATAATATATTATTTTGACAGTTCCCGCGATTTTTCCGCGCAAGCCTGTACTGCGGCCATTACTGCAGCGCGCAACCCGTTGGCTTCCAAGGCCGCCACCGCTTCAATTGTCGTGCCACCGGGCGAACAGACGTTATCCTTCAGCTTTCCCGGGTGCTCTCCAGTTTTCAGCAGCATCTGCGCCCCGCCAAGCAACGTCTGCGCCGCCAACTCATAAGCCAAGGCGCGCGGAAGTCCCTCCCTTACCCCGCCATCGGCGAGCGATTCCAGAAAAAGGTACGCATAAGCCGGCCCGCTCCCGCTGACCGCCGTTACCGCATCCATGAGCCGCGGTTCTACTTCTGCGGTGCGGCCTATGGAGGAAAACAAGCGTGTAGCAAAATCCATCTCGGCTTTTTCAAGAGTGTTACCCGCTTCGAACACACTCATACCGCAGCCGACAAGCGCAGGCGTGTTCGGCATAACTCGCAACAGCCGTGCGGATTTCGGCAACGCAGCGGCAAGTCGCGCTTGCGACCAGCCGGCCGCGATAGAAATCAGCGCCTTGCCTGCCATAAGCGGTGCAATATCGGCCAGTACACTTGGGCAAATGTGCGGTTTTACGGCAAGCAGCAAAAGGTCTGCATTTTCTAACAGTTCAGATAAAAAACTGGTAATATGGATCTTAAGCTCTTCTTGCAATCGATTCAACTTGTTGACATCGATATCATAGGCCCATATGTTTTCTGGCAGCACTATGCTGCTGTGCAGAGCACCGCGCAGGATAGCCTCTCCCATGTTCCCCACGCCAATAAAGCCAATTTTCATACAGGCTCCTCCCAGATTCATGCTGTAAACTGAGGCTTATGTTGACTGACGCTCGACAATTTGAGAGTAAAGCATCATTTTTTTATTGACCCGCTGCTCTTTTAGTAGAGCGATCAAATTTCGCGCCGCAGTTAGGCTCAAATCATACAACATATTGTCAAGCGACGTCAAGGGTGGGACGCAAATTTCAGCATATTGCGAATTGTTAATGCCAATGACGGCAACTTGATCCGGTACCGGAATATGCATTTCCGCTAAAGCGTGTATGCCGGCAGCAGCCAAAAAGTCTTCCGAATAAACGATGCCATCTGTTTGCGGATGTTCTCGCATCAGTTTTTTGGTCGCATCATAAATGTCCTGAATGGATGTGCCGGATTCCAATATGACGCCAGGTTCCCCCTCGCAATATTGCTGAACGCCAGTTTCAAACCCGATTTGTTTTAGACGGTTACTGGGTGTGTATTGGTTGACAATAAAAGCCAGATGGCGGCGCTGCTTTTCGGCCAGCAGCCTGACACAATTAGTTACGCCATCTTGCTCGTCTGCAATGAGGCCATATATATTCGGAGAATCCAGGTAGCCATTGCAAATGACTACAGGCGTAGTGGGCAAATAGGTTTCAATTGCTTTCTGGACAGTTTTCGTTTGATAGATGGAGCCCATTAAAACTGCTGCATCTACCTTGCGCTGGCTGAGCATTTGGATAGATTTGGCTTGTTCTGCCTCAGCCACGCCAGTGTTGTAGATCAAGCAAGAATATCCCTGCTTGGACAGTTCCCGTTCAATATAATATACCCCATCGGTATGATGGGTAGTGCGGATATCCGATATCAGGATACCAATCATCCTGGAGGATTGATTGACCAACCCACGGGCCGTTTCATTTGGAACATAATGATATTCTTCCAACAGTTTCAGTACGCGAGTACGAGTAGCTTTTTTCACATAGGGATAATTGTTGATGACGCGGGAAACAGTGCTGGCAGATACCCCAGCCATTTCTGCAATATCATAAATGGTCACTTCTTGCAAAATTCATTCACCTCTCACTGCGAACTGAAAGCGTTCTCATACCAATATATAGTATAAAATCTGTTTCAAATTGCGTCAATAGACATTTCAATAGATTTCAGAAATAAATACCTATGGTGCATAAGTGAAACTCCACAAGGTCGGCCAAAGACCGTCCTTGTACTCGCAAATGAGAAATTGTGCTGTCCAATCGCGCTTATTTCATTGCGACTCGTTTATGTTAGCTTCGACTCCTCCACCCGTTCCTGGCAAAGTTCCCACTCAAACAACGCGCGCAACAGGATGGCGGCATGGTCAAATGCAATACCCTCCGATTGATTGACGCGAATATCATAAATGCGACCGCAGGCCGTCTCCGTGATGTTTGCGTGCAGTGTTGCAGTCAAACAGAGCGTATCGCAGGTCAGTGACAGTTGGATAACCGGTGGGGTGCCAGTGCGAGAAATCTGAAACCAACGCGCATCAGCGGCATCGTCGCCCGCCTGAACAGGCAACGACTGCCTGTCTGTCACAGCAAGATAGGCTTCTGAAATGGTCCAGGCCCGCGGATCTCTTCCGGGGGCGCTGCTGAGAACCAACGGCCGAAGCGGCAAACCGGACACGTGCGTCTCCTCCTCCAGCTCGCGGGCTGCGGCCGCATCCACGCTTTCTTTCGGGCCAACAAAGCCCCCGGGCAGCGCCCAGCAACCAAGAAACGGGTGCCCACCGCGCCGAATGAGCAAGGCCTCCACCCCCTCCTTCGCCGGCGACAACAGCACAATGTCTGCCGTCATGGAGGGCCTTGGATATTTGTCCGCGCGGTAGTTCTTCAAAAACTCCTGTTCCGTCAGCCCGTGCTTGTCGCGCAATTCCATATCAATCTCCTTGTGTGATTGCGGTGTGGACTTGCCACAATTTTTAAATATTATATGCTTGGTAAGCGGCAAAAGGCAATCCCTCAAACGCACAAGAGTCCTTGCCACTTTTGGGGCCAAGACTTATAATGAGCATACAGTAAGTTATGAGGGGGACTGCGCTATGGCAACCTATATGATGGCGCTCGACGCAGGAACGACGAGCAATCGCTGCATTCTGTTTGACCGGCAGGGACGAATGTGCAGCATCGCGCAGCAAGAATTCCCCCAATACTATCCAGCACCAGGCTGGGTGGAACACGACGCCAACGAGATTTGGGAGACACAGCTTGCAGTTGCGCGCGAGGCCATGACGCAGGTCGGGGCTATGCCGGACGATATTGCGGCAATTGGCATTACCAATCAGAGAGAAACGACGATTGTGTGGGACAGGCGCACCGGCGAACCGGTTGCGCCCGCTATCGTATGGCAGTGCCGTCGTACGGCGGCGTATTGCGACGCGCTCAAGGTGTCAGGCTTGTCGGACACGATCCGTGCCAAGACCGGACTGCTGCTGGATGCCTATTTCTCCGGTACAAAGCTACGGTGGATTTTGGAAAATATCCCGGGTGCACGAATCCGGGCTGAGCGCGGCGAGCTCCTCTTTGGAACGGTAGACAGCTGGTTAATCTGGAAGCTGACGGGTGGTCGTGTCCACGTAACGGACTATTCCAACGCCTCGCGCACGATGCTGTTCAACATCCATTCGCTTCAGTGGGACGAGGATTTACTGCGGGAGTTGCAGATCCCCCGCTACATGTTGCCGGAAGTGCGCCCCTCTTCCGGCGTGTATGGGGAGACCGACCCTGCCCTGTTTGGCGCATCCATACCGATTGCCGGTGCGGCGGGCGACCAGCAGTCCGCCCTGTTCGGACAGACGTGCTTTTCTTCTGGTGAAGCTAAAAATACGTATGGCACGGGTTGCTTTCTGCTCATGAACACGGGCGAAACGCCCATCGTCTCTCAGCACGGGCTAGTAACCACCATTGCCTGGGGAATAGACGGGCGCGTGCAATATGCGCTCGAAGGCTCTGTGTTTATTGCTGGCGCCGCCATCCAATGGCTTCGGGATGAGATGCAACTCATCCGCACGGCTGGCGAGTCGGAAGACTGTGCAAGGCGCGTCCCGGACACAGCGGGGTGTTTCGTCGTGCCGGCATTTGTCGGCCTTGGCGCGCCGCACTGGGATCAATATGCACGCGGCTGCATTGTAGGATTGACACGCGGTGTGAACCGAGATCACATCGTGCGCGCTACGCTGGAGTCGCTCGCCTATCAAACGGGCGATGTGCTACGTGCCATGCAGGAAGACTCCGGCATTCGTCTTGCGGCGCTCCGCGCGGACGGTGGCGCCAGCGCCAACAATTTTCTCATGCAGTTTCAGGCAGACATCATCGGCGCGCCGGTTCTCCGTCCCGCCTGTACGGAGACGACGGCACTGGGAGCGGCATATTTGGCCGGATTGGCTGTTGGCTTCTGGAGCGGCTTTGACGCGTTGCGGCGCAACATTGAGACGCCGCGCGTCTTTGAACCAGTTATGGGGGATGCGGAGCGCAGTGAACGGATCTATGGCTGGGAAAAGGCGGTTCGTTGTGCCTATGGCTGGGCACATGCATAAGCCGCGGTTTGATTTGGGAAAATAGTCAGGCGGCGCCGGTAAATCTGGCGTGCCGGGAAGGACCCCCACCGGGGGATCGGTGTGATATGCTGGATGTAATCATCATTGGCGGCGGCGTGGTCGGCTGTGCGGTGGCGCGGGAACTTTCGCGCTATTGCGCCGACATATTGCTGTTGGAAAAGACTGCCGACATCTGCAACGGGCAGAGTAAGGCGAACACAGCGATTGTGCACGGTGGTTATGACGCCTTGCCGGGCACAAACAAGGCAAAGTACAACGTACAGGGCAACCGCATGTATCCTGAAATCTGCGGTGAACTGGACGTCCCGTTTCTGCGCAACACTTCGCTCGTCGTATCCTTTTCACCGGAGGGGCATGAGACCCTGGAAATGCTGCTGGCCCGCGGCCGGACCAATGGCGTACAGGGACTTTCTCTCATCGGCCGCGACGAACTGCGCCGAAGGGAACCAAATCTGAGTTCGGAGGCGTGCGAGGCGCTGCTCGTGGAGGCGGGTGGCATCTGTTGCCCGTATGAACTGACGCAGGCATATGCCGAAAATGCTGCGCACAACGGCGTACGCTTTCTGCGAAATGCCTGCGTGACGGACATCTGCCGCAGTTCCGACGGCGTCAACTGGCGTGTGTCCAGCAGCCGTGGCGAGTTTTTTGCGCGCGCCATTGTGAATTGTGCGGGCGTTTACTCGGACGTGTTGCACAACCTGGTCTCCGCTGACCGCTTGGAGATCCGGCCGCGGCGCGGGGAATATTACCTGCTGGACAAGAGCTATCAAAACACGTTTCACGCAACAGTGTTTCAGCTGCCGACTCAAATGGGCAAGGGCGTGGTCGTCACACCTACGGTGGAAGGGACGATGCTGATCGGTCCGACGGCCGACGACATCGAGGACAAGACCGATACGCGCACCACTGCGGACGGGCTGTCCCGCGTGTTGTCTGCCGCCAGGCGTACCTGGCCGGAGCTTCCTGTGCGCGGCGCGATCACGACGTTTGCGGGTTTGCGTGCACACTGCGACAGGGATGACTTTGTGCTTGGAGAAGTTGCGGATGCGGAGCGTTTTTTCGACGCTGCGGGGATCGAATCGCCCGGACTGTCAAGCGCGCCGGCTATTGGCCGGTTGCTGGCAGAAGAGATTGCGGACCGCCTGCGTCTGCCGCAAAACCCCGCCTTCTCACCGTTGCGCACCGCCATTCCAAAATTCCGCTCGCTCAGCAATGCAGCACGCGCGCAGTTGATTGCGCAAGACCCTGCGTATGGGCAAATTGTATGCCGTTGCGAAATGGTGACGGAGGCGGAAATTCGTGAGGCGATTCGCCGCCCGGTGGGCGCACGCACGCTGGACGGGGTTAAGCGCCGCACGCGCGCAGGAATGGGACGATGTCAGGCAGGTTTCTGTCTGCCGCGTACATTGGAAATCCTGGCAGAAGAACTGGGGGTTTCCCCGCTGGAAATTACAAAATGCGGCGGTGACTCCCGTCTACTGGAGCACTATCTCTTTGAACAGGAGGACGAGCCGGATGCGTGAAGTCGATCTGGTCGTCATTGGCGGTGGCCCCGCAGGGCTGGCGGCGGCTTTGGCCGCACGGGACGCGGGATGCAAAAATCTGCTCATTTTGGAGAGGGAACCGCATTTGGGCGGCATTTTGCGTCAGTGCATTCACAGTGGCTTTGGCCTGCATACGTTCCAGGAAGAGTTGACCGGCCCCGAGTATGCACAGCGGTTCATCGATCGCGTCATAGACGCCGACATTCCCGTTCAGTGTGGCACGACGGTGTTATCTCTTTCACGCGAGCGCACACTGACCTGCGTCTCCAGGGACAGGGGCCTGGAACAGTTGCAGGCAAAGGCTGTCGTGCTGGCCATGGGTTGCCGCGAACGTCCGCGCGGCGCGTTGGGAACGCCCGGATGGCGCTGTGCAGGCATCTATACGGCGGGCACGGCGCAACGATTGGTGAATCTGGAGGGGCTCATGCCGGGCAGGCGCGTCGTCATCCTGGGCAGCGGGGACATTGGTCTCATCATGGCCCGCCGCATGACGTTTGTGGGCGCCGAAGTGAAAGCCTGCGTCGAACTGATGCCATATTCTGCCGGGCTCAAGCGCAACATTGTGCAGTGCCTGGATGATTTTGATATCCCTCTGTTGCTGCGCCATACCGTCACCGACATCCATGGACGTGAACGACTGGAAGGGGTGACGATTGCGGAGGTAGATGATGCCCGCCGCCCGATTGCCGGGAGCGAGCGCTACATCGCCTGCGATACGTTGCTGCTTTCGGTCGGACTGATTCCGGAAAACGAGCTCTCCGTTATGGCGGGCGTCACGTTGTCCCCTGCCACCGGCGGCGCCGTCGTCGACGAACGGTTGCAGACTGTGGTACCCGGCATCTTTTCCTGTGGCAACGTGCTGCATGTTCACGATCTGGTGGATCACGTCTCGAAAGAAGCTGCCTTGGCCGGCAAGAATGCCGCACGCTTTGCGTTGGGGGTGCTGCCGCCAAGCAGCCGTGTGCTGCCCGTGCGCGCTGGCTTGGGCGTTTCCGCAATAGTTCCGCAGGTGGTTTCCGCAGAACCGGAAGGCGATGTTTCGCTGATGTTTCGCCCGAACGGCGTGTATCGTGACGCCAGCGTATTGGTGCGCTCCGGCGCGCAGACGCTTCAGCAGAAGAAAGCGCGGATTTTCACGCCGGGAGAAATGGTCACGCTGAAGCTTGCAAAAGAAGCCTTCATGGCGCTGCCGGATGCAGCGGAGATCTGTGTAACGATGGAAGGGAAAGATGCATGAAACGGGAATTGACCTGCATTGGCTGCCCGATGGGTTGCCGCATTACTGCCGAATGGAACGATGGCGCCGTCACGGACGTAGAGGGATATTCCTGCAACGTCGGGCTTCGTTATGCCAAGGAGGAATTGACCGCGCCAAAGCGAATGGTGACAGCGCTCTGCCCGGTGGCTGGATCCCGCGTGCCGCTCGCCGTCAAAACAAGTCGCCCTATTGACAAGCGGCTCATCTTTGCATGTCTGTCTGAAATTGCAGCGCATACCGTCGTCCCTCCGGTTCGCGTCGGGCAGACGGTGCTCAACGGCGTTTGCGGCACGGACGTGGACATTCTGGCTACACAGGAGCGAACAGTTTAGTTGGTTCCCCGTCACCCGTCACCAGCAAAATCGGAAGGACGACCGGTGCAGATATCGCTCTCCGGCACGCAGTAGTGGAGAGGGAAATGCGGGTACCTGTATGGCGTTTGGGTACCGCTGGGTTTCCAGACAGATGCCCGAAAATGGCCCATATCCGGCGCCGTGTTTCCCGGGGCGCTGCGCAAGGCCGCCAGCCGTATACAGCTGTACGCTGTCCATGTTGGTGCGAACCGTTAAAGCTACGCCGGTGCGCGGGCAGTACAGGTTCGCGACCGGACGATCGCCGCTTCCGCACAGCGCGTACGCGTGATCGTAATCGCCCGGGCGCAATACCAGCGCGCCGTCTGTGCGACTTCCAATGGCGTGCGGCTCCAAAAAATCCAACGCCGTTCCGGTCACAGGCGCAAGTAGCCCAATTGGGATCTTTTCTGCATCGACCGGAAGGAACTGCGTTGCTGCCGGCATTTGAAGAATATGGTCTAGAACGGTGCCGTTGCCATGGCCCGCAAGGTTAAAATAGCTATGGTTTGTCAGGTTGACAAGCGTGTCGCGGTCGGTCTCGGCCGCATATTCGATTGCAAATCCGTCGTCAAGCAGCTGGTAGGTGACTGCGGCCTGCACCGTCCCGGGATATCCCTCCTCCCCGTCCGGCGACACGCGCGAAAAGCGCACAGCGTTCTCCAGTATTTCGAACTCCCACAGATGTGCGTGGAAGCCGCGATAGCCGCCGTGCAACTGGTTGCGCCCTTCATTGCTTGTGAGGCGGAATCTGTGCCCATCCAGTTCCATCCATGCTCCGCCAATGCGGTTGCTGTTCCGGCCAATCGTAGCGCCCAGATAGCCGTCGCTTGTTCGGTACGCATCCAGTGTGTCATACCCCAGGCACACATCCAAGCCGCTTGGCAGCACAAATGAGCGCAAAGTCGCGCCATAGGCAAGTAGTTGCATGCTGCACTGCGCACTATTTTTAAGGGTAATTTGTTCTACCGGCCGTCCATCCAACTCTCCGAATGGTTCGACCTTCCAATTCATTGACCCCCGTTCCTTTCCCGGAATGTTGTGCACAGCGGCGATGTCGCGCTACCGCCACGCCGTTCTCAGCTTTCGTATGTTTTTATGACGCTTTCCGCTACCTCGCGGCGCGACGTACGCGTGTCCATTGCCTGCCGTTCGATGTAATGATGCGCCTGCGCTTCGTCCATCTTCAGCTGCGTAATTAACACCCACTTTGCACGGTTGACGATGCGGATTTCATCCATCTTTGCACGCAGACTCTCATTTTTTCGTTCCAAAGCGCGCAGACGTGCCCGCACGGCCAGAAGCATGTGCAACCCCTGGCTCAGTTGCTGCGCATGGATGGGCTTTGGCAGCGTCAACACGCCATATTCTTCCACCCGAAATGCGATCTGTTCATAGTGCTCGCTCTTGACCAGCAACATAATGCCGGCGCCCGTGTTGCCGGACAGGTCCAGGGCCAGCTGTGTTCCAAACTCATCGGACAATGGCGTGTTGATGATAATGATATCATATGACGTTTGCAGGCACAGGCGTTTGGCCTCTCCCGCACTGCTGACGGACACCGTATCCCGACATCGCAGTGAGGCGAGCAGCCCGGAGAACAGTCCGGCGCTCTTTTCCGAGCCGGACGCAATCAATACGCGCTGCGGCGATCTGTCGATCAGCATCCCCTACCCCTTTCGTCCGTTGCACGCAGAGTGTGTCGGCGCTTCACTGGCCGACGCCATATGCGCGCAGCAACTCGGACGGTAAAAGACCGGCGAGCCATTCACTCTGTGACGCGGCAAGGCGCGCTTCCTCCAGGGTTTCCGGCAGCATGCTCAGCTGATCGGTGATGGAGCGTTCGGCGCGATACAGGTTGAGGTTGGTTGGAGGCGGCGGGCAGAGTCCGCGGCGTATACCATCCAATCCGGCGTGGATAAGCAGGGCGTAGGTCAGATAGGAGTTGGCGAGCGCGTCGGGCGACCGCAGCTCAATGCGTCGATATTCGCCCTTTGCCGCCGGAATGCGGATCAGTTGGGACCGGTTTTCCGGCGACCAGGTGATGTATTTCGGTGCCTTCTGTTCCCCCAGCCTGCGATAGGACTCAGCGGTACGGTTGAAGAACACCGTCAGTTCCCGCACGTGCGCCAAAATGCCGGCCATAAACGCATCGCGTGTGTGCTCCGCCCCGCTTTTGTCGTGCAAGGAGATGTTGACGTGCATGCCGTTGCCGCTGTGATCCGGCAAGGGTTTGGGATCAAAGGAGGCGTACAGACCATTGCGCGCTGCGAGCGTGCGAACCACCGAGCGGAACGTGACGGCGTTGTCCGCAGCACGGAGCGGATCGCTGTAACGGAAGTCAATTTCATGTTGCCCCGGACCTTCTTCGTGATGAGAGCTTTCAGGATGAATGCCCATCTCAGAAAGCGTCAGACAGATTTCCCTGCGCACGTTTTCGCCGCGGTCAAGCGGTGCAATGTCCATATATCCGGCTCGATCAAAGGGCACGTCGGTCGGTTCTCCCATTTCGTCAGTTCGGAACAGGTAAAACTCGAATTCCGCGCCAAAGTCACAGGCGTATCCTGCATCGCGCACGGTATCCGCCGCTTGTTTTAAAATGCGGCGGCCGTCGAGCTCAAATGTCGTACCGTCGGGCCGGCGAATGTCGCAGAACAGCCGCACAACCCGGCCCTGCGCAGGGCGCCAGGGCAACACGCACAGCGTGGAGGCATCGGGAAACAGCAGCAAGTCGGATTTTTCTTCGCTTCCAAAGCCTGCGATTGCAGATGCATCAAAAGAAATACCGTCCTCAAACGCGCGCTGCAGTTCTTCGGGCATGATGGAGATGTTTTTCTGCTCGCCAAACACGTCGCAAAATGCGAGTCGTAGAAACTTTACATCTTCTGCCTGTACATACTCCATGACCTCTTGCGCCGTATACATCGATCTCCGCCTTTCTCAGTTCGCAACATAAAGCTGATGGTATGGGTTTTGCGTGTTCGGCGTCAGCAGGAAAAAGCGCTTCCCGTCGTCTTGCGGAATGCTCTGGCCAAATAGAGCCGAATAGCGCTTGAGGTACGGCTCAATCGAGCGCACCGCTGCTTCGTCCGCCGGTTCAGCGCGCACCTGCGCCGGTAAACTCTTTTGAAGTTCGCCACAGCGGACAAAAATCCTGCCGCCATGCATGCCGGTTCCGCAAAAATACCCAAATACATCGTCGTCGCAGCCCAGTCCAATCACGATGATATCCCCGCCCGCCTGGTATTCGCCGAGAAAACTGCCCGCCTTGCCGCCGATCACCAGGACTGGCGATTTTTCGCGGTAGGCCTTCATGTGTATGCCTGCGCGGTAGCCTGCGTCGTTGCGCACATAAATTGCCCCGCCGCGCATGGCGTAGCCGGCTGCGTCGCCGGTACTTCCATAAATGACGATCTCGCCAGCGTTCATCGTGTCCCCTGTCGCATCCTGTGCGTTGCCATGCACAGTGATAGACGCGCCATTGAGGTACGCGCCGAGCGCGTTGCCAGGCGTTCCGTGGATCACAATGGAGCAGCCGCGCTGCCCGCTTCCGATAAAGCGTTGCCCGAGACAGCCGTCGATTTCGATGATATCATCCTGTGCTGCACGGTATGCGCGAATCTGTTCGTTGATCTGCCTGTGATCCAGTCCATTTGCATGAATGACGCTCATACTGCACCTCCCAGTTTCTTTTTCCGATCGGCTTTAGAAAATGCCATCAGGCCGGGTTTCTCACAGATTAGGGAAAAGTCGATGGTGTCCAGCGGCGTCTGTTCGCGAATCAGCGCGGTGTAGATGCCTGCCTGATTGACATCGCCGATCATGATATACCCCTTGAGCACGCCATCGGCATAGAACAATTTCTTGTAGTTCTGCCCGTCCACATGGACATACGCTTCCCCGGTATAGGTACCGGCGGTGATCAGATGCAGGCCAAAAAAGCCAATTGCATTCATCGGGATTGCGCCGGTATATGCCTGTTCTCCGCCGGCCATATCTATGCCGGCGCATTCGCCTTGCCGATAGGCATTTGGCAGCAGCGCAAGCACACGATGGCTGCCCGTCGAGACGTCATAGCTTTCCGTGCAGTCCCCAGCCGCATAGACGTCCGGCAGGCTGGTGCGCTGATGGTCATCTGTCACGACGCCGCGCTGCACCTGCGCGTCTGCCTGCTCAAGCAGTGCGGTGTTTGGCCGAACGCCCACGGCAACGACCACGATATCAAAGGGCAGCACGGCATCATTGCTCAAGTGCGCCTGCGCTTTTTCAAACGCCGTGACGGAGCAACCGAGATGAAACGATATGCCCTGTGCTTCAAGGTGTCTTTGCACGCGTGCCGCGCCATCCGCATCTAGAATGCTGGAGAGGATGCGATCGGACAACTCCACCACATCCACGGAGGCTACGCGCTGTGCGATGCCTTCCGCACACTTTAGACCGATCAGACCCGCGCCCACGATCAACACGCGGCTATCCTGCCGAAGCGCCGCTTCCAGTTGCAGGGCGTCTTCCAACGAGCCGAATCCGAAGCGCCGCTCCACCTGTTCGAGCCCGTCCATCTTTGGGACAAATGGGACGGAGCCGGTTGCCACCAGGAGCTTTTCATATGTGAAAATCCGTCCGTCCTGCAGGAAGACATGCTTCTGCTTCGGATCGATTGCCACTGCCTCGACGCCCAAAACCGCCGTGCAGCCATGATCTGCATAAAACGTATCGGGCCGGTATTTCATGCGCTCACGGTCTGTCTTTCCCTGCAGCAGATAGGAGATCAGAGGACGCGAATAGGTGTGGTATGGTTCCTTTGAAATCACGGCGATTTGGCCTTGCATATCCACCTGGCGAATGCCCTCCACCGCGCCTACGGCAGCCGCTGAATTGCCAATGATGACATATCGGAATGTGTTTTCCTGTTTCATAATTCACCGCTCCTCATAGACGATTGCGCCGTTCGGGCATCCCTTTACGCACTGCGGAACGCCCTCGCGTGTCTTCATGCACAATTCGCACTTTTGCATCGCCCCATCCGATGAAGGCGAGAGCGCGCCATAGCCGCAGACCAGCACACAGGTATAGCAGCCAACGCACTTGTCATGGTCGATTGAAATCACGCCATCCTTTCGCGTCAGCGCTCCCGTGATGCAGCTCTTGACGCAGACCGGGTCCTCGCAATGACGGCATGACACCGCGAAAGACACGCCGTCTTTCTCTTCGATGTGGATCCGCGGATGGATGACAAGGTGCTTGAGCGCCTTTGCCATGTCCTCTTCGCCCGACGCTGCGAAAGCGCAGTAGTATTCACAAAGATGGCAGCCGAGACACCACTGCTCATTGACATAGATCCGTTTCATGTGGCCGATGCCTCCTTCACTCGCCTGCATGAGAGATGCCGAGGATTGACAACTCCTTTTCGTTCAGACCCACGCCGCGCAGCATGAGCCGGTTCCCGCGCAAGGCCTCGATGGAATTGATGCCCATGCCCCCCATGAATTCCTTGATCTCGTGATTCCAGGCTGTCATGAGGTTTACCAGACGGCGGTATCCCTGTTCCGGATTCAAACGTTTGACGAGGTCCGGCCGTTGCGTGGCAATGCCCCAGTTGCATTTGCCGGTCTGGCAGCTCCGGCACAGATGGCAACCGAGCGCCAATAACGCTGCCGTGGCGACATAGACCGCATCCGCGCCGAGCGCAATGGCCTTTACGACGTCTGCGCTGTTGCGGACGCTTCCGCCTACGACAAGGGACACGTCGTTGCGGATGCCTTCTTCGCGCAAACGTGCGTCGACACTGGCAAGCGCGAGCTCAATGGGGATGCCGACGTTGTCGCGGATGCGGGTTGGCGCGGCGCCGGTGCCGCCGCGAAAGCCGTCAATCGCGATGATGTCTGCGCCGCTGCGGGCTATGCCGCTGGCGATGGCCGCGATGTTGTGCACGGCGGCGACTTTGACGATGACAGGCTTTTGGTAGGCAGTCGCCTCCTTGAGTGAATACACAAGCTGCCGCAAGTCTTCAATGGAGTAAATGTCGTGATGCGGCGCGGGTGAGATCGCGTCCGTACCTTCCGGAATCATGCGCGTCTTGGAAATGTCACCGACGATCTTGGCCCCCGGCAGGTGCCCGCCGATCCCCGGCTTTGCGCCCTGTCCCATTTTAATCTCGATGGCTGCACCCGCGTGGAGATAGTCCGGGTGTACGCCAAAGCGGCCAGAGGCTACCTGCACGATGGTGTGCGCCCCATAGCGATAGAAATCCTCATGCAAGCCGCCCTCGCCAGTGTTATAATAGATCCCCAACTCCTGTGCGGCGCGCGCGAGGCTTTCGTGCGCATTGTAGCTGATGGAACCATAGGACATAGCGGAAAACATCACAGGCATGGACAGCTCGAGTTGTGGAGGCAGATTGTTAATCAGCTTGCCGTCCTCCCCTCTGGCAATGTTGCGCGGCTTCTTGCCCAGGTAGACGCGCGTCTCCATCGGCTCGCGTAGCGGGTCGATGGAGGGATTGGTTACTTGCGACGCGTTGATGAGCATTTTGTCCCAATAGACTGGGAACGGATTGGGATTGCCCATGGAGGAGAGCAGCACGCCGCCGCTTCCAGCCTGCAGATACGCTTCACGGATGGCGGCGCCGCTCCAGTTGGCGTTTTGCCGGAAGGTATGATCCGTTTTTACAATTTTCAGCGCTCGCGTCGGGCAAAGCGACACGCACCGGTGGCAATTGACACACTTGGACTCGTCGCTCTCCATGCAGCCAGTCTCCGGATCGAACCGGTGCACCTCGTTGGCGCATTGCCGTTCGCACGCGCGGCAGGCGATGCAGCGGCGCTCGTTTCTGATGACTTCATATTCCGGATACAAAAAGTTGATTGCCATTACAGTTCGCCTCCCTTAAGACGGACGATTACGGGCTCTCCCCCACGTGGCGCCCAGATGCGGTCTACATTCGGTTCCATACAGCGGATGGCGCACTCTTCGCTGGCGATATACACCGTGCTGCCCTTTTCACCTACCACCATGGACCGTAGCTTCAGCCGGTCATTGAGCGCCATGAGCCCGCCGGTAAAGCCCAGCAGGATGGAAAATGGGCCAGTGATCAGCAGGCTGCTGAAGACGTTCCGAAGATAGGTCAGGCGTTGACGTTCTGCCTGCGGCCGGCTTTCGATCGTGCTCCAAAACGGCGCGGCAATCACGTTTGACACTTCTTCCAGCGTCAACCCCTGATGGCGAAGCAGAAAATCCACAATGTAAGTGATGACTTCCGTATCGGTCAGCAGTGTGCACTTGTAGCCAAACATCTCGATGAAACGCCGGTTGGCGTCGTAGGAGGAGATCTCGCCGTTGTGGACGATCGAATAGTCCAACATGGCGAAGGGGTGCGCGCCGCCCCACCAGCCGGGCGTATTGGTGGGATAGCGCCCGTGCGCCGTCCAGCTGTATCCCTCATATTCGTCCAAGCGGTAAAACGCGCCAATATCTTCTGGATAGCCGACGCCCTTAAAGACACCCATGTTTTTTCCGCTGGAAAACACGTAGGCGCCGTCATACTCCGTGTTGATGCGGATGACGGAGCGCGCCACATACTCTTTTTCGTCCAGCTGACTATCGACCAGCTTGTTGTGATGCGGCGTCACGAAATACCGCCAGATCAACGGCTCATTTGTGACCTTTGGGGATTTCCGGATCGGTATTTTGGATAGATTGACCACCTCAAAATGCCGGTCGATGAAGCGCTCGCAGGTCTCCTTTGCGGAGGTACTGTCATAAAACACGTGCAGCGCATATAGATCTTTGTACTGCGGGTAGATGCCATATCCCGCGAAGCCGCCTCCAAGGCCATTGGAACGATCGTGCATGGTTGCAATGGAGCGCATCATGACGTCGCCGCAGATTGGGGTCCCGTCCCGGTTGATGACACCGGCAATGGCACAGCCTGACGGAATGCGTACCTGACCTTCCCTTTGTTGCATAGCCGTTTTTTCCTCTCCAAACAAAATCAATGGCGTTCGGGATCTGGCGGAACTTCCGTCAAATCCTCGAACGCCATTGTTCGCACTCAAAGTCTACGACAAAAACAAAATGTTGTCAATTGTTTTGCAATAATTTTTTTTACATACTGCAAATTTAAATGTGCCATGCAGGAATATATGCGAAAAATCTTATGCAGTGCTTATAACATGCATGATTTTGCACAAACTCCTGCAAAAGTGTTATGCGCGTGCTGAAAACTGTTTGCCAAGTTTGTATTGACAAGGCGATATGGCGGGTGTATAATACCCGCATCGCAACGGCAAAGGCGCCGCAGACTGGTTCTGTGGCGCCTTTTTTCGTTGGATCGATTCGTTCTACTATTTGGAGAACGGATGAAAACGGATCTATTTTCTTTCGGGAGGATAACAGGATGAGCACGGTATCTGAGTTGTTCGGCAGCATGGTGTTCAACGACACCGTCATGAAAGAACGGCTGCCCAAAGAGACCTATCGCGCCATGCAGCAGGCCATTCGCGATGGGAGAAGGCTGGACGCGGAAGTGGCAAATGTCGTTGCCAATGCAATGAAGGATTGGGCCATTGAAAAGGGCGCCACACATTTTACGCACTGGTTTCAACCCATGACCGGCATTACCGCAGAAAAGCATGACAGCTTTATCTCGCCTACGGACAACGGCCAGGTCATCATGGAGTTTTCTGGCAAGGAGCTGGTTCGCGGAGAACCGGACGCGTCCAGCTTCCCTTCGGGCGGCCTGCGCGCGACTTTTGAGGCGCGGGGCTACACAGCCTGGGATCCGACGTCCTATGCGTTTATCAAGGATAATTCGCTCTGCATTCCAACGGCATTTTGTTCATACGGCGGGGAGGCGCTGGATAAAAAGACGCCGCTGCTTCGCTCCATGCAGGCGATCAACCGGCAGGCCATGCGCGTGCTGAAGCTCTTTGGGAACGAGAACGTGACTTCCGTCAAGACGACCGTGGGGCCAGAGCAGGAGTATTTTCTGGTCGATCAGGCGCTGTACGACAAGCGGAAGGACCTGGTCTATACGGGAAGGACGCTCTATGGCGCAAAGCCGCCCAAGGGTCAGGAACTGGATGACCACTATTTTGGGTCGATCAAGCCGCGCGTCAGCGCCTACATGCGGGAGCTAAATGCCGAACTCTGGAAGCTCGGCATTCTGGCCAAGACCGAGCACAATGAGGTCGCGCCGGCTCAGCATGAGCTTGCGCCGATCTTTACCACCACAAACATCGCTACAGATCATAATCAGCTGACGATGGAGATCATGCAAAAGGTCGCCAAAAAGCATGGCCTCGTCTGCCTCCTGCACGAAAAGCCGTTTGCGGGGGTAAACGGCAGTGGAAAGCACAACAACTGGTCAATTTCCACAAACACCGGCGCCAACCTGCTTGAGCCGGGCGACACGCCCTATGCCAACGCGCAGTTTCTGTTGTTCCTTTGCGCGGTGATTAAGGCGGTTGACGAATTCCAGGACCTGCTCCGCATCAGCGTGGCAAGTGCTGGAAACGACCACCGCCTCGGCGCGAACGAGGCGCCGCCGGCCGTGGTATCCATGTTCCTGGGAGATGAGCTACAGCGCGTGCTCGACGCCATTGAGACGGATACGCCGTATGATTCCACGGAAAAGGAGCAGATGAAGGTTGGGGTCCACGTGTTGCCGCGCTTTCCAAAAGACACTACGGACCGCAACCGCACCTCCCCGTTCGCCTTTACGGGCAACAAGTTTGAATTCCGCATGCTGGGGTCCACCGCCTCCATCTCCGATGCCAACGTCGTGCTAAACACCGCCGTTGCCGAGGCGCTCAAACAGTTTGCAGACATACTCGAGGGCTGCCCGGTAGAGACGTTTGAAGCGCGCCTGCATACGCTGATCCAGGAGTCCATCAAGGCGCACAAGCGGATCATTTTCAACGGAAACGGCTATGACGATGCCTGGATCAAGGAAGCGGAGCGCCGTGGCCTGTCAAACCTGAAGTCCACGCCGGAGGCACTCTCACACTTCCTCGATGCAAAGAACATTGCGCTGTTCACGTCACACAAGGTATTTACGGAGACGGAGCTGCGCTCGCGCCATGAAATTCGGCTGGAAAACTACTGTAAGGTGCTCAACATCGAGGCACTGACCATGCTGGACATGGCCAAGAAAGACATCCTGCCCGCCGTAAGCGCATATGCCGGCGCACTGGCAGGCACAATGAACGCCAAGAGAGCAGCCTGCCCGGCAGCGGATTGCAGCTATGAAGCGGAGCTGGTGGAGAAGCTATCCCGCCTGACCGGCTGCATGTACGGCAAGGTCAAGGCGCTGGAAGACACGCTGATGAAAGTGCGTGAACTGGACTCTCTGGAAGCGCAGGCCATGTTCTATAGAGAGCAGGTGTTTGCCGCCATGAATGAGTTGCGTATTGGTGCCGACGAGCTTGAGACGCTCACGGCGGCAGAGTATTGGCCCTTCCCCACCTATGGCGATCTGCTGTTTGGTGTTCGCTGACCGTGGAAAGGAGCGATACGCGGTATGTGTTCCATCATGGGCGCTGGTCCCGGTCTGGGGACCAGCGAATTTATGGCCGGATTTTCGCGCACCGTTTCGCGTGGGCCGGATATGACGCGCGTGGAACCGATCGATCTGGGCGATGGCAAAACGGCCCTGCTCGGGTTTCACCGGTTGGCAATTATGGGACTCAGCAAAGAGGGCATGCAGCCGTTTTCACTGCATGGAAACCGGCTCGTTTGCAATGGCGAAATCTATGGATTTCGCGCTCTGCGCGAGCAGCTGATCGGCAAAGGCTATACCTTTCGCAGCGGGTCGGACTGTGAAATCCTGCTGCCGTTGTATGAGCAATACGGGTTGGCGATGTTCGGCATGCTGGATGCAGAGTATGCGCTCATCCTCTACGACAGGGCGCGCGGCGGCTTTGTCGCCGCGCGCGATCCCATTGGTATCCGGCCTTTGTATTTCGGGTATCACCGGAGTGGCGCGATCGTCTTTGCCAGTGAACCCAAAAACCTGGTTGGCCTTGTGGAGCAGATCCAGCCGTTTCCGCCAGGACACTACTATGTGGATGGCCGTTTCTTCCGGTATACGGATATTGCAGAGCCGACGGCAGTTTGCCACGACGATGTGGAAACCGCCTGTCGCAACATACGCGAAAAACTGATAACCGGCATCGAGAAGCGACTGGACGCGGATGCGCCGCTTGGCTTCCTGCTCAGTGGCGGACTGGACAGCTCGCTTGTGTGCGCCGTAGCAGCGCGGCTGTTGCACAAACCCATCCGCACGTTTGCCATCGGCATGGAGGGCGACGCCATCGATCTCAAATACGCCCGCGAAGTGGCGGACTATATTGGCAGTGATCATACAGAGGTGCGCATGACCCGCGACGAGGTCATTGCTGTGCTGCCGCACGTGGTGGAGCTGCTGGGGACGTACGACATCACCACCATACGCGCGAGTATCGGCATGTATCTGGTCTGTAAGGCCATCCATGAAACGACGGACGTGCGCGTACTGCTCACGGGCGAGATCTCCGACGAGCTGTTCGGCTATAAGTACACGGACTTTGCGCCAGACGCCGAGGCATTTCAACGGGAATCGCAAAAACGCGTCCGCGAGCTGCACATGTACGATGTGCTGCGTGCAGATCGCTGCATCAGCGTGAACTCGCTGGAGGCGCGCGTACCGTTTGGCGATCTGGACTTTGTCCGCTATGTGATGTCGCTGGATCCTGAGATCAAGAGAAACGTCTATGGCAAAGGGAAATACCTGCTCCGCCATGCATTTCGTGGCGACTATCTGCCGGAATCCATCCTGTATCGCGAGAAGGCTGCGTTCAGCGACGCAGTTGGCCACTCAATGGTGGACGATCTCAAGGCATATGCAGAAACGCAGTATAGCGACGCAGCGTTCCATCAGCGCAGCGCGGCATATGATTACGCACAGCCGTTTACCAAGGAGTCGCTGTTGTACCGGGAGCTGTTTGAACAGTTTTATCCTGGGCAGGCGGGCATGATCGCCGGATTCTGGATGCCAAATCGAGATTGGGCGGGCTGCGATGTGGATGATCCTTCTGCCCGTGTACTGGCCAACTACGGCGCAAGCGGTTTCTGACCGTTCCGCATTGCGCATTCATCGGGACAGCCGCAGGTTTTGGGTTCCCCTGCGGCTGTCATTTTCGTATTGCCATCTTCGCGGGCTATTTAACGCGCCGCACGCCTTGCTTCAGGCTTTCGCGCGCCGAACCGCGCAGCAATTCAAAGCCCTGCTTGATGATGTCGCGTGTCGGCTCGTCCATCTGCCGTACTTCGCGCCAGATGGCAGCGGCAATCCGCGGCCTGCGCAGATCCGATACCGTTACGGCACCCGCTGCGACCATCGCGCGGTACAAACCATCTATGAGCCGCTCCCGATCCTCTGCACGCATCCTTTGCAGCCAGGTGCGGATAGTCGTATCGATGTACCGGCTGCTGCTGGTTCGCGCATCCGCCAAGACGAGGCCGGTCGCGTTCGTTTCCCAGGAATACAGGTCATGCTGCAGCAAAAAGGTGTTCGTACTTTTGACGACAGTCGTCTCCTCTTCGTGTTGCAGCAGTATCCCGATCACGGAGGATTGTGGCACGAACGTATGGATACGACTGCGTACCTTCCGAAATGCTGGACACTCCACCGTCTCCTGGAAAAAGCCAGGGCCGTCATGATTGTAGACCGCCTCGATGCGGGGCTGGACGTTTGCCTCGCAAAAGGCCGCCGCATAGGCCGCCAGATTGCCGCCCTTGGAGTGCCCGCCCATACGCAGGCGACCGGAATAACAGGTTGCAGCCACGTTGAAGTAGTCGACGGCGTCGCGCTGGGATGGTACGACGGCATTGGACGCCATGTTAAAATCTTCTTTCCAGCCGACTAACGTACCGTCTGTGCCGCGAAAGGAGATATACGGCAGTTCGCCTTCCGGGCTGATGCAGAGCGCGGCAAATTGTTTTTCGTCAGCCGGCACGGTGCGGTTCACATAGCCGGCAAGCGCCGCATGCCGAAACCGCGGCGCGCTGGCCAGCGTTCGCAGCAGGCGGACATCGTCTTCCAGCTGATAGGCGCGCGGGCGGGACAACAGGGTTACGGCCGCGTCTGCGAGGCTGACAGGCATGTCGTACCGTTCCGATACGACGCCGTCGAACGGCAGGTACGACAGCCGGCTCAAAATGAGACTATCTACCGCGTTAAAAGCGGAGACAGAGAACGGCAAATCGCCGCGCCAGGCCAGATAGTCAAACACGTTGGACAAGACGAGCACCTCCTTTCTGCCGTTATTGCTTCATTATATCACAACTTCGGCATAACCGGCTGTAGCTGCTTTTGCACAGGGAGGAGCGGATGTTTCGCTCCTCCCTGTGCAGTGGACAGTTCCAATATCATTTTTATCAGTTCTCAAGATCGCACATGCGTTCGCGCAGCTTTGCAAGCATTTCGCCGGCATTGTGCAGCTTTTTGCGTTCCTCTTCCACCACCGCTGCCGGGGCTTTGCTGGTGAATTTTTCGTTGGCAAGCTTCGACTCAGCGCGCCGGTATTCCCCTTCGACGCGCTGGATCTCACGGCAAACGCGTTCGCGCTCTTTTTCGATATCCACGAGCGATGCAAGCGGGATGAGCACATCCACGCCGGTACACACCAGATGCACGTCCTGCCGATCTGCGGTAAAGTCACCAGAAGTCACACTGACGCTGTCCGCTCCAGCCAGCCGCTCCACATAGGCCGTCATGGCCCGGTAAGCGCCGGTCAAGGTTTCCGGTACATTGAGCCGGACGGAGATACGCTGCGCCGGTGGCACTTTCATCTCGGCGCGCAGGTTGCGTATTGACCGCACGATTTCCATGAGCGACTCCATGCGCTCGCACTCTGCGGGAAATTGGAACACAGGATCCTGTTGCGGCCAGTTGGAAAGCATGATGGTCTCCTCATGCCCCGGCAGCTTCTGATACAGCTCTTCCGTAATGAACGGCATAAACGGGTGCAGCAGCTGCATGGCGCGCATCAGCACAAATGTGAGTACACTTGCGGCCGCACGCTTTGCCTCATTGCAATCGCCATAGAGGCGCGGCTTTGCCATCTCGATGTACCAGTCGCAAAACTCCAGCCAAATGAAGTCATAGATCTTCTGCGCAGCCAGTCCAAGCTCAAAGCCATCCAGGTTGGCGCTCACCTGCCCCGTTACCTCATTGAGGCGGTGCAAAATCCATTTGTCCGCATCGTCAAGCTCACACTGAGAGGGGTTCACTGTCTCAACGCCGTCGATGCTCATGAGGACAAACCGCGCGGCATTGTAGATCTTGTTGCAGAAGTTGCGGGCGGCTTCCACTTTTTCCCAATAGAACCGCATGTCGTTGCCAGCGGAATTGCCGGTCAACAGCGAAAAGCGGAGGGAATCCGCGCCATACTTGGCGATGACCTCGAGCGGGTCAATGCCGTTGCCGAGCGACTTGGACATCTTCCTCCCCAGGCTGTCGCGCACGAGCCCGTGGACATACACCGTGTCAAACGGCTTTTGCTTCATGACGGCAAGGCCGAATGTGATCATGCGGGAAACCCAGAACGTGATGATATCATATCCCGTAACCAGCGTGGACGTGGGATAGAAGTAGCGAAGCTCCTCCGTGTCGTCCGGATAGCCCAAAGTCGAGAAGGGCCACATGCCGGAACTGAACCAGGTGTCCAGCACATCTTCATCCTGCCGGAGCGCACCGCCGCACTTGGGGCAGCAGGCTGGCGCCGTTTCGCTGGCCAGCACTTCGCCGCAATCGTCGCAATAGTACACCGGGATGCGGTGCCCCCACCAGAGTTGCCGGGAAATGCACCAGTCGCGGATGTTCTCCATCCAGTTGAAATACGCCTTGTCGAACCGTTCGGGAACAAAGCGGATATCGCCGTTTCGAACCGCTTCCAGCGCCGGTTCGGCAAGCGGCTTCATGTCGACAAACCACTGCTTGGAGACAATGGACTCGATCGTCGTATGGCAGCGGTAGCAGGTGCCGACGTTATGCGTATAGGGTTCTACCTTAACCAGCGCGCCACAGGCTTCCAGATCCGCAACGAGCGCCTTGCGGCAGGCAAAGCGATCCAGCCCCTCATATTTGCCCCCGAGCTCGTTGATGTGGCCGTCATCGGTGAACACGCGCAGGATGGGCAACCCGGCGCGGCGACCAACCTCAAAGTCATTCGGGTCGTGACCCGGCGTGATCTTCACCGCGCCCGTGCCAAACTCCATTTCACAGTATGCATCCGCCACAATCGGGATTTCGCGCCCAACCACCGGTATCACGACCGGCTTGCCGATCAGGTGCTGGTAACGCGGGTCATCCGGGTTGACGGCAATGGCCGTATCGCCGAGCATCGTTTCCGGGCGGGTCGTCGCCACGGTGATCGCATAGCTGCCATCCGGCGCATCGTAGCGGATGTGCCAAAGCGAGCTGGCCTGCTCCTCATACTCCACTTCCGCATCGGAAAGCGCAGTCTTGCAATCTGGGCACCAGTTGATGATCCGGTCGCCCTTATAAATAAGGCCCTTGTTGTATAGATCGACAAACACCTTGTTGACCGCACGGTTGCAGCCCTCGTCCATCGTAAAGCGTTCTCGTGCCCAGTCACAGGAGGAGCCCAGCATACGCAGCTGCTTGACGATGGTGGTGCCGTAATCCTCCCGCCACTTCCAGGCGCGCTTGAGAAACGCCTCCCGGCCGATATCGTTTTTGGTCAGCCCTTCCTCCGCCATCTGTTCCACAATTTTGACTTCTGTGGCAATGGATGCATGATCGGTGCCGGGCAGCCAAAGCGTTTCAAACCCGCACATGCGCTTGTAGCGGATGAGCGTGTCCTGCAGTGTATTGTCCAGTGCATGCCCCATGTGCAGCTTGCCCGTGATGTTCGGCGGTGGAATGACGATGCAATACGGCTGGCGATCCGGGTTGGGAGCCGCGTGGAAATACCCGCTCTCCTCCCAATGCCGATACCAGCGCGATTCCACCGCTGACGGGTCATATGTCTTTTCCATTTGCAAAGCCATTGCCTTTTAACCTCCTGTTAGCCAAAATCAAAGCGCCCGTTCCGTCAAAGGACGAAACGGGCGCTCGCGGTACCACCTTTGTTCGGGCCGCAAGCTTCTCGGATCTTTACATCCAGTTGCAACCCCTCTTGCGAACCTTAACGCGGCTCAATCGCGCGCCACTCAATACGCTTCGCGGCGCATGCTCCAAAGCGACCTTCCCGGCCCTCCTCTGCCGCCGGACCTTGCAGCCTGTCGGGTCTGGCTCTCTGTTGCCGGATGGACGGTACTCCTCTTTTTCATCGCAGTTGTCGATATTGCATATAGTTTAGCGCATGCCGCGTGCGTTTGTCAACCTTCCTTCAGCTGTTCGTCCGCCCAGACGTCCATGCGCTCGCGCAAGAGGTTGAAATATGCCGGCCCATAGTTGAGATATTGCGTCAACACGTCTTTTTGCACGTAGTTTTCCCCCATGTCCGCGCTGAGCGAGCGCATCAGGCTGGCCAGCTGGGCGTAGCCGACGGCATAGGAGAGCGCGTAGAACGGCATGTTGACGGCGTATTCAAACAGCAGGTCGACAAACATGTCTTCCCCAAGACCAAAAGCGGACAGATATTCCTTCAGATCCTCCGGCTCCATCCCCTCGTAGTTGACCTTGATGCTGGTGATGGCCAACAGCAGTGCGTTGGACGCCATATCGTTGCAGAACTGCATCATGGTCGTGGAACGGTTGTACTTGTCCTGCGCCAGGATGGCCAGCTCCTCGGCAAACTGCGCCCAGCCCTCATAATAACCGGAAAACGAGATCGCCCGCTGCATGAGGCCCAGGCCGTCGAGGTTGCGCTGGTAGAGATACTGATACATGTGGCCGGGATACCCCTCGTGCGCCAGCGTCAGGAACAGATACGTCTGGTCGGCAGACGGGTTGAGCAGGATGATGTTGTCCTCCCACTCGTCGAGCGGCGGAATGGCATAGGCTGCGGGGCTCATCAGGTCCTCCAGCTCTTCCGGCACCTGTCGGAGCGTGTAAGTGTGTTCCGGTACCTCCGGCAGGACGGTCTCCGCAATCGCGCGCAGGTCGGCCAGGTCCTGCTCCACGTCCCCGCTCGTCAGCGGCGTGCCGGGGTCCTGCATGCCCTCTTCCGTCAGGCTCAGGGTCTGATAGGAGATCAACAGATAGAGAAACTCCTGCTCGAGCAGGACCATGGCGTCTTCCGGCGTAATGTCGCTCGCCGCCTCGGCCTGCAGTTGCAGCGCATAGTAGGACAGCGCGTCCTCCCCGAGCGCATACATGCCCTCCGGTTCGCGGCAGGAGGCACGCAGAGCTTCAAGCCCGTCGCGCAGCAGGGAGAACGCCTGCAGGAACTCGCCGGAGAGCAGCTCGCGGGCCTGCGCGGCATAGTCGGCGCGCTGCTCGTCGGTCAGTTCCTCGATCTGCCCGAGTGACTTTTCAAATTCGTCGATCAGAAACAGGCCGTCGCCCGTCCGGATCAGCTGATCGAGGTCGGACAGCACGGCGTCGAGCGCGCTCTCCGTCATAAACAGCCCGCGTTCCGCCCGCTCCTGCTCATAGGCCAGCACCTGGTCAAGATACCGTGGCGTGTCCGCCGCCAGCGCCAGATACCGCTCCGCGTCCTCCTGCGTCTCGACGCGCAGCAGCCACAGGGCGAGCGGCAGATTGACCTGGAGCCCCGTGTACTCCGTCAACGGCTCGTAATAGTATTCGTATTCGTCGCCCGCGATGGTCTGCTCCAGAAACTGCTGTATGATATCATACGAGAGCTGCTCCTGCTCGTCCAGCTGCGCCCGGTCGATCTCCTGCAGCCGCTCCAGGTATTCCACGAACGTGGACACGGTGGCGTGGGAATCCTCTTCCGTAAACTCGCCCCAGGTCTCCGGAACCTCCGAAACGTCGATCCCAAAGGCAGCCGGATCGCGCAACAGGACGGCAAGACTGTGTCCATCCCCCGCTGCATACGAGACAAAAATATCGTGGTCGAGCTCCGCCAGCAGTTGCGAGGCATTTTCCTGCGGCTCCGGCGTGGCGGTCGGTTCTGGCGTCGCCTGCACCGCATCCGTCGCGGAGGGCGATGTTGCAGTCGGCGTGGCTTCCGGCTGCCCGGCCGGCATCTGGCAGGCAAAGGAAGAGAGGCACAGCAGCAGCGCAAGCAGGGCTGCGAGCCAACGGTACGACAGTCGTAAGCGGTTCACTGGTTACTTCCCCCTTCTCTTCATCATTATTTGGAATAGAGTGCGTTCATCATATCAAACAGCTTGACAAAGACGGAATCCGGCGTGATCAGGCTCAGATGCAGGTGGTTTACGGCGCTGTTCCCCGTGTTCCCCACATGACCTATGAGATCTCCCGCGCTGACACGCTGTCCCTCCTGGAGAAAATCGGTCTGGCGGATCATGTGATAATAGTGGTATTCATATCCCTCGTCGTCCAAGATGACCACATAGTTGCCCGGCGTGGCCTGGTAGCCGATATAGAGCACCGTACCGTCGGTGCAGCTGCGGATCTCCGAATTTGCCGGGGCGCGCATGTCGAGCCCGGTATGCTTTCGCGTGTTGTTGGAGCGGCCCTGGTACCAGCTGTCGTAATAAGAGGTCTTTTCCAGAGGCTTTTGAATGGTGGCGATATAGTCGTCCGATAGCACAGGCATGACATAATCGATCTCCTCGCCCTCTGCATCAAAGACGGTGGTGAGATACGTCATGATATAGCGAGCGTCCATATACAGGTCGCGATCGTCGCCGGCCAGGCTGTAGAGAAACGGCTGAAAGTCCGCAGGCGCAATGTCGATGGACAGCAGATATCTACCGCCGGCAGACGTTTCCACCGCGCAATTTACGTCGAGCATGTCCCAGGCTGAAAACGTATCCTCAACGGCCCAAAGCACCGAACCCAGGTACTTCCAATCCGGGACTTCAATTTCCATATCGTACTCCAGTACAAGGTCTGAAAGCAGGTCTTCCAGCTGCATGATAGCGTCTTCACTTGCGCTGGAAACAGCGATATAGTACTCCAGCGACAATGCGCTAAAGTCCGCATGACGTGCACGGATGTCCGAAAAAATGGGCCGTTCCGGCAAGGCCATTTCCTCAATTTCCGCCGAAAGATCTACTGCAACGGGTATGGAACGCAGGATTTCCAGAAACGCCGTCGCAACCTCCGTTTCCGTTGGAAGCGGTACGGGGGTGGGCGGCGGCGTGGCCGTGGGCGTGGTTGAGGACACGGCATTTGGCATCGATGCATCCGCCACGTTGAGATTGCCATTGCCAACGTCTGCGCAGGCCACACAGCACAGCAGGAGGCCGAACAGGCAGGCCAGACGGGGGATGTCGCGTAATCTCATCGTTGCAAGAACTCCTTCGCATATTCGGCTTCTCCATCCCAACCCAGTTTCTGCAGGGCAGAGATAAAGTATGCAGGCAGCGGCGCACGGAACTCCAGCGCCGCATGTGATGTGGGATGCTGCAAATGCAGGCGATAGCCGTGCAGCGCCTGCCCGGCCAGACCCAGCTGTTTTTTGGCGCCGCCGTAGACCTCGTCGCCCGTCACAGGATGGTGGATGTAGGCCATGTGGACGCGAATCTGGTGCGTGCGGCCCGTCTCCAGGCAAATTCGCAGCAGGGTGTGAGAGGAAAAACGTGCAAGCACTTTCCAGTGTGTCACGGCAGGGCGGCCTTCCGGCGTCACCGCCATGCGCTTTCGATCGCTATGGTGCCTGCCAATGGGGCCTGTCACAGTGCCCTCGTCCTCGCGCAGGTTGCCGTCCACCAGCGCGACATAGCTGCGCCCCGCCGTGTGGTCACGGAACTGCTCGGCCAGCGACAAGTGTGCCGCATCGTTTTTGGCAACCACCAACAGGCCGGAAGTCATGCGGTCGATTCTGTGCACAATACCCGGCCGAAACGCGCCGCCTACGGCGGAAAGCGTCCCAAAGTGAAACAACAACGCATTGACCAGCGTGCCGTCCGGGTGACCGGGCGCGGGGTGAACCACCAGGCCCTGCGGCTTGTTGACGACACAAATATCGTCGTCCTCGTACACGATGTCCAGAGGAATGTCTTGCGGGACGACGTCCATCTCAACTGGTGCCGGACGATACAACTGTACAACATCGCCGGCAGCTACCAACTGGTTGACGCGCGACGGCGTACCGTTGACCAGTACCGCGCCCTCTCGAATCAGGCGCTGCACCTGGTTGCGGGACAGGTCTGACACGCCCGATAGAAATCGGTCGAGCCGGTCGCGCTCCTCCGGGTGAAATAAAGCCGCCTCCGCCACATCGCGCTCATTTGGGCGTCCCTCCGGCTCACACATCGCCCTGTGCCTCTTCTCCGTCTGCGCCAGGATCTGACTGCCGCGGCTTTTCCCGCTCCAGCGCGCCAAAGATCGTCCCCCGCTTCAGGAACAGCGTATCGATGCAGAGCAGCACGCAGCCAAACGTAATCGACATATCTGCCACATTGAAAACCGGAAAATTGAAAAAGCCAAATTCAAACATATCGCGTACGTATCCAAGCAATGCCCGATCGATCAGGTTGCCAATGGCGCCGGCGAGAAGCAGCGAAATGCACACCCGCCCGAGCCGACCGATGCGACTGCGCCGCTTGACCAGCAGCACGATCAAGCCCGCGCACAGGACGGGGGTAATGATGAGAAACACGACACGGGCGCCCGAGAGCATTCCCCACGCGGCGCCGGTATTGTGCACCGCGGTCAGGTGGATCACCCCGTCGATGAACGGGACGGAAGTACCCAGCGGAAGATACAGATCCACCAGATACTTGGAAAGCTGATCGGCGATCAGCACAAGAACGACGACCGATAATTCCAGCAAAATCGTGACTCCTTGTTCAAACTAGCCAAAGTATACCATCATTTGGCACTGGATTCAAACGAACCATCTGTAAACAAATCCGGATACAGGCTGGTATATGCATCATACGCCTGCTGCACTTTTTCCACATACCGGGCCGTTTCGGGGTAAGGGATCTCCAGCAGCAGGCCATCCTGTGCGTAGTTGGGATCGTCCAGCCAGCCTTCCACGCTGCCATGACCCGCATTGTATGCGGCGATAATATGTCGCCTTTCTCCATCAAACCGATCTGTCAGGAAACGGAGAAACCAGCACCCAAAACGAACGTTATAGTCCGGCTCATACAGCATGGACTCGGTATACACGTCATCCAGGTTCAGCTTGTGCGCAATCCAGGCGCCGGTATCCGGCATGACCTGCATGAGCCCAATGGCGCCGGCATGGCTGACCGCGTCGCTCCGAAAGCTGCTCTCGCACCGCATGACAGACAGCACCAGATAGGGATCCAATTCAAATTCGGCAGCATATTTGGCAATTTCCGGCAGATAGCCTGTCGGGTATTCCGCGAGCAGACGCTCATGTTCAATACGCTCGCGCAGCAACAGTGATCCAAACACGGCGCACACGAGCAAAATGAGGATTGCGACAACGAGAATTGCCTTCTTCACGGACAGACCTCCGACGGTTCTGCACGCAAGAGCTCTGCGTACAGCGTTTTATAGAGCGCGTCGACGCTCCGGTACAGGTTTTCTACGGTGCCATCGTTTACCAAGATATAATCGGCCATACGGCATTTCTGCTGCTGCGGCATCTGGTTGCGAATGCGCGCCAGCGCCTCTTCGGCCGTGCACCCATCGCGCGCGCAGATGCGGGCAACGCGCACCGCGTCCTCTGCCGCAACGACGATGGTCTTATGCATCATGCGATGCCAGCCGCTTTCAAACAACAACGGCACATCGAACAGGGCCAGCACGTGCGCCGGCACAGCCGAAGCCTGGCGGAGCAGCTCACGCCCGACGGCCGGGTGTACGATGGCATTCAGCCGCTGCAGCATGGCGGCATCAGAAAACACGATGCCCGCCACGCGCCTGCGGTCTATGCGGCCATCCGCGAGCGCGATCTCCCGGCCAAAGAGCGACAGCACGGCGTCATAGCAGCAGCCCTCCGGCTCAAGCGCCTGCCTTGAGACCGCGTCCGCATCCAGCACCACGGCTCCCAGCGCCGCAAACCGCGCGGAAACCGTCGACTTTCCCGCGCCAATCCCGCCCGTCAGACCGATGAAATTTTTCGGATTTTCATTCGTCATTTGGTATCATACCAGCTGTGCCCGGCACGCGCTTCGGCGATCAACGGGACGCGCAGCTCGCACACATGCTCCATACAGTCCCTTGCAAGCGCCAACACCTGGTCCTGCTCCTCCAGCGGGGCATCGAAGATCAGTTCGTCATGCACCTGCAGGATGAGCCGGGCGCGAAGCCGCCGTTCCTGTAGCATCTGCTCGGCATGGACCATGGCCAGCTTGATGATGTCTGCGGCGCTTCCCTGAATGGGCATGTTCATTGCCACCCGCTCGCCAAACGAACGCGTGTTGTAGTTGCTGCTCTTAAGTTCCGGCAGCGCGCGCCGTCGCCCAAACATCGTGACAGCGTAGCCGCGCTCTCGGCCTTCGGTCACACATCGCTCCATGAAGGCATGCACGCCCGGATAGCGTGCCAGATACATCCGGATATATTCGCCCGCGCGCTTGACCGGGATGTTCAGGTTTTGCGCGAGGCCAAAGTCGCTGATGCCGTAGACGATGCCAAAGTTCACCGCTTTGGCGGCGCTGCGCATCTCCGCCGTCACCGAGTCCAGCGGTACGCCAAAGACTTCGCTCGCCGTGTGCCGGTGCACGTCCTCCCCGCTGCGGAAGGCCTCGATCAGCCCGTCGTCCTCGCTCAGGTGCGCCAAAATGCGCAATTCGATCTGCGAATAGTCGGCACCGATGAGCACGTTGCCTTCGCTGGCAACGAATGCCTTGCGAATCTCACGGCCAAGCGCAGTGCGTACGGGAATGTTTTGTAAATTTGGCTCCGTGCTGGAAATCCGTCCCGTCGCGGTCACGCATTGCTGGAACCGCGTCCGTACACGCCCGTCTGCCGGCGCACGCGCCGCTAACAGCCCGTCGACAAATGTGCTCTTGAGCTTTGTGAGGAACCGGTACTCCTGAATCAGCCGGACCACCGGGTGCAGCGGCGCCAACCGGTCGAGTGTGTCGGCATCCGTGGAATAGCCAGACTTCGTCTTACGCTGCGGCGGCAGCTTCAGGTGCTCGAACAGCACGGTGCCAAGTTGCTTGGGCGAAAGGATATTGAAGGTCTCCCCTGCCTGCGTATAGATTTCGGACGCCAACTCGCCAGCGCGCGTTTCAAACTGGCTCTGCATTTGCAGCAGCACGGCGTCGTCCACGCGAAACCCTTCGCATTCCATGTGATACAGCACGCCCGAAAGGGGCAGCTCCATGTCGTCATAGAGCGCCGTCATCGACTGCTGCTCCAGCAGGGCACGCATGCGTTCACGCAAGGGGAACAACAGCGCAGCCGAGGCCTGCAAGGTTCCCAAATGCCGTTCGCAAGTCTGCTGCAGCGTCGTAGCTGGGCGAATGGCATTGAGCAGATAGTCCGCAATCATAGCGTCAAATGCAATATGCCGCACGTCCACTCCAAAGCCGGCGGCGTTGTGCCGGAGCGACTTTCCGTCGAACACCAGTTTTTCAACCAACGCATCCTGCAACAATGGGGCCAGCGCGCGGTACACCTGCGCCGGCTCCAGGACGGCGTCAAACAGCGTTTCCCCCGCCGTTACTACATACGACTGCTTGGGCGAAAAGGCAAATGAAATCTGCCCTTCCGTGCAGACAGCGAACGCTTTTGGCGCGGGATGCGCGGCAATGGCTTCCTGGAGCGCTGGTAGCGAATCGATCGGGGTACATGTACAGCCGGTCGCCTCCACAGGTCGCCGCGGTTCTTCCCGCTCCGGGAGCTTGGCCAGTACGGCGCGCAGCTCCAGCGCGCGCAGATGCTCCCCGGCGCCGGATAACGTTGGCAGGTGAAAGGCACAATCCGACAGATCCGTTGTTACAGGCGCCTGCGTATCGATGGTGCCCAGCCAATAACTCAGTCGGGCGGACTCCGCATTCTCCCGCACGCGCTCACCCAGCTTGCCCTTGATTTCACCAGCATGGGACAGCACCGCTTCGAGATCGCCATATTCGGCAAGCAACTTCAGCGCCGTTTTTTCCCCAACGCCGGGAATCCCGGGAATGTTGTCGGAATTGTCGCCCATCAACCCCTTGAGATCCCGCATGCGGCTGGGTGACAACCCATATTGCTCCTGCAGCAGCTCCACAGTATATTCCACGGTGTCGGACAAGCCGCGTTTGGTCAACAGCACATGTGTCCGTTCGGATACGAGCTGCAATGCGTCCCGATCGCCTGTCACGAGCAGGACAGACGCGCCCCGTGCTTCGGCTCGTTTTGCCAGCGTGCCGAGAATGTCGTCGGCCTCAAAGCCGGGACACGTGCACACGGCAATTCCCATCTCGGCAAGCAGCTCACGCAGCAGCGGGAACTGGCTGCTCAGGTCCTCCGGCGTCTCCCGGCGCCCCGCTTTGTATGCGTCGTACCGTTCGTGCCGAAAGTTCTTGCCTGGCAGGTCAAAGGCCACGGCAAGATAGTCCGGGTTGGTTTGCGCAAGCTTGAGCAGCATCGTCAAAAAGCCGTGCAACGCCCCCGTTGGCACGCCATCACGGGTCGTCATATCGGGCAAGGCATAGTAGGCGCGAAACAACAGGCTGTTTCCGTCGATGGCGATCAGTCGTTCCATGCTCCCTCACTCAAATCCTTTCGATCATACTGCGTTCTACCGGTGTTGTAACCGGCCGCCCGTCTTCAGCAGCCGGAACACGCGGTCGGCGCTGACACGCAGCGCCTGCAGCGCTGCCTCCACGGTAGCCGGCGGATCCGGTTCGCCCTCGAACACGACGACGGGGACATTTTCCTCCGCACAGCGGCGTTTGATCTCATTGACGGCGTCGAGGTGCGCTGTTTCCGGATACCCGTCGCCCGTCACCACGATGGATACATCGCGGATGCGCGCATTGAATTCCGCCCGGTCCAGAAAGAACGCGTTACCGGAACCACTGTCGATAATACGAATCTGCACGTCTCCGATTTTCGGGTGCAGCGGCAACTGGAACGGCGCGCTTTGGCTGCAGGCCGCGTCACCATAGAGCCCGACGATAAAGGAAGTATACCCAATATCCAACATTTCGCAGAGCAGTTGCTGCGCATGCGACACGCACTCGCTTTCAATGACGATGGTACGATCCGGTAAAATACCGTATTGTGTATCGATGGATTCCCCGTTTTCCTGCTTGAGCCTGACTGGCACATACCGGCCGCCCAGCGCATGGATCAGCGCATCGATCGTGCCGCGGCCCCCGTCCGCCATTGGAAACGGGATGATCTGCGCAAGCGGGAAATAAGCATAGGCCACGCGCATGAGGCAACGGATCGCCTGCTCCGGCGTCAAGATGCCCCGGTAGGCGTCTGGCGCTATGAGGAACACGGCCGGTTCCAGCAGGGGATCCAGCGGCTTGTTGTCGCCATGGAAACGCATTTCCCCATAGGCCGCGGCGCCATATTGCACCTCCCCGCTGTCTCCCACCGTGCCAAGAAACTCATAACCTTCCAGCTGTTCCAAACGGTTGTTCTGCAAAAATGGACGATAGAACAGTAGGTGGGAGCAGATGAGCGGATGCGCGGAGAGACGGGCATATAGCGCGCGGCAGCGGCTAAGGGAAGCTTTTGTGAACACACAGATATAGCATTGCTGTCCTCTCTCCTGCTGGCTGACCCCGTACAATTCCATCCCCTTCACTTCCGTTGGAGACAACGAGGCAAACAACAGGTTCCAGGCGTCGACCGGGGAAAACCCCTCGGCATCCTGCAGCAGAAACCGCAGACCCAGCGAAAATCGTTTAAACGTCATGTTTCCTCCTGTTCCGCCCCGCAACAAAGGGCCTGTAGCGCCTGATCTGCTTCCTGCCAGTCCGCATAGAGCGACTCTAGCTCCGCTTCAAGGCGCGCCGCTTCCTCGGCTACACGCATCGCTGCATTGTAATCGGTGGCAATCTCCGGTGAAGACAGCTTTTGCTGACACGCGCTGAGCAAGCGTTCCTGCTCTTCCACACGTGCCTCCGCGCGTTTCAGGGCGCCGCGGGCATGCTGTATGGCGCTGCGCTGCTCGCGCTTGTGCACATAGTCGTTGACCTGGCGGGCACGCGGCGCATCTTCCGTTACAGCATCCCGCTGCCTGCTGTCCGCCGCCAGAGAGGCGCTGTATGCCGTCCAGTCACCGGCAAATTCCTGCAGGCCATCCCGCGTGAGTACCAGGATCCGGTCCGCAATCTGATCGACAAAATAGCGGTCGTGTGTCACCGCGAGCATTGTGCCATCATAGGCCGACAGCGCTCGCTCCAGCGCCTCACGGGATGGAATATCCAGGTGGTTGGTCGGCTCATCCAGCAACAGCAGATTACACCCGGAGAGCATCAGCTTGAGCAGCTGGATGCGCGCAAGCTCCCCGCCGGACAACTCGCCGATGCGCTTGAACACATCGTCCCCACGAAACAGAAACTGGCCAAGCGCCGAACGCAGCTGCTGCTGATCCATGCGTGGAAAGAGCATCCCAACCTGCTCCAGCACCGTCAGCTCTGCCGACAGGCCGCGCATGGACTGCTCGTAATAACCAATGCGAACATTCGCGCCAATCTGAAAGCCGCCGCCATCGGGTGTTTCCTGCCCGGTCAGGATGCGCAGCAGTGTCGTCTTTCCGCATCCGTTTGCGCCCAGCAGGCATACGTGTTCGCCCCGTTGCAGATGCATCTCCAATCCGCTAAACAGCGTACGTTCCCCAAACCGTTTTTCCAGCGCGCGGACGATCAGCACATCGTTTCCTGCTGGCGGTACTGCGTGAAACGAAAAGCGGATCGCGGCAGGGTCATCGGCAGGCTTTACCATCTCCTCGCGAATGCGCGCAAGCTGCTTTTCCTTAGATGCAATCGTCACATAATTGCGCGCCTGATTCCACCGGCGTTGTTGTTCGATGATCCCCTGAATCCTCCGGATTTCCCGCAGCTGATTATAATACCGCCGCTCCGCCGCTTCGCGCGCATCCATCTTCAGCTGCAAATGGCGCGAGTAGTTCCCGCGGGAAATGGCCAATGTCGCATGCTCCATCTCAAAGGTGCGTGTTGTCACCCGATCGAGAAAATACCGGTCGTGCGAGACCACCACAAACGCGCCCCGATAGGACAGCAGATAATCTTCCAGCCACTCGATCGCGCGAATGTCCAGATGGTTCGTCGGCTCGTCCAGGAGCAGCAGGGTCGCCTCAGAGAGCAGGACGCGGGCGAGCAGCGCTTTGCGCAATTCTCCGCCGCTCAGCACATCCGCCGGTTTCACAATATCTGCTTCAGAAAAGCCCAGTCCCAGCAACACGGCGCGGGTGCGGCTGCGAAACGTCAGCCCGCCTCTTTGCTGATATTCCTCTTGCAACCGGTATTGCCGGCGGATCAAGACGTCGTCCGCTCCCTGCTCCAGTCTTGCTGAGATATCCTCCAGCTGTCGCTCAAGATCCATGAGCGGCGCAAATTCCTGCATGGTTGCGTCCAACAAGGTCAGCCCTGCGGTGTCCGTCTGCCGTTGCTTGAGCCAGGTAATGCGACACTCGGCTGATCGGTGAATGTCGCCCTCGTCTGGCAGTTCTTCCCCGGCCAGTATGCGCAGCAGCGTGGATTTGCCGCATCCGTTTACGCCGACAAGACCCACACGGTCGCCTGGTGCAATCTCGAATGAGACGCCGGAGAACAGCGTACGTTCACCAAAGTGCTTTGCAATATGTTGTGCGCGTAACAGTGCCATATATCCAAATCTCCATGGCTATCATTTTATCACGACCATGTCCAAATTGCAAAACGTACCGTCTTTTGGCCACTTACCGCTTACGGGAATTCGCAAAATGTTCAAACTCATCGTCCCTTTTGTCGTGTATACTGTTACCAGTAGAAACTGGAAGGTGAAACGAAAAAGGAGGTTGCATAATGCCATCGAAAAAGAAGAAGGAGTTGCAGGTGGAGCATGGATCCGTCCGGCAAATTTCCAACGTGGCGCTGTTTTCCAAGCGCGCGCGTACCTGGATCGTGGCTGCCTGCTCCATTGCCCTGATCTGCTTTGTGCTCCTGCCGCTCGGACTGGACCGGTTGAGCTCTGCGAATACACAGGAAGCCGCTTCGTTCCGTGCCTTAGAGGACGACATCGCGCAAACGCCGGAACCGTCCATGGCTCACGAGCCTGTCGTTGGAGACCCATCCCCGGAAGCGGCTGGCCCCACCCCCACTCCATCCGCTGAGGTACACGTTTCTCAGTATTCCACACTACAGCTCAACGATGTCTATCCAGCGGTGGAACAACTGCATTCCCGCCTGGTGGAGCTGGGATACCTGGAATCCGATGAGCCCAGCGAAACCTATAACGAAGCGACTGCGGCTGCCGTGGCGCTGTTTCAGCGCACGCTCGACTTGGAAATGACCGGCGTGGCCGACAGCGCGCTGCAGGAACAGCTCTTTAGCGATGATGCCGCCTCCTACGAGATGAAACTCGGCGACAACGGGTCTGATGTGCGCGGCATGCAATCGCTCCTTGCAGAACTCGGATATTATACGGACAAGGTCAACGGATACTTCGGCGTGGCGACGGAAGAAGCGCTGAAAGCATTCCAGCAAAAAAACGGCATGGATGTCGACGGTGTCTTCAACACCGACGACCGGGACCTGCTCTATTCTCCGGATGCCAAACCGGCCGTGGACCCGACGCCCACGCCAAAACCGGCAACGCCGAAGCCCGCGGCAACCAGCAAGCCAACCACGACAAAGAAACCGACGGCCACCCAGAAACCCACTACCGCCACGCAAAAACCCTCTCAATCTACTCCTGTGCCGGACGACGATCTGCCGGAGATCGATGTGCCCGACGGTGCTGACGATACGCCGGTGCCGATCGACCCCTCGCAGCCCGAACCTGCCACACCGGCGCCCACGGACCCGCCCTCCAGCGGTGGAGATGAATCCTACGGTTCCGGCGTCAACGCAATGATCGAATGTGCAGAGGCACAGCTTGGGAAGCGGTATGTGCTCGGCGATGAAGGCCCGAATACATTTGACTGTTCCGGCCTGGTATACTATTGCCTGACCAAGGCCGGCGTCAAGACCACACGCTACAGCGCCAAGAGCTTTGCCAGAGTCGATAAGTGGACGTTGATTTCGAGCATGAGCGACCTCAAGCGTGGCGACCTGTTGTTCTTTACGGACGACGATGCCGGCGGCGTCGTCACGCACACCGGCATTTACATTGGCGGCAACACGATGATCGACGCATCTTCAAACAACGGCAAGGTCGTGAAGCGCTCCTGCACGACGAGCTACTGGACGCGCAACTTTGTCTGCGCAAGGCGCGTGTTCTAATGGCAGCCTGTTATAGCTGCCCGCGCCGCTGTGGCGCGAACCGCCAATTGCATACCGGAGATTGCAACGCGGGGAAGTTTCCCCGCGTTGCGCGCGCCGCGCTGCACCACTGGGAAGAGCCATGTATCAGCGGCACGCGCGGGTCCGGCGCAGTCTTTTTTTCCGGCTGCAACCTGGATTGCGTGTTCTGTCAAAACCACGTGCTACACGATGGTACGCTGGGACAGGAACAAACGCCGGAAATGCTGTCCGACCTCTATCTGTCATTACAGGCTCAAGGGGCGCATAACATCAATCTTGTAACGCCGACGCCACACCTTGCAGCCATACGGCAGTCTCTGCGCCAGGCAAAACAACGCGGTCTGACCATTCCAGTCGTTTACAATACAAATGCCTACGATCTGACGTCTTCCCTGCTCGCACTGGAAGGACTTGTCGATATCTACCTGCCCGACCTCAAGTACGTAACAGGAGCATTGGCACTGCGCTTTTCTGGCCGGGCGGATTATTTTTCGTTTGCCGCCAAAGCCATTTTGGAAATGCACAGACAGGTGGGCGTCCTGCAAGTCGGGTCAGACGGCATTGCCGAGCGCGGCCTGCTGATCCGTCACCTCGTGCTCCCGGCTTGCGTGGACGAGGCGCGTCGCGTGCTCGACTTTATCGCGGAACATCTGCCGCTTACAACGCACCTTTCCCTCATGCGGCAATACGCCCCAACGCCAAACGTCACCGCTCCGCCGCTCAATCGCAGGCTGACCAGCCGCGAATATCAACGCGTGATAGAGTATTGCCTCTCGCTTGGATTCTCCAATGTCTGGTGTCAGGATAAGGAAAGCGCGTCTCTCACATATACGCCGGATTTTCTACACGCAGCCAGGTAGCTTGACCGATCGTCATGCGATTCGGGCCTATTTTGCCACATATGTGCATTTTCTCCCAGTAAGCGATTTGTCAAGGGTTTTTCCCCCAGAAAAGCACACATTTTGAAAGAGAGGGGCTTAAGCCCCTCTTGGCCACCATAAAGCACTGAAGCTGGTAGCACCGAAGCCGGTCCTTTGACGGCTCCCAGCTTCGGTGCTACCAGCAGGACGTGGGCCCGCTGGAGCGTCCCCCTCGGAGAGCGCACGGCTGCCGTCAGGCAGTACCTCCGCCCGCTTGCGGGTGGTGAGTAAGTGCGCCCTAGGTATAATTACTTTCTGGCCAGGGACAACTTGAAAGCGATTTCCTTTATGTGTTATAATTAAGAACAAACAGGGCAACAAATTAGAAGCTGTGGAGGCGGCCATTTATGAAAAATAAAATTTTTAAATATATTGGATTGGAAGTTCTTTTATTGCTTGCTTTGATGCTATGTGGAACTATTGTTGTAAAAATATTCAATGTTGCGCTGAAATTGCAGTTTGAAAGCATAGGGACTACAGGGTTTATCGCAGGATTATGCGCTTGGCTTATATTGTTGATTGGCTGGGGCATAAAAGCAGCTAAAGCAAAAAGGAACAAGTAACTTCCCATTTGTCGGGGGGCCGAATAAGATGGGGCATGGCGCTTCCCGTAGCGCCATGCCCCGTTGCATATATGACTCCTTTCCCTCTGCTGGTTATCACTTTTGCCACAAATGAACCGTCAGCCGATGTAATGTAGTAGGTAGCGTAAACCACCCTTTATACAGTAACTCCCATTTGCGCATTCTGTTACATCGGATTAACAAATTTTACACAATTTTCCCCGGGATTTTACTTGTGTTTCCCCACATGGCGTGCTATACTAAAGTCAGAAAAAACGATGTTATCCGGTTTCCGTCCGACTGCATAGTTTTTTCATTACCGATTTCCTCCTTAAAACGCGTAACGAACTACATATGTACCATCATATAATCACTCTGTCCGCGTTTAGGGCACCGCAGGCAGAGGCAGAAGGACGGAATATGAAAGGCCACCCATGAATGGGTGGCCTTTTGATTACCTGATTGCCTGCACCGGCCTATCTGAACGATACTATTTTACCCTGGCGCAAGCAAGGCAACCGACAACGGCAAACATAAAGGGCGCCTGTCGTAAAATTTGCAACAGGCGCCGGGATACTGGCAGCAGCGCGCTCAGTTATCTTTGTCGTCGTCCTCACAGCCGCAGTTGCAATCGCCACAGCTGATTTGAATGTCCACCGGCTCGTTGCATGCGGGGCAGATCAGGCCATCTTCGGAGTCGAGCATGTCCTCGTCAAAGTATATGGTCTCGCCACAGGACGGGCACACGATTTCCATAAAGCCGTTGTCTTCCTCATCCTCGTCGCCAGACAGCTCGCAGTCGATAGCGTCGAGCTCTTCATAGATCTCGTCGACGCAATCCGAAAGATCGTCATACGCCTCGCTCTGTTCTTCGAGCTCTTCGGCGATAGCGCCAAGCGCATCGATGATGCCGCGCAGCAGCTTACCCTGCTTATCGTCTTCAATGCCAATGCCGTCTGCCAGGCCGTCCAGATACGCGACCTTCTCGGAGATATAGCTCATCCAATTCCTCCAATCTGCTGTGTCTCTAAACCGCGTCAGACGCGCTCCATGTACTCGCCGGTACGGGTATCCACGCGGATGCGGTCGCCTTCATTGACAAACAAGGGGACATTGATCTTATAACCGGTCTCAAGCTCGGCCGGCTTGGTCGTTCCGGTCGCCGTGTCGCCCTTAAATCCTGGCTCCGTGTGCGTCACGGTCAGCTCCACAAAATTGGGAGCCTCCACCGAGAACGGGTTGCCCTTGAAAAAGCGGACCTTGACGGTCTCATTCTCCACGATAAAGTCAATGGCGTCCTCCACCTGATCGTGGTTGAGCGGTATCTGCTCATAGGTCTCGATATCCATGAAGTAATACAACTCGCCATCACTGTAGAGATACTGCATTTCCTTGGTCTCGATGTGTGCCTTCGGATACTTGTCCGTCGGGCTGAACGTGCGCTCCAGCACCGCGCCTGTCATTACGTTCTTCAGGCGTGTGCGCACAAACGCAGCGCCCTTTCCGGGTTTTACGTGCTGGAAGTCCGCAATGGACCACACCTGTCCATCGATCTCAACGGTTACGCCCTTGCGAAAATCGCCTGCCATGATCATAGTGTTCTGTTCCTCCCAATGGTATTGTTTGCTTATCAGTTATCTTAAATGACCAACAGTTCCTTTGGGGAACTGACCAAGTCCAGATATCCATCCGGCGTTACCACACAGCAATCTTCAATACGGACGCCGCAAAGGCCCTCGACGTAAATACCAGGCTCAATGGTAATCGTCATGCCGGGCTCCAGCACGGTGTCGGATCGCACGGACGCGCGCGGGCCTTCGTGGATTTCCAGCCCGAACCCGTGCCCCAGGCTGTGGCCAAAGCAGGGGCCATAGCCCATCTCTGCAATGTAGTCCCGCGCAACTGCATCGAGCGCACGGCCGGTGATACCGGCCTTGAGCGCGCGCAGGGCACGCTCGTGCGCTTCCAGCACGATGTCATAGATGCGACGGCAGGCGTCGCTGACGCTGCCCACGGCAAAGGTACGGGTCATGTCCGAGTGATACCCGTCCACCGTACACCCAAAGTCCAGTACGACAAGATCGCCTTCCTCCAGGCGGCGCAGCGACGGGACGGCATGACACATGGCACCATTCGGACCGGAGGCGACAATGGGGTCAAAGGATGGGCCCTCGCTGCCCAGCCTGGCGCCGATATAGTTGAGCTCCGCGACAACTTCGCGCTCCGTCATGCCCGCGCCAATCCTGGATAGCAGCTCTGCAAAGGACTGGTCGGCGAGCTGCTGCGCCTTCTGCAGGCTTGCTATCTCCAGGTCGGACTTTCTGAGACGCAAATTCGACAGCGGTTCGCTCCAGGCCTCAAGCGCCACCGGCAGAGCGCACAGGCGCTCATATTGCTGGACAGTCATGGTCTCCTGCTCAAATGCACAGCGATGACAATCGTCATGCACAAGCACATCGCGCAGACACGCCATCAACCTGCCGGACTCCGGCTCCAGAACCTCAAAGTCCGGGCACTGGGACGCCGCCTGAATGGTATATCGAAAGTCCGTAAACAGGCAGCATGAGCGTTTGGTGATCAAGAGCGTCGCGTCTGCACTGGTAAAGCCGGACAGATATCGCATGTTGGGCAGGCTGGTGACCACGACGGCATCCATACCGTCAGCCTCCAGCTGCGCACGAAGGCGCTCCACCCGTTCATTCATGTCAAAACCTCCACAGACATTTTATTGTACCACAAACCGGCCGAAGACAACAAGTCCAATTATTTATGGTACAGGTTCTTGGACTGATATTGCGGTTCACACGTGAAATTGATCCCCAGTTTACGGTACATGTCGCTGTCCACTCGCGACAAAATCACGCTGGAGTGCGCCTCAGCGCCGCGCAGCTTGTCCAGCTGGCGCAGGGCCAGCGCTGCCGTCGGGTTGGTCGCAGCACAAATGGAAAGTGCAATGAGGATCTCATCGCTGTGAAGGCGCGGGTTTTGGCTGCCCAGATGCCGCGTCTTCAGATGCTGGATCGGCTCAATGACGATGGGCGAAATCAGGTCGATGGCGTCGTGTATGCCACCCAGCATTTTGAGCGCATTGAGCAGCGCGGACGCGGATGCGCCCAGCAGATCCGACGTCTTTCCCGTGACGATCCGGTCGTCCGGCAGCTGGATGGCCATGGCCGGCTCCCCCGTCTCCTCCGCCTTTTCGAGCGCGTGTGCGATAACGGGACGGTCGGCCGGCGTTGCCCCGCATCGATTGAGGATGTATTCGGAACGGATTTCCTGGTCGGCAGGCAGCGTGCCGCGCTTGCAGCCGCAAAGCGCGGTATAGTACCGGCGGATAATCTCCTGCCGCGCCGCAGCGCAGACCGCATCGTCGTCAAAAATGCAGTACCCGGCCATGTTGACGCCCATGTCCGTCGGGGATCGATATGGCGAAGTGCCGGCAATGCGCTCAAAAATGGCATTTAGTACCGGAAATGACTCGACGTCACGATTGTAATTGACCGTAGTCACGCCATACGCTTCCAGGTGGAATGGATCGATCATGTTCACATCATCCAGATCCGTCGTCGCAGCTTCATATGCCAGATTGACCGGATGCTGTAGCGGAAGGTTCCAGATCGGGAAAGTTTCAAACTTGGCATATCCCGCCTTTACCCCATGCTTGTGTTCATGATAGAGCTGCGACAGGCAGACAGCCAGCTTGCCGCTGCCCGGCCCAGGCGCAGTGACCACCACCAGCGGACGCGTCGTCTCGATGTAATCATTTTTACCGAATCCTTCGTCGCTGACGATCAGCGGGACGTTGGCAGGATATCCGGCGATCGGATAATGCAGGTAGACGCGGATGCCCAGCTGCCGCAGCCGCTCAGCAAACACGTCCGCCGCCAATTGCCCGCCATACCGCGTGATGACCACGCCTCCCACCAACAGCCCCTTTTCACGAAACGCGTCGATGAGACGCAGAATCTCAGCGTCATAGGAGATGTCCAGATCGTTGCGCACCTTGTTGTGCTCAATGTCGCCGGCATAGATGGCGAGTATGATCTCAGCGTCGTCTTTGAGTGTCTGGAGCATGTTGATCTTGCTGTCCGGCAAAAAACCGGGCAGCACGCGCGCTGCATGATAGTCGTCAAATAATTTGCCGCCAAACTCCAGGTACAGTTTGTCGCCGAAGCGGGATATGCGCTCCCGGATCTTCTCCGACTGCATTTGAACGTATTTTTCGTTGTCAAATCCGATCTTTTTCATATGCCTAAGTATACCATTGTCCGTCCTTACCACGCAAGGAGAAACCCGCATGTTGGAGGCACAATCCTCCATGCGTGTTGCATCCGCCAATGCCATGTCCCAGATGGTTATCCGCGCCCCTGTCTCTCATACGCGTCGCAAACCTCATCCGCGCTACCGATCATCCGGATCTCACCATGGTCCAGCCATAGAGCGTTCTTGCACATGCTTCGCACAGCCTTGTTGGAATGAGATACGAACAATAACGTCGTTCCACCTTCCAGCATCTCGTGCATTCTATCCATGCACTTTTTCTGAAATGCTGCATCGCCAACGGCCAACACTTCGTCCACGACCAGGATATCCGGCTTCACCATGGTGGCAACGGCAAATCCCAGCCTCGCGCGCATGCCGGAAGAATAGTTTTTGATCGGCATGCCCATGAATTTATGAAGTTCCGCAAAATCGACAATCTCTTCATAGTGTTCGCGCATAAACGCACGGTTATGGCCGAGTATCGCGCCGTTTATGAAAATATTTTCCTCTGCGGTCAAATTGGGATCGAACCCAGCGCCCAACTCGATCATCGGAGCAATCGACCCATTGACCCATACTTTTCCCTCATATGGCGTAAGGATCCGACAGATAAGCTTCAGCAACGTGCTTTTGCCTGCGCCATTCGGACCCACAAGCGCCCAGGATTCCCCCTGCCGGATACTGAAGCTAATATCCTTGAGCGCAAAGAATTCCTGAAAGAGCAACTCGTGCTTGATAAGCTTTACAACATATTCTTTCAAATCCGTCACTTTTTCAGAAGCCATATTAAATCGGACGGACGCATGTTCCACTTTGATGCAAGTTTGGTTTTCTGTTGCCATCTCCATCCCCTCAAATATACAGAATAAACCGGTCTTTCGTTTTTGTGAAACTCCACAAACCAATGAAAAGCATGATCAGCGCAACCAGCGCACCACGCCAGATGAGAACGTCCCACGTCCAACCGCCGGTCAGGATAAAATCTCGCAGTTGCTGGATATAAATATACATCGGATTTAGTTTGGGCACCCAGTACTGCAGCCAGTCAGGCAATGCTTCCAAATCATAAAAAATGGGCGTTGCATACATCCAGGCCAGTGTGACTACGCCCCAAATGTTCTGCATATCACGGAAAAACACGGTTGCCTGTGCCAGAAACAGCCCAAGGCCCAGGCAAAAGATATACAATTCCACAATTGGTATCACAATTAACAGGCAATACCACGTAAATTTTACACCGGTGACGATCATGACGATGAGTAGCGCGCCAAGAGAAAACACCAGGTTAACCAGCGAACTGGTGACTTTCGAAAGCGTAAAAATATACTTTGGGACATAAATCTTTTTGAGTAGGGAAGCATTTTTGACGATGGAACCTATCGCTAAAGTGCTAGATTCCCGCATGAAACTGAAAAAAATATTGCCGCAAATCAGATATACGGGAAAATTTACGATATTTCGACTGAACATGTGCGAAAATACAGCCGTCATCACCAGCATGGACAACAGTGGATTGAGTATGCTCCACAAATATCCCAGAATACTTCTGCGATATTTCAATTTGATGTCACGTTGCACAAGCAGAATAAGCAGATCCCGATATTTCAGCATCATCCTGCAACGAAACTTAAGGCTACTGATGATCTTCCCCATGATTCTCCAGCAGTTTTACAACTGCGTCATATGTCCTTTCACAATTTTGTGTGTCCCGAAGCGTATAGAACTGCTCCATACGCTTCCTATATGCCGGTTCCATCTGGCACCCACGTTCAAATACCTCTGACAGAGCCGTCAAAACCTCTGCAGCCGTCTTACACACGGGGCCAAACCCATCCTCTTCATAGCGGAAGTACCCCTGTGCCAAATGGCTTCTTCGAAATTCCTCCTGATCAAACTGATAATAAATCAAAGGCCGTTCCAGATATCCAAAGTCCATTTGGATGCTGGAATAATCGGTTACTAACGTCCCTGCTTGCCGGATCAATGCAGACACATCTACGTCCTCCCAGCGTACAATGTCGATACAGGGCGCGCAGCCGGTAAAGATACCCTCAAACGCCTGCATATTGCGGTGCATGAGAAAGATCGCGTGCTTGCCATGGGCCTGCAACAGCGACGCAAATGCCTCGGCGTGCAGCAGCTGCTCCCAACACGCATAATAACGGCTGTGCAAAAACGACATCTGCGCAGCGGCGCCATGTTGCCGCTGCAAATACATGCGCCATGTTGGCAGGATCAATACCAGTTTCTGGTCCGGAACTAATCCATGCAAGGCATCAAACCGGCATAACCCCACCATCTGCACCGCTTCCGGCGGATAGCCAAATCGATTACGCACCCACTCCAGTTCCCGCGGCGCAGAGCAGCAAAACAGACTGAATTTGGCCTTTTCACGATAGAGAAACGGCAAATCGTTCATGATTACGCCGTGTTGCAAAAACACGCGCCGGTTCTTCCAGACGCCGAGGACGACCTCCAGCAGATAGCAAACCGCGGCATTTGGCTTTCCGCTCTTCTGGCTGCTGAGATTGACCTTGGCCGCGAGATAGTAGACCCAATGGCGAAAACTGCCATATTCCACCACCTGCCCCAGCGACGCTACCTTTGCATAATCGGGCGATGTGTGGCAAATGGCATATACGGCGTCTACCTGCGGCCGCTCACGGCAGAGAAACCGGAACAGCCAATAGCCATTATCGCGCGCCTCGTTGGCAGATTCGCAAATTAGCCACAGATCTGGCCTGCGCATCTTGAAGATTGCAGACGGCAGCAGAGCTGCGAGGAACAAAAACAAGTGACCAATGTCCCGCAACGTAACCTGCCGAAGTTTGGATAGCAAGCGCTCATTCATCCGTAATACCGCCTCAAGCCATGCAAGATATAGGCTCCAAACAAGCGAAACCGCTTGTAAAGCGGAATACCCATATATTGATGTACCCGCCAGGTCATGCGTGCCGCGTTCCACTTGTTGCGCGATTTCGAACCTGCTGCAAGGCGATACAGCACAAGCGGCTCGTCAAGCCCCGCTGCAAGGCACTCGTTCTGCAACAGGCGCAGCCAACAGATATAATCCTCGTGCAAATCGCTGCGCTCCATGGGAAACCGCAAAAGCCAGTCGCGCTTCACAAGCACCGAGGAGCATATGATGTCGTTGCCTTTCAGCAAATTATCATACGTGGTCCGAGGCGGGACATGAAACACGCGCTCTGTCGTACTTCCGTCGTCCAGCAGGCAACGGGCGCCCGTGTACAACAATTCTGCGCCTGTATTTGCCTGCAAAGCGAACTGTCTCTCCAGCTTATCCTGCACCCAGGCATCGTCGCTGTCTAAAAACGCAATCCAAGCCCCGCGTGCCTGCTGAACGCCAAAGTTTCTGGCTGCGGATACGCCAGCGTTGTGCGGCAACACTGCGTAACGGATTCTGGCATCCTCCAACATCAAACGCGCCGCAATACCCGCCGTATCATCCTGGGAACAATCGTCCACAACCAAAATCTCGATGTCCCGCATGGTTTGTCCACATGCAGAACGGAGGGCCGTTTCCAGATATCTTTCGCAGTTATAAGCAGGGATGACCACACTGCAACTCACGCTCACGCTTTTGCCTCCACCTGTTCCTTCCTGCCTCGCGTCTTGTCCGTCATAAACAAGGCGCGAATGGTTAGCAGCATGATGTTGAGATCCACGACAATATCGTGCTGCTCAATATACATGATGTCCATCATGAGCTTGTCCACAGGATCGGTTGCATAATCTCCATAGACCTGAGCGTACCCGGTAATCCCGGCTTTGACTTTCAACCGGTAGGCAAACTCGGGGAGCTGTTTTTCGTAGCGGGCGGCAATGGACGGGCATTCAGGGCGCGGACCTACCAGCGACATGTCGCCCCAGAGCACGTTGAACAATTGCGGCAGTTCGTCCAAACGCGTCTTGCGCAGCATGTGACCGACACGGGTAACGCGCGCATCGTGTTCTTCCGCCAGGCGCTGCCCATCACGTTCCGCATCCGGCACCATGGAACGAAATTTGAGAATACAAAATAATTTTCCGTCACGCGTCAAACGTTCTTGGCGAAACAGCACCGGGCCGCCGTCATCCAGTTTAATCGCAAGGGCGATTGCCAGCAACAGCGGTGAGACAAGGAACAGGGCAAGCGCGGATATGACGACATCCATCGCACGTTTGACTGCACGCTCCTCAATGGTGTGACGGTGTTCGCGGCTGCACAGCAAAGGCGTATCGATCTGATGCAACTCTTTCGTGCAATTTACAATGACGTCCGTTAGCGTGGGAACGAGAAACAACAGTTTGTCTTTCTTAAAGCATTGTCGAATCACCCAGCTGCGCCAGACATCGTCATGCACATCCAATAACACGCCGTCGCACGCGTGCAGCCTCTCCCAAATGACGGCTTTTCCTTCTGAAACATTGGCCGACAAGTTGACCGAATATCCCTTGGGGTACTTGTTCAGCTTGTCCGCAACCCGCCATCCGTCATCCCGGTCGCAGACCAGCAACAGTTTGAGCGGAGGGACTAACTTGACATATATAAAATTTGCCAGATAGTTCCAGATAAATACCAGCAGCCACTGCCCCGGCAACATGATCAGCAGCGGCAGCGGCCGCAACAGTTCATATTGCAACAACGACATCGGAAAATACACAACAACCGCCGTCATCGTAAGTGCGATACATTGAGAAATGATCACTTCGGCAAGACGCGACCGTCCAATCCCCTGCCCCTTCATGACCAACACACAAATGGTCAAAATAGCCATATACATCAGCGTAATCATATAATTGCCCCGACGGTAGAAAGGCAAGCGAATGTATGGATTATAATACACCAACCAGACCTGGTAAAACACGACAGAAGCCAATACCAGGCCTATCAATAGTAGCGCGATTCGCAATGTCTTTTCAAAACTACGCTTCATCCTGTCCCCTTGCGATGCCTTTCCGACGGCAGCTTTTAACGCTATTAAGCCGTCCGCTCACGACCCTTTTACGAGCCGTCTTTTCGCGCCGCCAAGGCACGGCAAATTTATCTACAATTATAGTCAGTTTAGCATATTACTTGCGGAAACACAAGCATGCACGCCCGCGCGCCAGCGCACCGTGCATTTACTTTCCCAGCGCACAGCTCAGCTTGGATAACGCCTTTTTTTCAATACGCGAAACATAAGAACGGGAAATCCCCAGCAGCGATGCCACCTCGCGCTGTGCCATACGGTATGCGCCAAAGAGGCCAAAGCGCAGACGAATGACCACATACTCCCGCTCCGTCAGCACGCGCTGCATGGTCATTCGAATGCGCTCCGTATCCAAATGCGCCTGTACTTCATCGATGACCGTGTCCGGGTCGCTGCCCAGGATGTCGAGCAGCGTCACGTCGTTTCCATCGTTATCAAGGCCTACGGCGTCGCTTAGCGACACTTCCGAAACCTGCCTCCGCTCTGCGCGCAGGCTCATCAGGATCTCGTTTTCCACACACCGGCTCGCATAGGCGGAAAGCGCGGAGCCCTTGTTGGCATCAAAAGTGGAAACCGCCTTAATGAGCCCTATGGTGCCAATGGATATGAGATCGTCAATATCGCGCCCTGCGCGCGCATACTTTTTGGCTATGTGAGCGACCAGGCGCAAATTGTGTGCTATCAGCGCCTCCCGAGCCTCATCCGACCCTAAGGCAAGCGCCGTCAAGTAACGCTGCTCTTCCGACTGAGACAGTGGTTCCGGAAACGAAGAGCCGCTCTTCACATAGGCGGCAAAAAAGAACAGCTCGCATAACAGATCAAACAGTTGCACGTGCCCCACCTCCCCCATCAACAGCGTATGCGACAAATTACGGGCGCATGCGGGCAGATACGGCAGGGAGCGCAGCTCTATCTGACAGAAAGCGAAACGCAAACAGCGCCAGAGACGATCGTGCGTCTCCGGCGCTAAACAAACAGTCTACAAATTACGGCTTTCCGATGCTCTGGCGCGAGGTACGAGGCCTCATTTCTCTGTGGCAAATGGCAATCGCTGCCGCCGCAAGCAAAGCGAGGCCGGCCCAAAGCAGCGTCAAGCGCGCGTCTCCCGTCTCGGGTATTGGCTCTTCCGGTAGAGTTGGCTCCTCCGGTATGGTTGGCTCCTCAGGTGTGGTTGGCTCTTCGGGCGTTTCTATCTGTCTCCAACCTGCATACACTGTTTGATCACCATCCATTAAAACGTGCGTCAATCTGTTCAAACACGCAGCTTCAGAATACCAACCGGTAAAGTGATATCCGGGCTTTTCGGGTTTATGCTCGAGCGGCACTACCTGGCCCAAGCTGTAAAACGCATCAGGGTATTCTGTGCCGCCATTGCTGACGAACGTCAACCGCACCTGCCGGTGATGCGCCGCTTTTAGTGCAAGCGGTGCAGTCAAGCCGCCTTGCACGGCAAACGGTTCAAAATAGGCGTCGCCAGCCGCCAGATCCGACGTTCCGTCGCCATCCGTGTCCAATCCGCCATTTGCGTCCAGGTCGTTTATCCCGTCCCCATCGTAATCCACCACGCCGTCGCCATTGACATCGGCTGGCTGGTTCCATCTGAGATCGCCGTCCTCGTTTCCGTCTCGATACCACCCATCGATTGCGTGTCCGCATGCCGACAGCTGTAGCCCCGCCGGCACCGCGCCAAGCGTCAGGGTGCCGCTGTTCAGGAACACGTCGTCCCCCGCCAGGGACGCGAGGTTGTCATAAAGCGCCACATTGCCGGCAACCGAAACCGAGCCGTCATATACGAACAGGCCGCCGCCGTAGCCGACCGTGGAATTGCCGTGGATGGAACCGCCCTGCAAAGTTGCGCCGCCCTGCGTAGAGTAAACGAATACCGCTCCGCCATATCCATAGTAATCGGCTGCGCAGCCGCTGATTTCGCCGCTCTGCATGGTAAAAGACGCTTGTGTGCCAAACACATTGACAGCGCCGCCGCCGTACCAGTGGTCGATGCAGTCGATTATTTTCCCGTCCATCATGGTAAACTTGCCCCGCTCAATGACGCCCACTGCGCCACCCTGATAGCCCTGGCAATTCTGAATCACACCATCATACAGGACAAACTCCGTATCCTCGCTTACGAGTACGCCGCCGGCAACCGACGCCCAGTTTTCACAGTCCGTGATCGTGCCACCGTACATGTAGAATTTTGATTGATCCTGCAGTTGTACGCCCGCGGCGTTTCCGCCGCTTTTGCTGGGTCCCAGGGTGACCCCATCGTACATGGCCAGCCGCGCGCTGTCCAGCGTCACTATTATGGCGCGTGTATCGTCGGTTGAATCGATTGTAAGCAACCCGCTGCTCGAAGCCGTGCCCAGCCGCAGTTCCGCCTCTCCCCTGACAAGCAGTGCGCCGCCGGCCCCAAAGGTCAAGCGCGTATTCTCACCCAACAGCGAAACGGTACTTTTTTCAAGCGCTACTTCTTTTTTGACCGTAATGTCTGATTTTATCACGACCTCGTAAATGCCCTCATCCAGCGCATTAATTTCGTTGATGGCCTCAAGAAACTGCGCCTCAGACGTTACCTCATAGGTGCGCTGCACCGCCCCCGCAGCACCGGGCGCCAGCGTCAAAATGAACAACAAAACAACGAGTCCCAATGCAAGATGCTTTCGTCCCATATAACCTCCCCGCTTGCCGATACGCTAAAAGTGGAAGTATATTTACAAATTGTTAAGTTGTATTCCACACATGTAGTTTAACATAACGGTAAATATATTACAAGTCTGTAGTATCTTAGTTTTTATTTCCAGTTAAACTAGATACGAAAAGAGGTCGGTTTGATTGTGGAACAACGTACTTTTGACATCCACGCGCGGCTCAGGCAGCTGCTCAAAGAACGAAACTGGTCAGAATACCGATTGGCCAAGAGTTGCGGACTGTCAGAATCCACCCTGGCAAACATCTTCCGCCGGAATACGCTTCCCTCCATCTCTACGCTTGAAACCATCTGTGCCGGCTTTGGCATTACGCTGTCGGAGTTCTTTTGCGAGGGCAGCATGGTAGAATTGTCACCAGAATTGAAAGAAGTATTCTGCTGTTGGGTCAACTTGACCATTGCACAAAAACAGGCGGTGCTGCAACTGCTGCGTGCGTTTGACAATTCCTGTAAGCGCCCGTCATAAAAGACAGTACGCCTGCCCGTGGAAGCACAAAAAGCTCTGCTGGAAAACCAGCAGAGCTTTTTGAAGCGATGCCATTACGGCCAGTATGGGCGGTATTCTATGACGTGTTGCTGATGTTCTTCATAAGTCTTGTCAAACACCAGCGCATAGTTGTGCGTGACGGTGCCGTCGGCATTGGTCACCTGCAGCTTGCCGTTGCAGAAATACAGGTACCCTTCTTCCAGAAACTCTTCGTTTGGATACAGCGCCGCTTCAATGGCCAGCTTGCCCGGGTTGCTGATGGGGCCGACGGGCAGCCCCGCCTGCCGGTAGGTATTGTACGGCGAATCCGTTGCAAGCTCCGATTCTGTAAAGGTGTATTTCCGGGCATTGAGTACATAGGAGAGGCTGGCGCAGGACTCCAGCCGCATCCCCTGTTCCAGGCGGTTGTGGAACACGGCCGAGACCTTTGCAAAGTCGGTATCCACCTGCGCCTCCCGTTCGATCATGGAGGCGAGCGTAACCACTTCGTCCATCGTCATGCCCAGTTCCTCAGCGCGCGCGATATACTCGTCGGTAAAGATTTCATTGAACCGGTTGAGTAATCGAATGATGATCGAGTCTACGGAGGCGTCCACAAACACCTCGTAGGTATCCGGGAACAGGTAGCCTTCCAGCAAATACCGTCTCCCCGCCCCCGATGCCGGCAGGAACGTAAAGCTTTCAAAGCCGGTCTGGTCCACACAGGCGTTAGTAAATTCCGCGGGGTCCTCAATCAGGCCCTTCTCCACAAGCAGGTTCGCGATATCGGACACGGTATACCCCTCCGGAATCGTCAGCGTGATGGACTCCTTTGGCGGGTTGCCTTCGCAGATGATGTCCACAATCTGCTTGATCGACATGTTCTTGGACAGGATATACGTACCCGCCTGCATCTTGTTGGCCTTGCCCACAAAGTCGACATAGACCTTGAAAACGGCGGTGTTGGCTATGAGTCCTTCCTCATCCTCCCCGCAGGCATTGTAGAGGATGCGCGCAATCGTGCTCGCCGATGAGGAGGACGGAATGACGACCTCGATCGGCGTCGCATCGTTGACATCTACCGGATTGATAAAGTTGGACAACACATAGTTGACCGTAAACCGCGCTACAAAAAACACGACCACCACGCTCACCGCCAACACGACGAACGGGCGCACCGTGCGCCACATTCTGCGCAGCCTGCGCTGCTTTGCGCTCAATCCCTTTTTGTGCTGTGTCGTTGCCATAGCATCAGTATAACAAGCTGTGCGCTCCGGCGCAAGCTTATCCCTCCAGGCCACTCAGGTCGACGTCTATCGCTTCCGCGAGAATTTTGTAGACATCGCCCAACATGCGGTTCAGCCGATACTCCGCCAGCAGAAAGGCCGAAGCATCCTTGTCCAGCTGAAGCACCTCGCCAACCTTTTGCAGCTTTTGCAGCAGCTCTTCGTCTTTCCCGCCCTGTACCATGACGGCCTGCGCCTGCATCTGCAGTTTATGGTATTCCGCCACCAGCGCGCGCGTCGTTTCATTTGCCATGGCCGTTTCGCGGGCCGCGGCATATGCGCGGTATTCGTCGCTCGATTTCAGTTCCTCCGCCAGCTGTCTCGCCGTGTCATAAACGACCATGATCCTCAAACCTCCAATCAGATTTCCAAAATAATGGGCAGCAGCATGGGCGTGCGCTTGGTCTTGCTCTTTAGCAGGCTCTTGAGCCGCTGCCGAATGCCGTTTTTGATGGCAGAATATTCCGATTTGTGCGCGCCTTCAAATTTCTGTGCCTCTTCCGTCAACATGGCGACCGTTTCATGGATCAGCTCCTCCGAGTCGCGCATGTAGATAAACCCGCGGGAAATGATCTCCGGCGCCGCCATCAGCTTGCCGGTTTCTACGTCGATCACGATGATCGCAACGACCAGCCCATCCTGCGACAACAACCGCCTGTCCTTGAGCACGACGTCGTCGATATCGCCAATGCCATCCACCATGACGCTGCCGGCCTGCACGCTGCCGGTAATGCGTCCACGGCGCGTGGTCAGCTCAATGACGTCGCCGCACTCGGCACGAAAGATGTTTTCCTCCGGAATGCCCATCTCTTCGGCCAGCCGTGCGTGCATAAACAGGTGCCGGTATTCTCCATGCACGGGAATGAAAAACTTAGGCTTCGTCAGCTGCATCATCAGGCGCAGCTCTTCCCTGCAGGCGTGGCCGGAGACGTGAACGTCGGCCATGCGGTCATAGATGACCATGGCGCCCTTTTGAAAGAGGTTGTTGATGACGCGGGAAACGCCCTTCTCGTTGCCCGGAATGGCCGATGCGGAGATGACCACCGTATCGCCCTTGCCGATGTTCAGCCGGTGCGTGGCGGTCGCCATGCGGAACAACCCGCTCATCGGCTCGCCCTGGCTGCCAGTGGTGAACACGCAGATCTGGTCGTCGCGATAGCGTTTCAGCTGATCGACATTCACAACGCGTTCCGCAGGAATTTTCAGATAGCCAAGCTTCATGGCAATCTGGACAACCTGCTCCATGCTGCGGCCCTGGAAGCACAGCACGCGGCCATGCGCAATGGCTACGTCTGCAACCTGCTGGATGCGATAGACATTGGATGCAAAGGACGCCACGATCACACGCCCCTGCGCAGACTCGAAGCAATGCTCAAATGTCGCCCCCAATTCGCGTTCGGACTGGGTGTATCCATGCCGCTCGATGTTCGTGCTGTCGGAGAGCAGCGCAAGCACGCCGCGCGAGCCATAGTGCGCAAAGCGATTGATATCGATAGGCTCGCCATCGATGGGCGTAAAGTCCACCTTGAAATCGCCCGTGTGGATTACGGTGCCGATCGGCGTGGAAATGGCAAGCGCCACCGCACCCGCAATGGAGTGCCCCGTCTTAATAAATTCAACCTTAAAGCAGCCCAGCTCAATTTTATCGCCCGGTTTAATGGTCACGAGCTGCCGGCCTTTGAGGTGCATCTCCTCCAGTTTGTGCTCAATGAGCGCCACGGTGAAGCTCGTGCCATAGACCGGCACATTGAACTCCCGCAGCGCATAGGGCAACGCGCCAATGTGATCCTCATGTCCGTGCGTAATTAAAAATCCGCGCAGTTTGGACACGTTCTCGGACAGATAAGTCATGTCCGGAATCACCACGTCGATACCCGGCATATCCTCATCCGGAAAGATCAGGCCGCAATCCACCACGACCATGTCGTTCCCATACTCGAGGACGGTCATGTTCTTCCCAATTTCCCCAACGCCGCCAAGCGGTATAATCTTTAGTTTCCCTGCCATACTTCTCCTTCGTCAGCTTCCATAGTAGAAGGCGTTGCCGCCAATCGTCTTGTAATATGTCTTGTCTCCCCACTCGAGGCCCAGTCTCTCCGCACGGAAAAACAGCACGCCGGAGGGTACGTTCGGGTTGTCGTTGCAAAACACGTCGTACGCATAGTCCACAATGTCATCCGGGGGATCCATCGTCTCAAACTGGCTGTGTCCGATCACCGAAAACTGGCTCTTGCGATAGACCTCTGTCGAGATGGACGTCACGCCGCCGCCAAAGGCCGAGGAATTACAGCGGTGGTAAATGACGCTCAGAACGGCGCGATACGCCTCTTCGCCCTTTCCCTTTGCCTCCAGATAGGCAACCTTTGCGGCCAGTTCCAGCTCTTCGAGCGAGTACTTGCCGGACGAGGCGCCGGCCTGCGTCGAATCATCCGGTTTCGGCGTCGTGCCGTCCGTTACGGGCTCCGGCGTCTGTACCGGCGTGGGCGATATCACTTCCGGCAGTTCCACCGTGGCGGTGGGTTTCGGCGTCGCAGTAGGCTTTGCCGTCGGTTTCGCCGTGGGCTTTGCGGTCGGCTTTGCCGTCGGTTTCGCAGTAGGCTTTGCCGTGGGTTTTGCCGTCGGCTTCAACGTGGGTTTGGCGGTCGGCTCCTCAGAGGAGCCGGCAGCATCTGTGGGAGCCGCAGTGCCGGCAGCAGCTTCGTCCGTTTGCGGGACCTCAGTCTCCGCTTCGATAGACAGCGCCACAGGCTCGGCAGCCGGCTCCGGCGTGGGCTCCGGCGGCTCGGCCGTGGGGGTCGGCGCCTCAAGTACCAGCAGCTCGGACTCTTCTTCCAACGCCAGCGCCATGCGCACGGGGCCGCTGACATGCGGCGCAGTGCTGCAAGCGCTCACCAGCAACATACATGAGAGACACAGGATGAGGAACAATCCTCGGAAACGCTTCATATTTGCCCTCCACTCGGGCGTATTTGAACCTCGATGATCATTCATGCCCGATTACAGGATATACTTATGAATATCCTCGTCGTGAAATTCGTGCTGTAACCGTTCGTTCACATACGCCGCGTCGACGACCATATCGATCAGCGGATGTTGTCCGTTTGCATTGAACGAAATGTCGTCCAACAAATTCTCAAGCACCGTATGCAGCCTTCGTGCGCCGATGTTCTCCGTGTTCTCATTCGCCAGGAACGCATAGCGCGCGATTTCATCCAGCGCCTCGTCCGTAAAGGACAGTTTGACGTTGTCGGCAGACAGCAACGCGGCATATTGCTTGGTGACCGCATTTTCCGGCTTGGTCAGGATGGCCTTAAAGTCCGCCTGTGTCAGATCGTCCAGCTTGACGCGGATGGGAAACCGTCCCTGCAATTCCGGGATGAGGTCCGTCACCTTGGCCGTGTGGAACGCACCCGCCGCAATGAACAGGATGTAGTCCGTCTTGATGGGGCCATACTTGGTGGAAACGGTGGAACCTTCGACGATCGGCAGGATGTCGCGCTGCACGCCCTCGCGCGACACGTCCGGGCCGCTCGTGTGGTGGCTCGCTGCGATCTTGTCGATCTCGTCGATGAAGATGATCCCATCCTGCTCGGCACGCTGCAATGCGTCCCGCGTGACATCGTCCATGTCGATGCGCTTTTCCGATTCCTGCTGGAGCAGCACGCGCCGCGCCTCGCGGACCGGCAGCTTCCGCCGCTTGGTCTTCTTTGGCAGGATGCTGCCGAGCATGTCGCCGAGGTTGAGGTCGATGCCGGCGGCGAACATGGCGTCGTTTGCCATGGGGCTCTCCTCGACGTCCACTTCCACGAGCACATGCTCCAGTTGCCCGGCGCGCAGCTGCTGCAACACGCGCTCGCGCTCGCTCTGGAATGCGCTGCGCTCCTCCTCTGTCATCACCGGTTCCTGCTTTTGCTCCGGCACGTTGCCAAACAGCAGCTGCAATGGATTGACCGCCGGCTGGCGCTCGCTGCGCTTGAGGGGAACGAGCAGCTCTACGAGCCGCTGCTCCGCCGCCGCCTCGGCTACCAGGCGGACGTCCTCCATGCGCTGCGCCTTGCAGATCCGGATGGCAGCCTCGACGAGGTCGCGCACCATGGATTCCACGTCCCGGCCGACATAGCCCACCTCGGTAAACTTGGTCGCTTCCACCTTGACAAACGGCGCGTCGACCAGCTTGGCCAGGCGGCGGGCGATCTCGGTCTTGCCGACGCCGGTCGGCCCCATCATGATGATGTTCTTCGGCGTGATCTCTTCGCGCAGTTCCGGCGAAAGGCAGCTGCGGCGGTAGCGGTTGCGCAGGGCTACCGCGACGGCGCGCTTGGCGCGATCTTGCCCGACAATATACTTGTCCAGCGCATCGACAATCTCCCGCGGGGTCAGCATGTTGCTCATGCGCGCACCTCCTCCACAATGATATTGCCGTTGGTAAAGATGCAAATATCACCGGCAATCCTGAGCGCGCGTTCGGCAATCTCCCGCGCCGGCAGTTCCGTGTTCTCGCGCAGCGCCTTCGCAGCCGCCAGCGCATACATGCCGCCCGAACCGATGGCCGCGATGCCGTCGTCCGGGTCGATCACTTCCCCCGTGCCGGATATGATGAGCAGGTCCTTTCCGTCCGCCACGATGAGCAGCGCCTCCAGCTTGTGCATCACCCGGTCGCTGCGCCAATCCTGCGCAAGCGACACGGCAGCGCGCGTCAACGCGCCGCTGTACTGCTCCAGTTTCTGCTCAAACCGCTCGCAGAGCGAAAAGGCATCCGCCACACTGCCCGCAAAGCCGACAACGACCTTGTCGTGATACACGCGGCGCACCTTTTTGGCATGCGCTTTCATCACGTTGCTGTTGTTCATCGTAACCTGGCCATCGCCGGCCACGGCGCATACGCCATCTTTTTGTACGGCAATGATCGTCGTCCCGCGCAGTTCCATGCGTCTTGTCTCCTCCGAACGCCATAGTATTCCGACATTTTCTCTATTCTAACATAAAAAGGGCGAAAATCGCCCAAATTAGAAAGACGTTTGCAATTCTTTTACGATTTCGAGCGCCCTCGAAGCCATCGCCTGATATCTCTCCCGCTTGCCGCGCGGCGGGTCCGGCAATGGCTCCATAATGCCGAACGTCACGTTCATCGGCTGGAAATCAGCCCCCACATAGCCGGATACGTAGTGTGCGAGCGCGCCAATCGCCGTCGTAGCCGGCACCTCAACAAACGGTAATTCGCGGCATTGCCTGGCCAGCTGCGCGCCGGCCAGCAGCCCGCTTGCCGCAGATTCCACATATCCCTCGACGCCCGTGATCTGGCCGGCAAAGAACAGGCCCGGGCGCGTCTTGAGCTGATAGCGGCAGTCAAGCTTGCCGGGACTCGGCAGGAATGTGTTGCGATGCATGACGCCGTACCGCGCGTATTCGGCGTGTGCAAGCCCCGGGATCATGCCAAATACGCGCCGCTGTTCGCCGAACCGCAGATTGGTCTGAAACCCGACCAGGTTCCAGAGCCGGCCTTCCGCATCGTCCTGACGCAGTTGCACTACGGCAAACGGCCGTTTCCCATTCACCTCCAACCCCACTGGCTTCATGGGGCCATAGGCCAGCGTAAGCTCCCCGCGCTTTGCCATGACCTCGACCGGCATACAGCCCTCAAACACGCGCGGCGTTTCAAACGAGTGCAGCGGCACCGTCTCCGCCGTAACCAGCGCGCGGTAGAACGCGAAGTACTCTTCCCGCGTCATCGGGCAGTTGAGATAGTCCGCGCCGCGCTCATACCGGGATGCACGGAATACGCGGTCGTGGTCGAGCGAATCGTATGTCACGACGGGCGCAGCCGCGTCGTAAAAGTGCAGGTCGCCCCCCACCAGCGCCGAGATCCTGGCAGACAGCGCATCGGACGTCAGCGGGCCGGTCGCAATAATCGCCGGCACGGGCGGCAGCTCCGTCACCTCGCCCTCATGGACGCAAATCAGAGGGTTGGAGCGGATCTGCTGCGTCACGAGGCGCGAAAACCCCTCGCGGTCGACCGCCAGCGCGCCGCCGGCAGGCACGCGCGTCGCATCGGCACAGCGCAAAATGAGCGAATCGAGCAGCCGCATCTCCTGCTTGAGTAGCCCCACGGCGTTTTCCAGCCGGTCCGAACGTAGAGAATTGGAACAGACGAGCTCGGCGAACCCATCGCTTCGATGGGCTGGCGACCGGCGCTGCGGTTTCATTTCAAACAGGTCCACCGCGATGCCGTGCCGCGTCAGCCGATCCGCAGCTTCACAACCGGCAAGCCCGGCACCAATCACGGCAACGCGCCGTTCACTCATCCGTTTTCTCCTTCTTGGCTGCGCGATGGATATAACCGCACGCCTTGTCTGTACAGGCGATGTAACTGCCGTTGCGTCCGCTCTTTTGGACCATCAGACCGCCACAGCGCGGACATTTCATCTCGACCGGCTTGTCCCAGGAGACAAAATCGCAATCTGGATATCGCTCACAGCCATAGAACACGCGCTTTGCGCCCTTCTTGCTCTTGCGCTTGATAATCGCCGCGCCGCATTTGGGGCATGGCACGTTCAGCTTTTCTACGATCGGCTTTGTATTTTTGCACGCCGGGTAGTTTGGGCAGGCTAGAAATTCGCCATACCTGCCCAGCTTATAGACCATCAGCGCGCCGCACTTGTCGCACACGACATCCGAAACACGGTCTGGCAGGCGGATTGGCTCTCTTGCAAGGGCGTCGTCAATGGTCTTTTCAAACGGACTGTAGAACCCGGCGAGCATGCTCGTCCATTCGACCTTCCCGTCCTCCACGCCGTCCAGCTGCTGCTCCATGCCGGCGGTAAAGGAGATGTCTACGATGTTCGGAAAGTTATCCTGCATCCAGTCGTTGACCGTCATGCCCAGTTCCGTTGGCACCAGCTGTTTCTTTTCGCGCGCCACATAGCCAACTTCAATGATGCGGGAAATGGTGGGCGCATAGGTGCTCGGCCGGCCGATCCCCTTTTCCTCCAGGGTCTTGACCAGCGTCGCCTCGGTATAGCGCAGCGGCGGCTGGGTAAACCGCTGCTCGCTCTCCACCCTGTCCTGTACAAACTGGTCGCCCTGTTCCATGGCCGGCAGGGCAATCTCCTTTTCCTGCGCCTCATCCCGTCCCTCGGTATATACGGCGGTAAAACCATCGAACAGCACGCGCGAGCCGTTGGCTTTGAACGTGCAACCATTGACATCGAACGTGACCGCGGTGACGGCCAGGCGCGCATCCGCCATCTGGCTGGCCAGGAAGCGTTCATAAATCAATTTGTAGAGCTTATACTGGTCGTTAGAAAGATACTCCCGAATGGCGCTGGGAACGTTTTTGATGTCCGTCGGGCGGATAGCCTCGTGCGCGTCCTGCGCGCTGGCACGTCCACGATAGACGTTGGGCTTCGGCGGCACATAAGCCGCGCCAAAACGCTCCGCAATATGGCTGAGCGCCGCCTGCTGCGCCTCGTTGGCCACGCGCACGGAATCGGTACGGATATAGGATATCAGGCCGACGGCTCCCTTTGGCCCCAATTCTACGCCTTCATAGAGCTGCTGGGCGACCATCATGGTCCGTTTGGTCGTAAAGCTCAGCTTGCGCGCCGCCTCCTGTTGCATGCTGCTCGTCGTGAACGGTGGCGCGGCATGGCGCGTCTTTTCCCCATTTTTGACCTCAACAGCCTGGAACATCTGCCCCTGGATGCGCGACAGCACCGCTTGCGTCTCTTCCTGGGTGTGCAGATCCCGTTTTTTGCCGTTTTCACCGTAGTAACGCGCTTCAAAGGTCTTCTTGCCACTCTTTTCAAGCAGCTGTGCAGTGATAAGCCAGTACTCCTCCGGCTCAAAAGAAGCAATTTCGCGCTCCCGGTCACAGATGATGCGGGTCGCTACGGATTGCACGCGCCCAGCCGAAAGCCCTTTGCGTACCTTTTTCCACAGCACTTCGCTGATTTCATACCCGGCCAGCCGGTCCAGAACACGACGCGCCTGTTGCGCATTAACCAGGCGCATGTCGATGGGCCGAACGTTTTTAATGGAACCCTTCACGGCATTGGCTGTAATTTCGTTGAACACGATACGGCACTTGCTGTTTTCATCCAGGCCCAGAATCTTTGCCAGATGCCAGGAAATGGCCTCGCCCTCACGGTCAGGGTCGGTCGCCAGATAAATCTTTTTTGCGTTCTTCGCTTCCTTACGGATGCGCTCGAGCACCTCGCCGCGGCCGCGCAGCGTGATATACTTCGGCTTGAAGCCGTCGTTCACATCCACGCCCAGCTGGCTCTTGGGCAAATCGCGCACGTGGCCGTTGGAAGCGACGACCTTGTAGTGGCTGCCCAGAAACTTTCCTATTGTCTTTGCCTTAGCAGGCGACTCTACGATGACAAGCGAATCTGCCATGCGGGACCCTCCAGACGATCATTCGTCGACCAGCTGCGTGCTGATCGCATCCAGTGCATATAAGCGGCCGGACAGTGGCTTAATTATGTTGGAAAACTGCAGCCCTGTCAAGAGCGAGTTCAGCTCGCCAACCGGAAGTGAAAGCGCGTCGGCCAGCTCGTCGAAGCTGCGTTCTCCCTGCAACAGCGCAGTGCAAACCGCACGTTCCGATTGCGTCAGCGTCGAAAGCGGCACACGCCTCGGGCCGGACAGAAACGTATCATAGACGGGCTCAAACTGAAACTCCTGCAGGATATCGTCCACACAGAACACCGGCTTGGCCTCGCCACGCTGGATCATGCGGTTGGTGCCGACGCTCTGCCTGTCCGTGATCCGTCCAGGGACGGCAAAGACCTCGCGCCCCTGGTCCAGCGCATACCCGGCGGTGATCGACGTGCCGCTGCGCTCCCCCGCCTCGACGACGACCAGACCGCGCGCCATGCCGCTGATGATCCGGTTGCGCACGGGGAAATTTTCCCGCAGCGGCCGCGTGCCCGGCAAAAACTCGGTCACGACCGCGCCACGCTCGGCGATCTCATCAAACAGCTTGCGGTGGGACGCCGGGTACACCACGTCGATGCCGCACCCCAGCACGGCCACGGTTGGATACGGCGACTCCTCGCAGGAGAGCGCGCCGCGCGCGGCGCACCCGTCAATCCCCTCGGCCAGCCCCGATACGATGGTACAGCCAGCGGCGGCGAGATCGTGAGCGAACAGCTGCGCAATATCCCGCCCATACTGCGTGCAGACGCGCGAGCCTACCATGGCGATCGGCAGCCGGGGCTCGGCCTGCAGCCGCCCGCGATAGAACAGCAGCGGCGGCGCGTCGTGTATCTCCCGCAAGACGGCGGGATAATCCGCATCGCCGTGGCAGCACACGCCAATGTTGTGCTCCTCGAGATAGCGCACATACCGGTCCAGAAAACCGTCCTCGGCCGCGCGCAGAAGCCGAGCCGCTGCGGCATCGGGCAGAAAGGAAAAGGCCGTACGCGACTTTACCTTTGCCAGACGGTAGACCTCCGCAAGCTCTGGAAAGTGCAGGCGGACGTTTTGAAACTGCCGCGCGTTGCCCGCTACGCCATAGTGCACAAACAGCTGCAACCGGGTCCGTTCGTCAATGGCTTGCATGCGCTCACCTCACGTTCATGTCGAGGCTCCTGTACTGGATGGCCTCAGCATAGTGCCGCCTGTGGATGCGCTCGCACCCCTCTACGTCCGCAATGGTGCGAGCGACCTTTAAAATGCGCTGATAGGCGCGCGCGGAAAGGTTGAGCTGCGTGTAAGCCGTCCGCAGCAGTGACTCCGACTCCGCATCCGGCGCGCAGTACTTGCGCACGAGCCGCGCGCCCATCTGTGCGTTGCACAGGATGCCGTCCTCCCGGAACCGCTCGCGCTGGCGCGCCCGCGCCGCATTGACGCGCGCGCGGATGACGGCGGATGCCTCCGCGGGCGTGCGATCCGACAACTCGGTATAGCCGACCTCCGGCATTTCCACGTGCAGGTCGATACGGTCCAGCAGCGGGCCGGAGATGCGCGCGCGGTAGCGCTGGATCTGGGTGGCCGTGCAGCGGCACTGCTGCGTGCGCGAGCCGAGATTGCCGCACGGGCAGGGGTTCATCGCCGCCACAAGCATGAATTCGGCCGGATACGTGGCCGTGGTCGCCGCGCGGGTAACGGTGACCACGCCATCCTCCAAAGGTTGGCGCAGAGATTCCAGCACGTCTCGCTGAAACTCCGGCAGTTCATCTAAAAACAGCACGCCCAGATGTGCAAGGCTGATTTCCCCCGGCAGGGCGCGCGCGCCTCCGCCGACCAGAGCAGGCGCCGATGCGCCGTGATGCGGCGCACGGAACGGCCGCTGCATGACGGCGCCGGTCTCCCGCGTAGCGCCGGTCACCGAATGAATTTTGGTAATCTCCAGCGCCTCTTCCAGCGTCAGTTCCGGCAAAATGGAGGGGATGCTCCGCGCCAGCATGGTCTTGCCGGAACCCGGCGTGCCAATCAGCAGCAGATTGTGACCGCCGGCCACGGCGATCTCGGCGGCGCGCTTGGCCCCCTGCTGCCCGCGGATCTCGGAGAAATCGGCGCCGTATTCCACGTCATGCGCGTCCCAGGTGCGCACCGGACAGGGCAAAATGCGCTCCGTGCCTCTAAGATGCGCCACAAATTCGGAAAGCGAGCGGACCGGCAGCACCTCCAGATCCTGCAAATACGCGACCTCCGCCGCGTTACCCGCCGGTATGGCGATGCGGCGGATGCCGCAGCCGTATGCGCTCAGCGCCATTGGCAACACGCCGGAAACGGCGCGCACCGTCCCATCCAGCGCCAGCTCGCCCAACACTACAAGCCCATCGGCGGCATGCGCGGGCACCTGTCCGGAAGCCGCGAGCAGCGCAACGGCGATGGGCAAATCGTACACGGCTCCCTCCTTGCGCATGCCGGCCGGCGCCAGGCTGACCGTAATGTGCGCGGTGGGAAACGAAAACCCTGCGTTTTTGATGGCAGCGCGGACCCGCTCGCGCGACTCGCGCACAGCGGCATCCGGCAGGCCGACCGTGTCATAGGCGGGAAGCCCGCCGGACAGGTCCGCCTCCACGGTGACGGGAAACCCAGCAATGCCGTTCAGCCCGTGGCTGGCCACGCTCGCAAGCATCGCGCGCTACGCCCCCTTCTGATCTGGATTTTGCCGAAACACAAACAGCCGGTTGCCAATGAAGTTGACGACGATCGCTACCGGCGTGGCGATGAGCTTGCACACGGTATCGCCCTTGACAAACGACGAGAGGAACGCCGGGATCCAGGACGCCACCCATGCGTCGGTGATGACGAACACATTGCGGCACAGCCAGATGACCCCCAGCGACACGCCGAGGGACACGAGATTGACCAGCAAAAACGTGCCCATCTCCCGGACGCTGCGCGTGCGCATGTTCCGGAACGTCCAGTTGCTGTTCCAGGCATAGCTGTTGATGATGCCGCAACTGTAGCCGATCACCTGAGCCAGATACGTCCAGCCCACCAGCAGGTTCAGCGCCTGAAACACGAGAAAGTCCACGATCGTGTTGAGCGCGCCGACAATCGCAAATTTGACAAACTGCACCGCCGTGCGGCGCACCTCACCCGTATTCTGACTACGCTCCATACATCAGCGCCCCTCCCGGAAGGTGTTTGAGGATCGCCCCCCACCATGCGGGGATCGGGAGCCCGGACAGGCCGGGGTACAGCAGCGCAAACAACAGCACCGCCAGCCCAAGCCAGACCCACTTCACACGCGACAGCCAGGCAAACCGTTCCTCCCCGCGCTCGAGCAGATAGACCGCCGCCATCAGGATAAATGGCACCGTGGCAAAGAAGTGGTAGATGAACGTGCAGCGCGGCACGAGCGCCCAGGGCAGGTAGTTGGCCAAAATGCCGATGCAGAACACCTGCATCGCCCGATCTGGCTGGATGCGCCGGGTCACACGCAACAGCAGCAGGGCAATCGCGCCAAACGTGCTGACCCACCAGACGGCCGGATTGCCGGAGGCCGTCAGCGTGGAGACGATACCGGCGGCCGCGTCGTTGCCGGAATAGTACCACATGGGTTTGAGCGTCAGCGGCCATGCCCACCAGGACGACTGATACGGGTGTGTAGCCGTCAACCCGCTGTGATACGAGAACATGAAGTTCTGGTAGCGCCAGAAGGTATCGAACGCGTCCCGCAGGCCATAGCCCTGCGTCTGGCCTGCCTCATAGATGTAATACGGCAGATAGGAGCCGAAATAGATGAGCCCCGGCACCAGCAGGAACCACAGGCTGCACCAGAGCAGCGTCAGGCACGTGTTCTTCCAGAAGGTGGCGACCAGCTCCCGCTCCCTGGCAGTTCCGTAGGCCAGCGCGCGTCTGCGATCGATAAACCGTGCGATGAGCGAGCCAAAGAACAGTAGCGCAAGCCCGCCGCCCGCATAGAAGCAAGTCCACTTCGAAGCGGCGCCAAGGCCGAAAAACAGCCCGGAAAGCGCCAGTGGCCGCAGGGTCTTTTTCAGCTCGTCCACATAGAAATTCATCGTGATGTACTGATACATATAATAGTACATCAACAGAATGAAGAACACGGCGTAGACGTCGATGGTGGCGATGCGCGTCTGCGTAAAGTGCATGAAGTCGAACGCGAACAACGCGGTACAAAGGAACGCATACTCCGTCTTATGGAACAGGCGCTTGCCAAAGGCATAGAGTACCGGCAGCATCGCGATGCCCACAAGCGCACCCATGATCCGCCAGCCAAACGGGGTCATGCCGAATATGGCGATGCCGATGGCGATGATCAGTTTGCCGAGCGGCGGGTGCGAGTTTTCATACGGCGACAAGTTGTGCAGGTGTTCATACGCCGTGCGGGCATGGTACAGCTCGTCGAAATACATGCCGTTGAAGTAGGACGGCGAATCCGGCACAGTGTCCTGCTCGTCCAGGAGCGCCGCCTGCGAGCCGACGGGGTTGACCACCTGCGCCCTAATGCGGTTGCCGTCCTCATCGAAAAACGCAATCTCGTTGATCTTGAGTGCGCCTGAATAGAGCTGCAGCTCTACCGTCCGGGTGGTAAACCAGGTTTCGACCCGGTGCCAGCGGAACATGTTGTCGTATAGCTGTTCATAGCTCTCCTCGTGCCCATCTTCGGCGCGCAGAAGCATCGTGCCGCCATTGGCGATGTTGCCATAGACCCAGTATTCCGCGACGGTCGTCTCCTCGGGGAACGACACCGTGACAGTCTCACCCGGCGTTTCCGGCGCCCAATATGTCTGTGGCGCAGACAGCGTACCCAGATTGGTCAGCGCCACGACGCCATAGACGAGCGTCAGGCCCAGGAGCAGGACATAGTCCTTGCGCGTGTAGCGCAGCCGATTGTCCGTGGGCAGTTTGGGCAGCGGCCGCGCGCGATCCGGCGCGGGCAGCGGCTTGCAGATGTGATCCCGAATCAGGATATCCACGGAGATCCAAAGTAGGTACAGGAAGTTGACCACTTCAAACGCGGAACCGGCGAACGTGACGACGTCGTAAGCTGCGCCGCGAAGCGACTGGTGGTCGACGATGTACATGGCAAACGTGGCATTCAGCAGCAGCGTCACGCTGATGCCGCAAACGCTGAACAGAATCCGCCGGTCGCGCTCATACAGATACGCCATGAGCAGCAGCAACAGCGCCGGGAACAGGTATCGCTCGTGCATGTACTGCCCGAACGTAAACATCATCCCAAGCGAGCAGGCGGCGGACAGGTACAGTGCGCCCGGGCGGCGCGGCTCGGCGCCGGCAGACGGCAGGGCGCCGCGCTCCCCCGCGGGCGGCAGCTGCTTGCCAGCCCTGCGCACTGCGTACACGTACAATACAGCACCCAGCGCTACCGCCAAAACGATGCCGGCCGTGCCCCAAACCCTGTAAGAAACGCCGAGCACCTCCGTGTCCGTCGGCTTCCAGTTGAGCCCGAGCAGGGACGGGAAATTAAACGCCTCGATCGACGCATAATCGTAAGAAGTTGCCGTTGCAAAATACTTGCCAATCAGCCACCAGAAGTCCTGCGTCCCACGGAACGGCAGCGACAATACAAGCAGCACGGCCAGCGCGGCCAGCACGGCGAGCACCGTGCGCACGAGGCGTTTTTTCCAATCCGGCCCCGAAAAGACCTGCGTCAGGAACGCCACCGCAAGCAGCGGCCCGAACATCAGCGCCTGTGGCTTTATCAGGATCGCCAGGCCATACACCGCACCGCAGAGCTCATAGCGCCCGGACAGCAGCAGATAACACGCCGCGACAATCCCGAGCGTCAGGACCGAGTCGATTTGCCCCCAGGCGCCGGAAATGAACATCGCGGCAGGATTCAGCGCGACCAGCCCCAGCAGGATGAGCGCGAAGATCTCGCGGATCCCCTGCCGGCGCGCAATGCGATAAATCAGATACGCCGAAACCAGGTCGGCAATCGTCCCCGGCAGCTTGAAGAGGAAGACCATGCCGGCACTGCCATATGGGAAGCCCAACAGGCTGGACAGCCACGACAGCGCGCCGCAGACATACATATAGCCGGGCGGATAGTCCGCAAACATGCCGGACGTATAGAAATTGGATGTGCCGCCGGTGACGACCGCGTTGCCCCACGCCATAAAGCAGTTGATATCCGTGCTATGCCCCACGAACACCAGCGACAACGCCAGGCGAAGCAGCACCGCCGCCGCCATCACGCCCCAGATGGACGCGGTGCGGTTGGCCGGGTTGCCCAGCCCGTCCGCCTCATTGCGCAGCGCATGCACATACAGCACGCCAAGCGCAACGAGCACGGCCAGGCTGCAGAGCACGATCGGCGCAAACAGGGATTTTTCGCCGGAAGCAGGCTCTTCCGGCGACGTCTCGCCACCTGAGGAAGCGCCTTTTGCGCTCGCAAGGTCGATCACCGTGCCGGAGGCAACGTCGTCGCACGCATAGAGAGAAACGCCGGAAAACCAGGCGGTGCCGCTGCTCTCCATGCCATAGCCGCCCAGGCGCAGTGCCACGCGCATCGTCGTCTGCTGCGCGCCGGTCAGCACGTACAAGCTGAGTTCCGTCCAGTCGGTCGTGCCCGTCAGCGGCTGCGAATAGCAGAAACAGCCGTCGATGCTGTAATTGTCGATGGACAGCGTGGCGCCCTGCCCACCGCTGACCGACTCGGTCTTGACATAAGCGCGCAGGCGATAGACCGTATCGGCCGACACTTCCACATCCTGACAGATGCGCGCATCGTTTCCGATCAGATTTGATAGCATCACGGAGACGCTGCCGTCCTCTTCCACGGACAGCCCCGTCGTCACCGAAGAGTCGTTCAAGTCGTAGGCGCTGAGCGTCCAACCGACGGGAAGCGGCAGCAGGTCGGAGGAATCGGTAAACTCCGGATTATACAGCAGATTCTCTCCAGAGACATGGTCCCCCTCGTCCGCCAGCGCAGCCGCCGGCAGAAACAGGCAGAGAATCAGGAGAATGGAAACTATCTTTCGCATTGAAACCCTTCTTTTCTACTTTTCGTCTGCATCAGCAGAAAAATTTCCCAATCCACTATAGCATAGACAAAAAAGAAGTGCAATCAACCCCAAAAAGCATTTACAATATGTTGAATCTTCCCCTCGGCGAGATAGACCTCCACCACGTCAAAGCGGGCGGGGCTCTCCGCACACCCGTGTTCGAGCAGGTACCCCTGCGCCGCAAGCAGCAGGCAGCGCTGCTTTTCGCGGCCCACCGCCATCGCAGGCGTGCCAAACCGCTCCCCATCGGTTCGAGCCTTCACCTCGACAAACACGACGTAGTCCCCGTCCTGCATGACCAGGTCGATCTCATAGTGGCCATATCGATAGTTGCGGCACAGCAGCGCATAGCCCTTCCGGCGCAGATAGCGGAGGGCAAGCTGTTCGCCGTGCTGTCCCACATCCCGCGTGCTCATAGGAACTTCCCGATAAAGGAGCGGCGGTGGATGGGGCACGGGCCGTACTCGCGCAGCGCCGCGATGTGTTCTCTCGTGCCATACCCCTTGTTGCGCGCAAACCCATACTGCGGGTACAGCGCATCCTGCTCGACCATGTAGCGGTCGCGCGACACCTTGGCCAAAATGGAGGCGGCGGCAATCGAGTACGACAGCGCGTCGCCGTGGACGAGCGGATGCTGGCGCGCGGGGATATCCAACCCCGTCAGCGCGTCGATCAGTACGTCGGTGACAGGCGTGCCAATGCGCGAAAACGCCTCGGCAAAGCCGCGCCTGGTCGCCTCCAGAATGTTGATCTCGTCGACGACCTCCGGCCCCACCCAGGCAAGCGACCACGCGACACAGTGCGCCACGAGTGCCTCAAACACCGATTCGCGCCGCCGCTCCGACAGTTTCTTGGAGTCGTTGACATATGGCACGAGCGGCTCCGGCGGCATCACCGCGCAACAGACGACGACCGGTCCGGCCAGCGGGCCGCGCCCCACCTCGTCCATGCCGGCCAGCACGCACCCCGGCTGCGACCAGAAGTCGCGGTCGCGTGCCGACAGCAGACGCAATCGTTCCTCTTCAGACATTCTCGTCATCGGCACCCTCCCCCGGCCGCTCCAGCGACACGCGAGCGATCTTTCCGGCCCGATACTCGTCGAGCACCGTGCGCGCCGCACGCTCCAGATCAGGCGCCTGCCCCGACAGATAAAAGCTGCGGCAACGGCAGACCGCGGCCAGCAGCTGTTCCGGCGTCATGCCCGGCACAAGCCCCGTATACCGCGCCGCAACCTCGGCCGGGCAGAGCCGCAACAGCTCGTCCAGCAGCGACGCCGCCAGCGCGTCCGCCTCCGTCACCTCGTCGCGAATGGAGCCGATATAGGCCAAATGGCGCGCAAATCGCGGCACCTCCAGCTTGGGCCAAAGGAGTCCCGGCGTATCCATCAGCTCCAGATATGGCGTGATCCGCACCCACTGTTTGCCGCGTGTTACCCCCGGCCGGTCGCCCACCTGCGCCCGCTGCTGCCCGGCAATCCGATTGATGAATGTGGATTTCCCAACATTTGGAATGCCGGCCACCATGACCCGCACGACCTTGTTGACGCCGCGCGCGCGCATCTTTTCCACGCGCGGCGCAGCGGCCTGTTCAATCAGCCGCACGGCCTGTTTCTTTGCCGCGTTCCCCGCCGCGGCAATGGCCTCCGCCAGCACGCCCTGCCCGGCAAAGCGGGCGACCCACTCCTTCGTGACCGACGGGTCGGCGAGGTCGCTCTTGTTGAGCAGCACGACGCGCGTTCGGTTCTGAAACAGCGCGTCAAAATCCGGGTTTCGCGTTGCGGCAGGTGCGCGCGCATCGACCAGCTCAACCACGACGTCGATCAGCTTGAGATTCTCCTGCAGCATGCGGCGCGCCTTGGCCATGTGCCCCGGATACCAGTGTATTTGGGTTTGCGTTCTGTTGTCCTCCATCGTTTCCCCTTTCCGCGTCGTGCGCCGCCACGCGGCCACCATAAAGGAAAAACCCCGACGCAGCCAGGCGCGGGGGTTTTTGATGCATTGGCTTGCTTACTTGTTCTTTTCCACAATGCGCTCGCGCACTTTGGCGGCCTTGCCGGCGCGGTCGCGCAGGTAGAAGAGCTTTGCGCGGCGCACAACGCCGTGACGAACCACTTCGATGCGGCCGATGCGCGGGCTGTGATACGGGAACGTCCTCTCGACGCCGATGCCGTAGGAGATGCGGCGCACGGTAAACGACTTGCGGACGCCGCCGCCCTGGATCTTGATGACGATCCCCTCAAAGTTCTGCAGACGCTCGCGATTGCCCTCGACGACCTTCACGAACACGCGAACCGTGTCGCCCACTTCGAGCTCCGGCAGATCCGTGCGAAGCTGCTCTTTTTCCAGTTCTCTGATGATGTCTGACATGAAAATTGTTCTCCTTCACTATACTGATGGGCGTTCATATCCGGTCCCGAACAGTGGACCGCCCATTGTCACAAACGCGATTATACCATAGGGTCGCACCGATTGCAACCCTAAATTTGCCCAAAATACGGGCTGTTTCAACGCGTGCGGCCGTGCGTGCCAAGCAGTTCCGGACGCATTTGCCGCGTCTTTTCGAGCGACGCCTCGCGCCGCCAGGCCTGGATGTTGGCATGGTGGCCGGAAAGCAGCACCTCCGGCACGCGCATGCCCCGAAACTCGGCCGGGCGGGTATACTGCGGGTATTCCAGCAGCCCGTCGCCGGCGTGCGACTCGTCTTGCGCGCTCTCCTCGCAGCCCAGCACGCCAGGGATAAAGCGGCTGACGCAGTCGATAAGCACCATGGCCGGCAGCTCGCCGCCGGTCAACACATAGTCCCCGATCGAAAGTTCCTCGTCGACGATGGCCATCACGCGCTCGTCCACGCCTTCATAGTGGCCGCAGAGCAGCACCAGTCGCTCCTGCGCCGCCAGCGCACGCGCACGGGACGTGGATAACAGCCTGCCACGCGGCGTGAGCAAAATCCGCCGCGCCGGGCGCGCATCCATGGCGCAGACCGCTTCCATGCAGTCGAAAATGGGCTGTGCCATCATGACCAGGCCCGCACCGCCGCCAAAGGGATAGTCGTCCGCCTTTTTGTGCTTGTTTTCCGTATACGCACGGATGTCGTGCACGTGAAATTCCAGCAGGCCCGCTTCCGCCGCACGGCCCAGCATGCTGGCGCCCAACACGCCGCCGAACATCTCCGGGAACAGGGTAAGCACGTCAATCCTCAAACAGGCCGACCTCCTTGAGTACAGCAGCGTCGAACACAATCCGCTTATGCGCCGTATCCACCAGCGAAAGCACCCGCTTGAGCGCCGGCACCATCAGCTTGCCGTGCTCGATTTCATAGACGTCGTTATAGCCCGTTTCCAACACGTCGGTCACTCGACCATATTGTGCGCCGTCGGTGTCAAACGTCTCGCAGCCGATGAGGTCGACCACGAAATACGTGTCGGGCGGCAGCTGTACGGCATGCGCGCGGTCCACGCACAGATACCGGCCGCGCAGCGCGTCCGCCGCTTCGCGGCTGTCCACGCCGCCGATCTGCAGCACGACGGCATCCGGCAGCAGCCGGACGCCGGAGATTTCCACAGGCCGGTAGGCGTCGCCCTCCTCGAGAAAGGCTTCGCCGAGGCCGCGAAACCGCTCGACGTCATCCGTCGTCGGAAGCAATTTGACCGCGCCGCGTACGCCATGCGCGCGCACAATCTGCCCAATGCGCAGGTACTGCTCGCTATTCAAACGATCTCCACCATGTACTTCGCGTTTTCACGGGTGGATGCCGCCTTGACGACCGTGCGGATGGCTTTGGCAATCCTGCCCTGTTTGCCGATTACCTTGCCCATGTCCCCCGGCGCAACGTGCAGCTCAATGACGGTATACTCGCCATCCTGCTTGGTCTCCACCTGTACAGCCTCCGGATCATCCACAAGGCTCTTTGCAATAAATCTGACCAGTTCGTCCATGTCTTTACCACGCTTCGCCTATGGAAGCTTCCTTTCTGCCGAAACGCACGGCGTCCCGGCCGCCACAAAGCAGCCAGTGCCGGAACGCCACGTCTCTGCCGATTTTCTCATTCCAATGCGCCGCTCTTCTTGAGCAGGGCGCGCACGGTATCGGTGGGCTGGGCGCCGTTCTTGATCCAGTGCGCCGCACGCTCCGCATCGACCTTCAGCTCCACCGGATCGGTCAGCGGGTTGTAATAGCCCAGCTCTTCCACAAACGCGCCATCGCGGGGCGCACGGGAATCCGCAACGATGATGCGGTAAAAAGGAGCTTTCTTTGCGCCCATTCTGCGCAGTCTGATCTTCAACATGTCGGTGTTCCTCCCAAAAGTTTCTGTGTTGTTCTATTGCGAAAACGGCAAAGCCGTTGTTCGACCGCTGTTAAAATCCGAATGGGAAGCCGCCGCGGCGGCCCTTTTTGAAACGCCCGCCCGTCATCTGCTTCATGAGCTTGCGAGAGGCTGCAAACTGGTTCATGAGACGGTTGACCTCCTGCACGGTCGTGCCGCTGCCTTTTGCAATACGCCGCCGGCGGCTGGCGTTCAGAATGTCCGGATTGGCGCGCTCGCGCCGCGTCATGGAGCAGATGATTGCACGCGTGCGAGCCATGGCCTTCTCGTCCACCTGCAGGTTGCCCAGCTGCCCCGCATTGACCCCGGGCAGCATGCCCAGAATATCCTGCATGGAGCCCATGTTCTGCAGCTGATCCATCTGCTCGAGAAAGTCGTCCAGCGTAAAAGAGTCGGTGCGGAGCTTGCTCTGCAGCTCCGCAGCCTTTTTCTCATCGAACGCGGACTGCGCTTTCTCAATCAGGGAAAGCACGTCGCCCATGCCCAGGATGCGGGAAGCCATGCGATCTGGGTGGAACAGCTCGATATCGGTGAGTTTCTCTCCCACGCCTGCAAACTTGATCGGCTTGCCGGTCACGGCTCGAACCGAAAGAGCCGCGCCACCGCGGGTATCGCCATCGAGCTTGGTGAGTACGACGCCGGTAAGTTCAATTGATTCGTTAAACTGCCGCGCGACGTTGACGGCGTCCTGGCCGGTCATCGCGTCCACGACGAGCAGCACCTCACACGGATGCACCGTGTCGCGGATCCTGCGCAGCTCCTCCATCATGTCGGCATCAATATGAAGGCGGCCGGCCGTGTCGAGCAACACCACGTCGCAAAAATCGTGCTGCGCCTTGGCAATAGCGAGCTTTGCCGTCTCCACCGGGTCGCTCTGTCCACGCTCAAACACGGGAACGCCGACCTTTTCGCCCACGATCTGCAGCTGCTGGATGGCAGCCGGCCGGTAAATGTCGCAAGCCACGAGCATGGGCGTCTTGCCGTACTGTTTTTTCATCAGACCCGCAAGCTTGCCGCACATCGTGGTCTTGCCCGCGCCCTGCAAACCGGCCATCAGGATGACCGCCGGTTTGGTGCTGCCAAAGTCCAGCTTGGAGCCGGTGCCGCCCATGAGCCGCGTCAGCTCCTCGTTGACGATCTTGATCACCTGTTGCCCCGGCGTCAGGCTCTCCAGCACTTCTGCGCCCACGGCGCGCTCCGTCACCGTCTTGACGAAGTCTTTGACCACAAGAAAGTTTACGTCCGCTTCCAGCAGGGCGAGCTTGATCTCGCGCATGGCATCGCGCACGTCTTTCTCGCTCAGCTTGCCGCGCCCCGTCAGTTTTTTGAACACGCCTTGCAGCTTGGAAGAAATTCCCTCAAACGCCATCGTCGTCCTCCAGAATCCGGTATGCTTCGTCCAGTCCCTCCAGCAGCGGCTGCCGTTGTGCCGTGTCTTTTGGCAGCGCGCGCGCCAGGTCGGAAAGGCGGTCCAGCTGCGCGGAAAGCCGCATGTGCCGGCGGATCAGCCCCAGCTGCCGCTCCATGTCCCGAAGCTGCTGTTCGGCGCGCACAATCACATCGCGCGCGCCCTGCCGGGAAATGTGCTCCCGTTCGGCCAGCTCGCCAAGGGACAGATCCTCATTCGCATAGGCGTCTACCAGGCTGCGCTGGCGCTCCGTCAAACAGGCGCCATAATAAGCAAACAGCTGCCCGAGCTCGATCAAACGGTCCATCGCATCTTCCGCCCCTGTAAAGTCATTTGCTTTACACCTTGTCTATTATACGGAGTTTTTGCAAATTGTCAAGTAAAAACCTGCCGCACATACGCGCGGCAGGCGGATAGGTCGCAGTAGGCCCGCACTCAGAACAAAGCGGCGGCAAACGCGTCGGCATCGAACGGGCGCAAGTCGTCCAGCTGTTCGCCCACGCCGATAAAGCGGACGGGAATGCCGAGCGCCTCGGCGACGGCAACGACGACGCCGCCCTTTGCCGTACCGTCCAGCTTGGTCAGGATGACGCCGGACAGCCCGGTTACCTGGGAAAAGGCCTGCGCCTGTGCCACGGCGTTCTGCCCGGTCGTCGCATCCAACACAAGCAGCGTCTCGCACGGCACCTCCGGCAGTTCGCGGCTGATGATGCGGCGCATCTTGGACAGCTCGTTCATCAGGTTGGCCTTGTTGTGCAGCCGGCCGGCCGTGTCGCAAATGAGCAGGTCGCAGCCCTTTGCCCGGCTCGACGCAATGGCGTCGTACACGACGGCAGACGGGTCCGCGCCCTCTCCGTGCCGCACCATGGGCACGTCGGCACGCCGCGCCCATTCGCCCAGCTGCTCTGCGGCAGCGGCGCGGAACGTGTCTCCGGCGGCAAGCATCGGGCGGCGGCCCTGCTGCTTATAGCAATATGCGATCTTGCCGATGGACGTGGTCTTGCCCACGCCGTTGACACCCACGATCAGCAGCACCGCCGGCCCCTGGTCCGCGAGAAACGGCGTCTTCGGCCGCACGGCATCGGCTACCAGGCGGATCAGCGCTTCGCGCGCTGCGGCACGTTCGGTAATCCGCTCCAGCTTCACGCGCTCGCGAAGCGCCTCGAGAAGCCGTTGCGTCGTTTCCATGCCCATGTCGGCCAGGATCATGCCCTCTTCCAATTCGTCGAAAAACTCGTCGTTAACGCGCTCCTCGCTGTGAAAGAGGCCGGAAAACACGCTGTCGCGCGTGCGGCTCAGCCCGGACTTGAGTTTTTCAAAAAATGTAATCTTTTTCTGCTCCACGTTCCACACCTCCGGCTGTATACAAATCCTCAACCACCCTGCTATTGCGGTCAACCGGCCGCATCGAACCGCGCGGAGACGACCTTGCTCACGCCACGCTCTTCCATGGACACGCCATAGAGCGAGTCGCAGACCTCCATGCTGCCCTTGCGGTGCGTAATGATGATGAACTGCGTCTCGTCGGAATAGGCCTTCAGGTAATCGGCAAAACGCGTTACGTTCACCTCATCGAGCGAAGATTCGATCTCGTCCAGCACGCAAAACGCCGGCGGTTTGAGCTGTAGCATGGCAAATAGCAGCGCAATGGCGGTCAGCGCGCGTTCCCCGCCAGAAAGCAGCGAGAGCAGCTGCAGTTTCTTGCCGGGCGGCTGCGCAATGATGTCGATATCACACCCGAGCACGTCCTTTTCGTCGGACAGGCGCAACTCGGCATACCCGCCGCCAAACAGCTCCGCAAACACGCGGGTAAAGTTCTGCTGGATGACGTGCAGTTGCCGGGAGAATTCATCCTGCATCGTGTCGGTAAGCTCCGCGATCAGCGTTTCCAGATCGGCCTTTGCCTGCCGCAGATCCGCACTCTGGGCCGCGAGCGCCGCATGCCGCTCTGAAACGGCGCGGTAATCTTCGATGGCGCTCAGGTTGATGTCACCCATGTCGCGGATCTCCGCCTTGATTTCATTCACGCGAGTTCCGGACGCGGCGATGGGGATGTCGTGGCGGTAGGGAAGGGCATTTTCATAGGTGAGCTCATACTCCTCCCAAATGCGGTCCTGCATGCCGGCCAGCTCCATTTCTGCGCGGCTCTTCTGCAGCTCCTGCCGGTGCTTGCGCTCTCCAATTTCTCGTGTGGATTGCAATGCTTCCTCGCGGCGCTTGCGCAGCTGCGCGAGTGAGTCGGCACGGGCAGCCCGCTCTTCCTCCAGTCGGCGGTGCTGCTCCTTCTGTGCGCCCGCTTGCGCCTGCTCGGCCTGCACGTCCTGCTGCATCTCCGCGAGGCGTCGCTCGGCGGCCGCAATCTGCCCGGTCGTCTCCTGTATCGCCGTCTCCTGCGCAAGAATGGCGTTCTTTACCGCGTCCTGCTCGGCAGCCAGCCGGTTGTGCTCGGCCTGCACGGCGTCGCGCTCCTTTTGTAGCGCCATCAGGCGCACCTTCTGCTCCGTCAGCTGCTTTGACGCCGCCTCACGCGCCGCACGCTTTTCGGCCAGCGCTGCCTGCGTCCGCTGCACATCCTCCCGAGACGTTGCGTTGCCCAACTCGATGTCGCGCTGCAGCGCCACGCTCTCTTCCCGCTGGCGGCGGATATCGGCCAGGTTTTCGTCGAGCTGCTGCCGTTCTTCTTCGAGCTGCCCGGCCTGTTCCTCGGCCCGCGCGCGGTCGCGGTCGATGATGTCCACTTTCTCGCTCTGGCGCGTAATGGCCAGATCTTTTTCATGCAATTCCGCGCGGAAGGCGTCCGCCTGCATGTCGGCCAGCAGCAGCGCCTTGCGCAGCTCCTCGCATGTGCCCTGCAGCGTCTCCAGGCGTGCTTCCTTCTGCTGCAGCGCCTGTTGCAGCTCCTCCATTTCCCGCTCGCGTCCGAGCAGGGAAAAGCTGCGCTTCTGCTGGCTGCCGCCGCTCATGGCGCCGCCGGTGCTGATGATGTCGCCCTCCAGCGTGGCAATATGAAACGCGCCGCCGGTCCTCTTCTTCAAGGCGATCCCGGCCGCAAGATCCTCCACGACCGCCGTCCTGCCCAGCAGGTATTCGACGACCGGGCGCATCTCGTCGTTACACTCGACCAGTTCCGACGCCAATCCAAGGCAGTGTTCCATGCGCAGCTGCCGCAACTCGGCTTCGTTCGCCGGATTGCGATGCAACAGGGAGATGGGCAGCAGCGTCGCGCGGCCATAGTCCTTTCTTCGCAGATACTCGATCACATATTTGGCGTCCTCGGCCGTCGGCGTAACGATGTTTTGCAGCGAGGAACCCAGCGCCATGCCAATGGCCGTTTCAAATCGCTTCGGCACATGGATGAGTTCTGCCACGATGCCGACAACGGACGCGGCAAGCTGCTTGTCGCACGCAGCATCGTCCATGAGGCGTTTGACGCTCGTATAATATCCCTCGCGCGACCTGGCCATTTCGCGCAATACGCGCAGGCGCGAGCGCATGGAGCCGGTCTCCTGCTCCAGGCCGTGTTGCTCGGCGACCGCGTCGGCATGCCGCTTCTCGAGCGCGGCGCGGTTTTGCAGGGCGGTATCCAGCTCTCCCTGCAGCGTCTGCCGGGCCTGCGTCAGCTCTGAAAGTTCTGCCTGCGCCTCGGTATATTCCGTCTCCAGCGCAGCGCGCGCGCCAGTCTGTTCCGTCCACTGCCGGGCAATCGCCTCCAGGCGCTCCGCTATGGCGGCGGCCATCGCGTCAAAGCGGGAGGAACCGCTCTTGGCATCGGCCAGCCGGTTCATGGCCTCCATCATCTCGTTTTTCCTGCGCTCCAGCTCGGCTTCTGCCGTGAGCAGCGCAGCATCTTGTGCGGCAAGCGATGCCTCCGCGGCGGCGATGTCCCGCGTCAGCTGCGCCATGGCCGCTTCGCCCGCCGTATCGGAGGTCATCTCAGCAAGCGTTTGTCCCAGCTCTTCGCTTCGCTCTGTCAGGCGATCGCGCTCCGCTTGTAAACGCTGCAACTCCGCTTTGGCATGCTCCCTGCGCTCCAGCAGCAGGTTGCACTCACCCACGTGCGTCTCGACGCCGGACAGCAGGGAGACAAGCCGGTTTTGCTGTTCGGAAAGCGTCGCGTCCAGTTCTGCAACCTGCCGCTCCAGTGCATCCGCTTCCGTCTGCAATTCGGCGGAAAGCGCCTCGTTTTGCGCCTCTTCCTCTTCCATCTGGCGGATGGCCGATTCCAGGCTCGACAACCGTTCCCGGTTGCGGTCATATTGATACAGAAACAGGTTGACCTCCAGGTCGCGCAGCTCGTCGCGCAGTTTTAAAAACGCGCGCGCCGCAGCGCTCTGTTCCTCCAGCGGCTGCAGGCGGTCGCCCAGTTCCGTCAGGATATCGTCGATCCGCTCCAGGTTCTTCTCCGTGTGCTCCAGCTTGCGGGCCGCCTCTTCCTTGCGCACGCGGTATCGCATGACGCCCGCCGCTTCCTCCAGCGCCGCGCGCCGTTCCTCCGACTTGTTGGACAGGATCTCATCTACCTTGCCCTGCCCAATGATGGAATAGCCGTCCTTGCCGATGCCCGTATCGCGAAACAGCTCCAAAATATCCCGCAACCGGCACGCCGTATGGTTGAGACAGTATTCGCTCTCCCCGCTGCGGTAGACACGTCGGGTGACGGCCACCTCGGAAAAGGGAACCGGCAGGGCTCCGTCGGCATTGTCGAACGTGAGCGTCACTTCGCAATAGGCCTGCGCGCGGCGCCGCTGTGTGCCGTTAAAAATAACGTCCTCCATGCGCGTGCCGCGCAGGGCACGTGCACTCTGCTCGCCCAGCACCCAGCGCACGGCGTCTGCGATGTTGCTCTTGCCGCTGCCGTTCGGTCCAATGACAGCTGTAATGCCGTTGCCAAAGACCAGCTCCGTCTTGCGGGCAAAGGACTTAAACCCATTGATCTCCAGTCTGCTCAGTCGCAAGGCGCAGTCCCTCCCCCGTCCTGCGGCGCCAGCATTTGCTGCAGCGCGCGCTGTGCCGCCTGCTGTCCGGCGCGCTGTTTCGTGCCGCCCTCGCCGCGGCCAATCTCCTGGTCGTTGAGCAATACACGCATGGTAAACGCCTTGTGGTGCTCCGGTCCATCGGCGCCGACCAGCTCATAGCGCAGCCGGCCAAGGTGCTGTTTCTGCACATGTTCCTGCAGGCGCGTCTTATAATCCTTGTCCTGTGACGCAACCGACGACAGCTCCAGCCGCTCGACCACGTGCGCCTCCACAAAGGCCCGGGCTGCCTGCTGGCCCCCATCGAGATAGATGGCGCCGATGAGCGCCTCCAGCGCGTCGGACACGACGGACGGCTTGTCCCTCCCGCCGGAACGCTCCTCCCCGTGCCCAAGGCGCAGGCAGGCCGCAAGGCCGATCGGCTGGGCCGCCAAAAACAACGCGCTTTCACACACGAGCCGCGCGCGCAGCCGCGTCATCGCCCCCTCGTCCATCTCCGGGTATTCCTGATACAGACGTTCGCTGACAGACAGCTCCAGCACCGCGTCCCCAAGGAACTCCAGCCTCTCGTTGTGATCGGCGTTCGCGCCATCGCCCTTGACAAAGGACGAATGCGTCAACGCCGTCATCAGCAGCTTCGGTTCGCGGAACGAGTAGCCAATGGCCTGTTGCAGTGCGTCCAGCGACAGTGCCCAATCCTCCATGTTCTCTCCTTTCCCAACAAAACGGCCCGCACCATGCGATGCGGGCGTCCCGGCAGAGCAAGTGCTCAGCGGTTTTCGAGAAAATTGACGATATCCGCAACGGTCTGCACTTTTGGCAGATCCTCGTCGGGGATCTCCACATCAAACTCCTGCTCCAGATCCATGACCAGCTCGACAATGTCCAGCGAATCCGCCTTAAGGTCGTCGATCAGTCGGCTCTCCATCTTCACCGACTCTGGGTCGATGTCCAACTGGCGAGTGATAATCTCGCGCACCTTATCAAAATACATGATATCTCCCTCTCATTCTCCAATACTGTCTTTCACGATCTTAGTCATCTTGTACATACCGATCAATGGATGTGCCAAGATGAAGCTATTTTATATGAAGCAACGGGTTCTGTCAATCCTCAGCCGGCAGCGATTCAAGCGCAGCCTCGATCCGCCCCGTCACATCGCCCAGCACGAGCCGTTCGGCCTGCAGCAGCGCGTTGGAGAACGCCTTCGCATTGGAGCTCCCGTGCGCCTTGATGACGCCGCCCTTCACGCCCAGCAGCGGCGCACCGCCCTGCTCGGTATAGTCCAGCGCATGCTTGAGCGCACGGAACGCCGGCATGGCGAGCGCTGCGCCCAATTTGGTTCGCAGCGAGAGCTTGAGGTTCTGACGTAGCAGCGTCATCATTGCGCCGGCCGTCCCCTCGATCCCCTTGAGCAGCACATTGCCATCAAATCCGTCGCAGACGACGACATCAAAATCACCAAAAAGCACATCCCGTGCCTCGCAATTGCCGGCAAAACGGATGGGAGTCTGTTCCAGCAGCGCATAGGCAGCCTTTGTCAGCTCGTTTCCCTTTTCCGACTCGGCGCCATTGTTGAGCAGGCCGACACGCGGCTGTGGAAGACCGTGCACACACATCATGTACGCGGCGCCCATGAGCGCAAACTGCTGCAGATACGCGGGCTTACAATCGGTGTTTGCACCGCTGTCGAGCAGCAGTACGTGGCCACCGTTGACCGTTGGCAACAGCGGCGCCAGCGCAGGACGCTTGACGCCCGCAATGCGGCGGATAATCAGCGTCGCCGCGGCCAGTAGCGCGCCGGTGTTGCCGGCCGAAACCACGCAATCCGCCTCACCGTTGGCAACCGCCTGCACGGCGCGCACCAGCGAAGAATCTTTTTTCGCGCGAATGGCGCGCGTGGGCGATTCATCACAGCCAACGATCTCGCTCGTCGGGCAAACATGCAAACGGGCATCTTCCGTTCTGGGCAGATAGCTGCGTATGGCAGACTCCGCTCCGAAAAGCAGCAGTTCCGTCTCCGGCGTCAGCCGCGGCAGGGCCGCCATACACCCTTCCAACACCGCGTCAGGCGCATGGTCCCCACCCATGATATCTACGGCAATCCTCATTCAATCCTCCCCCTATCGTCCAGTTCGTTGCCAGCAAGGCCAACAGGCCGTTCAGGCAACGGAAAAAAGACCCTCACCCAGCAGGATGAAAGTCTCCCTTGCATTCAAAAAGACGGTGTTCACGGAAACAATGGTGCAACGCGCGGTCACGCGTTCTTCTTTTCCTTTTGTTCCATGTCGACGACCAGCTTGCCATCGTAATACCCGCACTTCTTGCATACGGTGTGCGACGTCTTGAGCTCGTGGCACTGCGGGCACTCAACCAGATTCGGCTGTTCGAGCTTAAAGTTGTTCGCCCGGCGCGAATCCCGTCTCGCCTTAGAAGTTTTTCTCTTGGGTACCGCCATGATTACACCTCCTTAATGATCATTTCGAATCTCATGCAGCGCGGCAAACGCGCCGGTCGGCCGCTCCGGATCACAGGAGCAGGCATGCGTGTTGCGGTTGACGCCGCAAATCGGGCAAAGTCCCCTGCAATCCGGTCGGCAAACACTTGTCAGCGGTAATTGCAGAAACAGGTTGTCCATCACAGCCTGATCCAGGCAGAGCCGATCTCCCTCATAGAGATAGGTTTCGGAATCCGGCGTACAGTCGGCCGCCTTGACAAAGCGCTCCGAAAACGCCACCGTCATGGGTTCGGTAAAGGGTTCGGCACAGCGTGCGCACACCGAACGCAGACGCGTGTCAATCGTGCCTTCCACTGCAAACGCCTTGCCGTCGAACACATACCGGCCCGCAACGGAAAGCGGCGCATCGAACTCGACAAGCCGGCCGCCAAACCGCTGTGGGGGCACCTGCTCGGTCAGCGAAAACGCAAATGGTTCGCCAACCGCTTTGAGCGCCGATGCAACCAGCAGTTCCATAGCCAATCCTCCGAAAATACGACCATCGTTTATTTTATCTGCTGTGCCTCCGTTTGTCAACAGCATTCTTCTCAGGATGGCGATTTTCCGGCGGAACCAGGCACTCCCTGCCGGTTCCGATCAGATCCTCGCGTCCCGCCTGGCGCAGCGCCTGCCGGACAATGGGGAAATTGCGTGGCAGGAAATATTGCATCAGCGCACGCTGCATGCGTTTTTCCTGGTGCGTCTTTGCTACATAAACCGGCTGCATCGTGCGAGGGTCCAAGCCGGTATGATACATGCAGGTAGAGAGCGTGCCGGGCGTCGGGTAAAAGTCCTGTACCTGCTGCGGCCGCAGGCCCTTTTTCTTAAGATAGCACGCCAGCTCGATTGCGTCGGACAGCTCCGCGCCCGGATGCGACGACATCAGATAGGGCACCAGATACTGCTTGCGTCCTTCGTTGCAGTTTAGCTGGCGGTAACGCTGTTCAAACCGCTCGTACAGCGCATGGGGCGGCTTGTTCATATACTGCAGCACCCGATCGGACACGTGCTCCGGCGCCACCTTGAGCTGGCCGCTGATGTGGTGCCGGATCAACTCCCGCAGGAAGGTATCGTCCCGGTCATACATCACGTAATCATACCGGACGCCGGAACGGATGAACACTTTTTTCACGCCGGGCACCGCGCGCAGCTTGCGCAGGAGCGCGACATAGTCCGTATGCGTGACGCGCAGATTCGGACAGACGGTAAAGCCAATACACTGCCTGTCACGGCAAACGCCCACGCGGCGCTGCTTATCGCACGCCGGCTCACGGAAATTGGCAGTGGGGCCGCCCACGTCGTGAATATAGCCCTTAAAATCGGGATCATGCGTCAGACGGCGCACTTCCGTTACGATGGAATCATGGCTGCGCGCCTGCACTACGCGCCCCTGATGAAACGTGAGCGCACAAAAGCTGCAGCCGCCAAAGCACCCACGCGACGAAGTTACCGAAAACGCCACCTCATCGAGCGCCGGTATCGGATCGTGATAGATCGGGTGCGGACGGCGCGTAAACGGCAACGCATACACGGCGTCCAGTTCCTCCGTGCTCAGCGGCCGTGCCGGCGGGTTGGCCACCAGATACCCCTTTTCATGCGCCTGCGCCAGCGGCTTGCCGCGCAACGCGTCCTGTTCTCCGGCCTCCATCTGAAAGGCCCGCGCATAGGCGCATACGTCGCCCGCTACCTCGCCGTAGGAGGGTAGCAGCAAACAGCCCACCGGCAGCTCATCCTGGCGATTGACACGAAAACAGGAGCCGCGGATCGAGCGAATCTCGCGTACAGGGCATCCCCGTTCAAGCGCGTCCGCGAGTTCGACGATCGTCCGCTCCCCCATGCCGTAAAGCAACAGGTCGGCGCCGGCGTCATACAAGATGGAATGGCGTACACGGTCATCCCAGTAGTCATAGTGCGCAAAGCGCCGCAAGCTGGCCTCCAGCCCGCCGATCACCACCGGGACATGCGCATAGGCCTCCCGACAACGGTTTGCGTATACGATCACAGCGCGATCCGGCCGCAGCCCGGCGCGACCGCCCGGAGAATAAAGATCCTCGGTGCGTCGGCGGCCGCCCACGGAATAGTGGTTGACCATGGAATCGATATTGCCGGAAGAGACGAGAAACGCAAGCCTTGGACAGCCCAACCGGCGAAACGCCTGCACGTCCGTCCAGTCGGGCTGGGCAATGATGCCCACGGTATAGCCGTGGCTTTGCAGAACGCGCGCAATGATCGCCGTGCCAAAGCTCGGATGGTCGATATAGGCATCGCCGGAAATGTACACAAAATCGAGCTGCTCGATACCCAGTTCGCGCAGCTCGGTCTTCGTCATGGGCGGTATGGTGTTAATTGGCGTTCGTTTCTTCACAGTCGGTTGGCTCCTCGCCTTGGGAACGGGCGTCGTCGTCAGCGACAGCAGTCTCCCGCTCCACCGCCGTCTCCTCACACTTGCGCTGTTCGCTCGCGTCAGGCGTGTCTGTAGCACCCGCTTCCGACGGCGCGTCAGGCTCATCAGGCGCATCCGGCTCCTCTGGGGCGTCTGAACCGTTCTCCCGTACTGCCTCCTCCACCGGCGCTGCGGCATACACCTCAAATTCTTCGAGCACGATTGGCTCGTCCTCCGCCGCCGTCTCCGGCGGCTCCTCGGCAGGATCCGCCGGCGGGACAACCGGATGGACGCGCGTCGAACGGCGACGCGCGCGGCTGGCATCCGAAGCAGCGGCCTGTCCGCCGTCTACATCATGCAGCTGTTTTTCGGCCTCGTCGGCGATGTCGTCAAACTGCTCAAGCTCTCGCAGCAGATACTCCATAGCCGTCAGCATCTCCTGCCGTTCGCGCTCATACGTCTCCATCTGCTCGATGATCTCGTCCAGAAAATAATCCACCTCGCGCATGTCATAGCCCATGAACGAGCGGGAAAATTCCTTTTTGACGATGTCCTCGATCTTGGTCATGCCGAATTCCGCACCTGTCCGTTACATGTCGTACTCATCTTCGCCGTTGCCCACCACGTCATAATTATTGGGCGCAACGACAAAGATGCCCCGGGAAATCTTCGACATGGTGCCATTGAGCGCATAGACGGCGCCGGAGAGAAAATCCAGAATGCGCTGTGCGCAATCGATCTCCAGCTCTTCCATGTTGACGATGACCGGCTTTCGGTTTTTGATGTTGTCTATGATGTTCTGCGTATCTTCATAGCTGACGGGATGATAGACGATCATCTTCATGCCGCCGGACACCGGCAGGCCGCCACCAGCCGGCTGCTGCGATGCGCGCTCATGCCCGCGGCGTGCGGGCGCTTGCGCGGCAGACGACCGGTTGTTGAAATTGACGACGTTGTCGTTGCCACGACGGGCCGGAGGCTCGTCCCGATAGTACGAATCTTCTTCGTCGATATCGTCCGTCTCTTCAATGCCGATAAAATCCAAAAACTTGTTGTACAGGCTCGCCATCCAGACTCCTCCGATCAAAAATATCCATCGAAAATTCTGCACCGGCAGAATTGTGACCAGGTGTTATGTCCTCCGTGCGCCAAAAATCCCTGTGCCAACGCGCACCATGGTAGCTCCTTCCAAAATGGCCGCTTCAAAATCGTGTGTCATGCCCATGGACAATTCCGTAAGCGGCAATTCGGGAAACCGGTTGTGCGCGGTAAACAGCAGCTCGCGCAGGGAGGCAAAATACGCGCGTGCCTGCTCCGGCGGCAGCGCCGGCGGTACGCACATCAGGCCGCGCACACACAAATTGGGCAACTGCGCCACGGACTCGAGCAGGGGCAGCAGCGCATCCACCGCTGCTCCACCCTTTTGCGCTTCGTCGCCCACGTTGACCTGCAGCAGGACATCCTGCACCAGCCCAAGCGACGCGGCACGGCGTTGCAGCTGCTGCGCAAGCGGCAGACGATCCACGGAATGAATCAGCTTAACAGCGCCACAAACGTATTTTATCTTATTCGTTTGTAGTTGTCCAATGAAATGAACGTCGCATCCATGCTGTTCAAAAAAAGTTAACTTTTCCGTTAGCTCCTGCGCGCGATTTTCCCCCACCTCGCGCACGCCTGCGGCGACCGCCTCTTCAATACGGGCGACATCGACAAACTTGGTTACGGCAATCAGTCGAACCGCATCCGCACTGCGTCCAGCCGCGGCGCAGGCCGCTTCCATTCTCTCGCGCACCTGTTGCAGATTTTCTACGATGGTACTCATGGCTTGATAATCCTCTGTCCCGAAATGAGCGTGTCGCTGGCGTTGACCGGGGCGACAACGGCGTTGTCCTCGTCCGCCGCCAGAATGTTGACTGTCACGCGATAGGTGGCCTCCCCGCTCTGCACCTCGACGGATGGGATGCCTGCTTCATAGGCGATGGCGTCCACTGGCACCATCACGCCCTGCGCAGACTTGGTAACGATGGCGTTGACCGTGCGGATGTCAAGCAGGTCGCCAATATCCACATTAAATTCCAGAATGTTCACCACACTGGATTCCGTCACAATGGGCGCCAGCGCCGTGCCCTGGTACGTCAACGTGGAATAATCGTCAAATACAACGTAATACTGTTCCCCCGCCGTCGTGCGCATCGGCTCGTCTGCACGCGTTACAAACGCGATATACCAGTGTGTGTTCTGCACAAGCCGGTAAAGCGGCGTTTCAGACGTTGTAGTAGAGAGGCTGCTTGCCGTGTTGCCGCCCCTGACCACGCTGTTGATCAGCGCGGCGTTGATGGTATCGATCTGTGAAGCGTTGAGCACGCGTTCGTACCCGTCAAAATAAAAGCTCACCACACCGTTACCCGCGGAATTGACGATATTGCGCGTCCAGTTGGAAAGCGCGTTTTCCTGCTCTGCCAGGCTACTGTAGAGAGACGTCAACGTGGCGTCCGCCTGGACATTGTTCTGCAAATAGGTAGCCCGTTCAGTCTGCAAGCTCTTGAGCGACTGCTCCAGCTGCAGCATGTCGGCGTCGCTGTCCCCGCGCGCCGCATCCCGAATTTGCGCTTCCAGATCGGCAATGCGCGTTTCAATGTCGGCAAGCCCCGTAGCTGCGTCCGCACCGATCATGCTCTTCTGGTATTCATAGATCTCCCGTTGCAGACGCAGCAGCGTCACGGTGCTCTCATCCTGGTAGCCCAGGCGGAACACCTGGGCGATCTGTGCGCCGTTGGCAACCGACTGCCCCTCTACCACGGAAAAGATGATCTTTTCATACCGGTCTGTCGAAACGGTGGACTCGTCGCGAATGATCGCAGCGGTCATGTCAATCGTGCCCGTTACATCGCCGTACCGCGCTTCGGCCGTGCCGCCGCTGCCGGTAAGAAGCACAATCCCAAGGGCCACAAAACCCATCATGCCAAATAAAATCAGGAAAAACCTGCCGCGCAGGCGAACGCGCTGTCTGGCCATCTCTATTCGACCTCGTATCCCTTTTTCTCCGAACGGCCGTATTGCCTGTCGAAGTTCTCCCGGTTCTTTTCACAATACAGGCGGTACAGCTCGTCCGCGTCCATGCCGCTGCGCAGGCACAGGCTGATAAAAAAGTGCAACACGTCCACAAGCTCTCCTTTGAGCGCCTGCTCGTCAATCGGCTGATGGTTTTTCCACCATTTAAAATTGGTCTCGTCCAGCACCTCGGCCAGCTCGGATATCGTCGCCAGGATCGTCTTCTGGAGCCATTCCTCCTGCGTAAAATTGAGATGGCGGCGCGTTTGGATATCGTCATTGAGCGCCTGCTGCATCGCAAAAATCCGTTCCAGCTTGTCCATGGTCATTGCCTCCCCCCTACCCGGCATCGCCGGCTTACTTAAGCGACTGCAATAGCGCATCGCGCTGATGCTCGACACGCCCGACAAAGGAGGCGCACATCTGCGACTCGTCCAAAACGGTCGGAATCATGTCTTCCACATCCTTTATTGTAACACAGGCAATGCGGTTTAGGGTATCCTCTTCCCGATATTCACGGTTTTGTAACAAGGCGACCTTGCCGATGACGTTCATGCGCGCGCCGCTCCCTTCCAGTCCCAACAGATAGCTGCCCTTGAGCTGCGCCTTACACCGGTCGAACTCCTCCGGGGTCACGCCGTCGCTACGCAGGCGCGCCAGCTCCTCCCGCATCAGTTTCACCACCTCCACGGCCTGCGCCTCGCCCGTACCGGCATACAGCGCAAACGTGCCGGTCGACGCATAGAAAACCGGATAGGAATAGACCGAATAGGCCAGGCCTCGCTGTTCGCGGATGCTCTGGAACAGGCGGGAGCTCATGCTGCCGCCGATGATGTTCGACAAAATTGCCAGCGGATACTGCCCGGCCGCATCGCGCGCAAAGCCAGGGAACATCAGCGTCAGGTGTACCTGCTCGATGTCCTTTTGCACACACTCTGCGCGGGCGCCGCCCGGATAGGCCTGCCGAAGTGGGGCGGCAGCCAGATCCGACGCCGCAAGATCGAGCTTGTCCTCGAGCAGCTTGAGCAGCGTCTCTTCTTCAAAGTGCCCCGCACAGGCGACCACGGTGTTGCGCGGCGTATAGTGCGCCGTACGATAGCCCAGCAGCCGCTCGCGGTCAAACGCCGTCACGCTCTCGCGCGTGCCCAGGATCGGCCTAGCCAATGGGTCCTGCTGGAAAAACAACGCGTTGGCCCGTTCCGCCGTCAAATCTTCGGGCGTATCCTCCGTCATCAGGATCTCCTCAACGATCACGCGCTTTTCCCGCTCGAGTTCTTCCGCCTCGAACGTCGAATGGAACGTGATATCGGACAACAGATCCACTGCAATGGGCAAATGCTCGTCCAGCACTTTTGCATAGAAGCAAGTGCACTCCTTAGACGTAAAGGCGTTCAGGCTGCCGCCAATGGCATCCATCTCCGCCGCAATCTGCTCTGCCGTGCGCGTAGGCGTCCCCTTGAAGGCCATGTGTTCGATGAAGTGCGACGCGCCGCCTTCGTCATCGCCCTCGCGGACTGAGCCGGTATTGACCCAAATGCCTATGGAAACGGAACGGACATGATCCATCCGTTCCATTGCAACCCGTACGCCGTTTTTCAGTTCCCGAATGATTGTCATTGCGCTCTCCTCACTGCTTCAATACGTTGCCGACGGTCGTCACCCGGTAGCCCTGTTCCGTGATTGCATCGAGAATCGTGGGCAGCGCCTCCAGCGCGGCGCCCGTCGGTTGGAACAGTACTATACTTCCATCAAACACATGCTCCGATGCACGCGTAGCGATATCCACGGCGTCGCCGCGCGCGCTGAGCAGGTCGCTCGAACACATGATGTGGGTCATGCCAAGCGCATCCGCCGCGCGGAGCGACACGGAGCGATCCCGCAGGCCGGAATAGTAATAGGTCGGTTCCACCCCTGTTGCGGAAGCAATGACGGCTGTCGACGCCTGCAGATCGGACCGGATGAGCGACTCGTCGCCGTCGAGCATGGGCAGGTAGCCCATGGTGCCGATTTCATGGCCGTCCTCCACCATGCGACGCAACATGGAGCCGTTGACCCGCGCCCACTCTCCGCTGACGAAAAACGTCATTTGCACATCGCGCTCGCTGAGCAGGTCGAGCATGTCCGGCAGCGCCTCGGCGTTCCAGCTGACTGCGCACTCCAGCGCCACCAGGCCCTGCCCGCTACCCCGGTACACGGTATCCGACGAAAGCGCGGCAATGGCGTCGTCACCAAGGCCGGTACCCGTTACCACATACAGCAATACAATGATCAAAATGATGAACACGTTGACCGCGTTCATCAGCCCGTCCACATTGCGCTCCCGGTTCATACGCACCTCCAAAGCTTTGGTATGCTCTAACGTATTCGCCGGGCTGTTCGGTTATGCAAAGAGGCGCAGCATGGGGCTGCGCCTCCCTTGGGACGCTTTTGTAATTACTGCTGATCCGCCGGCAGCAGATCCTTGCGGGTCAGGCTGATCTTGCCGGTCTGCTTGTCGATGTCGATGACGCGCACGAGAATCTGGTCGCCCAGCTGTACGACGTCCTCCACCTTATCCACGCGCTTGTTGGCAAGGCGCGAAATATGCAGCAAGCCGTCCTTGCCGGGCGTCAGGTTGACAAACGCGCCGAATTTCTGGATGTTGACCACGGTGCCGAGATACACGTCGCCAATCTCGATATCCTTCACGATGCCGTCAATGATGCGCTTGGCCTCCGCTGCCGCCGCAGCATCCGGCGACGCGATGAACACGGTGCCGTCGTCCTCGATGTCGATCTTGACGCCGGTGTCCGCGATGATCTTGTTGATCGTCTTTCCGCCGCTGCCGATGACGTCGCGGATCTTGTCCGGATGGATCGTAAACGACAGAATGCGCGGCGCATAGGGCGACAACTCAGCGCGCGGCTCGGAGATCGTCTCCATCATGCGATCGAGGATGAACAGGCGGCCCTTGCGCGCCTGCTCCAGCGCACGCGTCAGGATCTCACGGTCGATGCCCTTGATCTTGATGTCCATCTGAATGGCCGTGATGCCCTCGCGCGTACCGGCCACCTTGAAGTCCATATCACCCAGGAAATCCTCAAGACCCTGGATGTCGGTCATGATGGCGATATTGCCGTTCGCATCGTCCTTGATCAGGCCCATGGCCACGCCGGCAACGGGCTTTTTAATCGGCACGCCCGCATCCATCAGCGCCAGCGTGCTCGCGCAGATCGAAGCCTGGGACGTGGAACCGTTGGAGCTGATGACCTCGGACACGAGGCGCATGCAGTACGGGAACTCCGCCTCGGAAGGCAGCATGGGCTCCAGCGCGCGCTCCGCCAGCGCGCCGTGGCCGATTTCGCGGCGGCCTGGGCTGCGCATGGGACGCGTCTCGCCGACGCTGTACGGCGGCATGTTGTACTGGTGCATATAGCGCTTGCTGTCCTCAAGGCCAATGCCGTCGAGGATCTGCGCCTCACGGATGGTGCCGAGCGTCGCCACGGTCAAGACCTGTGTCTGGCCGCGGGTGAACACCGCGCTGCCGTGCGTACGGCCCAGAATGCCGACCTCGCACCAGATGGGGCGGATCTCGTCCAATGCGCGACCATCCGGGCGGATGTGGCGATTGATGATCTTGTCGCGGACGATTTCCTTTGTGATGTTGTACAGAATGGCGTCCACATCCTTGGCAGAGTCTGGGTAGGACTCGGCAAACGCCGCAATGGTCTCCTCCTTCACCTGCTGGCTGCGCGCCTCGCGCTCATAGCGGTCGAATGTATCGAGCGCCCACTCCACCTTCTCAAACGCATAGGCGCGCACCTCTTCGGTGAGCTTCTCGTCAGGATGGTGGATCTCCACTTGCATCTTGGGCTTGCCGATTTCCGCCTGAATCCCCTCGATAAAGGCGACGATCTTCTTGATCTCTTCATGCGCAAACAGGATCGCGCCGAGCATCTCCTCCTCCGTCACCTCTTTGGCGCCGGCCTCGACCATCATGACCGCATCGCGCGTGCCGGCCACCGTCAGGCTGAGGCGGCTCTTTTCACGCTGCTCGCAATTGGGGTTGAGGATGTACTCGCCATCCACGAGCGCCACGCTCACCGCGCCGGTCGGGCCGGCAAACGGCGCATTGCTGATGGACAGTGCGATCGACGAACCGTTCATGGCAACGACATCCGGCGCAATGTCCTGCTCAACCGACAGGACCGTGGCGATCACCTGCACGTCGTTATAGAACCCCTTCGGGAACAGCGGACGGAGCGGCCGGTCGATGAGCCGGGCCGTCAACACCGCCTTTTCAGACGGGCGGCCCTCCCGCTTGATGAAACCGCCGGGGATCTTGCCCACGGAATACAGCTTCTCTTCAAACTCCACGCTCAGCGGCAGAAAGTCCACGCCGTCACGCGGAGCCTTGGCCACGGTCGCACACACGAGCACCGCGGTGTCTCCGCAGCGCACGAGGCAGGAACCGCCGGCCTGCTCGGCATATTTGCCGGTCTCGACGGTCCACTTGCGGCCGCCGATTTCCACTTCGAATGTCCTTTGCATCTCTCTTTTTTGCTCCTTCTTTTCCTTTATCTTCTTTCAAAACTTCCCATTTCACAGAGCGAATGCTCAAACGAAGAAAATAAAAGAAAGGCGGGTTCAAGCCCCGCCCATTTCTTTACTTTCTGAGGTTCAAGCTTGCAAGGATCGCTCTGTAGCGCTCGATGTCCTTTTCCTTCAGATAGTTCAAAAGGCCTCTGCGCTGACCGACCATCTTGAGCAGGCCGCGACGGGAATGGTGATCCTTCTTATGCAGCTTGAGGTGCTCGTTCAGGTGGTTGATGCGCTCGGTGAGCAGCGCGATCTGCACCTCGGGAGAACCGGTGTCGCCCTCGTGCAAGGCATACTTTTCGATGATTTCCTGTTTGGTCATTGTGGTATCCTCCATTATTTCTGTATCCCCGGCAACAGAGTAATGCGTCGGAGAATCGCAAAACCATGTAGCCGGTTCAAAGTTCTTCATATTTTACCACATCTGCCTCGCCTTGTAAACAGGCAAATGCAAGTTTTCAAGCGCGGTTTTCCAAAAGTTGGCGCGCCGTTTCAACATCCTTTGCAATGCGCGCGACGAGCGCCCGCTCGCTTTCAAAGGCAAACTCGCCCCGCAACCTTTCATAAAAATCGACCGACAGTCGCTGCCCATACAGGTCGCCGGCAAAGTCGAGCAGATGCGTTTCCACGCTCACGTGATCGCCGTGCACCGTGGGGTTTGTGCCAACGTTGGTCACCGCTACCCAGCTCCGCTGCCCCGCATGCGCGCGGGTAGCATAAACCCCGGTAAGCGGCAGCACGGCGTCCGGTTGCACGGCAATGTTTGCAGTCGGATACCCGAACCGTCTTCCGTTCTGCCGGTTAGCAATCACGTCGCCGGACAGGCGGTATGGCCTGCCCAGCAGCTTCCCGGCTGTCGTAACATCGCCCGCTTCTTCAATCAGCCTGCGGATACGCGTGCTGGAGACAGGTGTCCCATCCAGCAACACGGGCGGCACAATGAACACGGCAAAGCCATGCTCCCGTCCAAGCTTGCGCAGCGTATCTGCTGTGCCGCTTGCACGATCCCCAAAGGTATAGTTATAGCCAGCCACCACACCAGCCAGTTCCCACTGCGCCGCAAGCCGCTCGAGAAATGCCTCCGGCGTGCTGCGCGCCAGCGCCAGGTCAAACGGGGTCATCACGACCTCGGCAACGCCACCGGCCAGCAGTAACGCACGGCGGGTCTGCGCATCCGTCAACAGCCGGGGCGTACCGCCCAGCACGGAAAGCGGATGGTTGGAAAACGTGTATACCGCCGCGACGGCTCGCAGCCTGGCAGCCTCCTGCTGCGCGACGTCCAAAAGGCGCTGATGCCCCACATGGACGCCATCAAACATACCAAGGGCAACAACCGCCCTTTCCCTACCCTTCGTCATGCTTCTCCATTCTGATACAGATGTACCGCAAGCCGGGCTTCTCCCTGCAAGACACGGCCAACCCCCAAAAACATGCCGCCCGCATACAGGCGCACGGCGCCATCCGGCGCGCTTGTGCCCGTAGGCAATCCGTTCATCGAGGGCGTTCTTCTGTGTGCGCCCAGTTCCAACGGAGGCAAAAAGCCAAGCGTCTCTTCGCAGGTCAGCACAGCCCGATCCAGCGTGCCCGCCTCGCGCATGGTCTCAAGCTCCGCCACCGTCCACGACTGCTGTACGCAAAACGGGCCCGAATTCGTCCGAAGCAAAAAGGCCATATGCGCCGGAACGCCGACTGCCCGGCCAATATCCGCGCAGAGCGTACGCACATAGGTGCCGCGAGAGCAGCGCACCCGCAACAAAAAGCGGTTGGGCGCAGGCTCTTCCAGTATCTCAATTTCCCCTACAAACGTCGTTCGCAGCCGCTCCGGCACCGCTTCACCCGCACGCGCCAGGTCGTACATCTTGCGGCCATCCACCTTGAGCGCAGAGTAGGCCGGGGCGACCTGGGTAATTTCGCCGCAAAACTGCGGCAACACGGCAACCAGCTTCTCGCGCGCAACGACAGTATCCGACCGTGCCTGTACGGTTCCATACGCATCTTGCGTATCGGTCTCCGCACCAAAGGCGAGCTCGGCCACATAGGTCTTTTCCTTTTCGACAAAAAAATCGAACAGCCGGGTCGCACGGCCAAGGCAGATGGGCAACACGCCTGCCGCACCCGGATCCAGGGTTCCCGTGTGCCCCGCGCGCTTTTCAGAAAAAATACGCCGAACGTCATAGACCGCGTTGCTGGAAGACATGCCCGGCGGCTTGAGCAGCACTACGACGCCGTCCATCAAGTCTCACCCTGCAACAACACCTCGCGCGCCGCGTCCAGCACGGCGTCCACCGCCGCGCGCAGCGGCAGTGCGATGACGCAGCCGGCAGCAAGTCGATGCCCGCCGCCGCCAAACCGCAGCGCCACCTGGCTGACATCGGCCACGCGTTTGCCACGGAGACTGACGTGAATGCGACCATCCAGCTGTTCGCGCAGCACCGCGGCAATCTCCACCGTTTCAATGTCGCGCAGGCTGTCAATCAACCCCTCGGCATCGTCGGGTACAGCGCCGCACGCGGCCAAGTCTTGCCGTGTAAGCGCCGATATGGCAATGCGCTCGTCCTCATACAGTTGGCAGCCTGCAAAGGCACGCGCCTGCAACAACAGTTTGCGAAACGGGATGGTCCGAAACAGCCGGCGGTTCAGCTCCGGCAGGTCGATGCCGCATTCCAGCAAGTCCGCCGTAATGCGAAAGGTATCCGGCGTGGTGTTGGAATACGAAAAATTGCCGGTATCCGAAGCCAGCGCCACATACAGCAGCGACGCCGTTTCCACATCGGGCTTTACGCCGAGCCGCACGAGAATGCGATAGATCAGCTCGCCCGTCGCACCCGCATGTTCCACCCAGTTTTCCTGGGCAAAGCCATGGTTAGTGCCGTGGTGATCGATGTTGAGCGTATTACGCGCCCGTTCAAGCAGCGTCGCGCAGGCCCCGGTGCGCAGCTTGTCCGCACAGTCAACCGTCACCACCGCATCGGTCTGGCGCGCCGCATCCGGCAACAACACTTCCTCCGCATGGGGACAGAAGCGATACGTCGCCGGTACCGGGTTGGCACACACGACCTGCACACGCTTGCCCAGTTGGCGCAGCGCGCGCATGAGCGCCAAAGAGGAACCCAGCGTGTCCCCATCCGGCGAAATGTGGGCTATCAGCGTCAGATCGTCCTGCTCCTGCAGGAAACGAACCGCCCGGTCAATCATCCTCAGGCTTCCTCTCCTTTTGCAGCTCGTTCAGTATCTCGGAAATGTGTACGCTGTAGGCGATGGAATCGTCGAGCAAAAACCGAAGCGCGGGCACGCGGCGGATCAGCATGCGCTGCCCCACCTCGCGGGCCACGAACCCGGCGGCGTGATTGAGCGCCTCAACCGTCTCATGCCGCACCTGCTCCTGCCTGTCATACACGGACACGCGTACCTTGGCGTATTTCAAGTCGCGGGTGATCTCCACGCCGGTGATCGTCGTCATGTTCGACAGACGGGGATCCTTCATCTCGCGCACGATCTCGCTGATGGTCTTTTTCAGCTCTTCGTTCATCCTGTCGCTGCGAATCGCGGACATAGCAACTCCTTATCTCTGAACCTCTTCCATGATGAACGCCTCGATCACGTCGCCCTCCTGGACGTCGTTGAAGCCTTCGATGCCAATACCACATTCGTAGCCGGCAGCGACTTCGCGCGCATCATCCTTAAATCGCTTGAGAGAGGCGATCTTCCCCTCGTGCACCACAACGCCATCCCGCACGACGCGAACCTGCGCGTTGCGGGTCACCTTGCCATCCTGCACATACGCGCCGGCAATCGTGCCCACGCCGGACACCTTGAACGTGTTGCGCACGGAAGCGCGCCCCAGCTCCACTTCCTGATAGACGGGCTTGAACATGCCCTTCATGGCGTTTTCCACATCCTCAATGGCATTGTAGATGACGCGGTAGGTGCGCACGTCGACCTTTTCGCGCTCCGCCATGGTGCGCGCCGTCGAATCCGGCCGCACGTTAAAGCCGATGACGATGGCGTTCGACGCAGAAGCGAACATGATATCGGAACCGGTAATCGCACCCACGCCGCCGTGGATGCACTTGACGCGTACCTCGTCGTTGGACAGCTTCTCAAGCGCCTGTCGCACCGCCTCGACCGAACCCTGCACATCGGCCTTGATGATGAGGTTCAGATCCTTGAGCTCGCCTTCGGCCATCTGGCTGAACAGGTCGTCCAGCGATACCTTGCTCAGGTTCTTGAGCTGGGCCGCCTTGAGCTTATCGCGCCGTTCTTCGACGACCTGCCTCGACAGCTTGTCGATCTCCGCCACGTTCAGGATGTCGCCCGCATCCGGCACTTCGTTGAAGCCCAGCACCTCCACCGGCATGGACGGGCCGGCCGCAGTGACCACGCGGCCGCGGTCGTCCATCATGGCGCGCACACGGCCATACGCCATGCCTGCCACGATCGTATCGCCCTTTTTGAGCGTACCGTTCTGCACAAGCACGGTCGCAATCGGGCCGCGTCCCTTGTCCAGCTTGGCTTCGATGATGGTGCCCTTGGCCAGGCGCTTCGGATTGGCCTTGAGCTCCAGCACGTCGGCCTGCAGCAAGACCATTTCAAGCAGGGTGTCGAGGTTCAAATGCGTCTTCGCGGAGACGGGCACGCAAATGGTATCGCCGCCCCATTCCTCGCTGACCAGGCCATATTCGGTCAGCTGCTGCTTCACACGCTCCGGGTCCGCCTCGGGGCGATCCATCTTGTTGATTGCCACGACAATGGGCACGTTTGCCGCTTTGGCGTGGTTGATGGCCTCGATCGTCTGCGGCATGATGCCATCATCGGCCGCCACGACCAGGATGACGATATCCGTCACCTGCGCCCCGCGGGCGCGCATGGACGTGAACGCCTCGTGACCAGGCGTGTCGATAAACGTGATCTTTCGCCCGTTGCAGACGACCGTATAGGCGCCGATGTGCTGCGTAATACCGCCGGCTTCACCTTCCGTCACGCTGCTGTTGCGAATCGCATCCAGCAAGGAAGTTTTGCCGTGGTCAACATGGCCCATAATCGTGACGACCGGGGGCCGCTCAACCAGCTGATCCGGCGAATCCTCCTCATCGGCGCTGTCGCTCAGCACTTCCTCAAACGACTTACTCAGCTTCTGCTCCAGCTCAATGTTGTACTCCGATGCGATCAACTCGCAGGTATCAAAATCGATCTCCTGGTTGATGGTCGCCATGATGCCGAGCATGAACAGTTTTTTGATGATCTCCGCCGCCGGCTTGCCGATCTTTTCGGAGAGCTCTTTCACAGAAATCAGTTCCGTTGTAATCACCGCCTTTTCGATCACAACGGGCTCTGGCCTGTGGACGGGCTGCTGCTTGCCGCGCTTCACCTTGCGGTTGCCCACGACGCCATCGTCCTCCCAGTTGCGGGCGTCCGGGCCGGATTCCTTTTGGATCGCTTTCTTATTCTTTGCCTTTTTATCCGTGTCATAATTGCGCTGGTAGGAGCTGCGATTAGAGTCAAATCCCCCAGACCGCTCCTTTCCACCGGGGACAGCAGTTGCAGCAGCGCGTCTGTTGCCGCCCTGTTGCGCGGGACGCTGCTGATAGCCGCCCTGCTGCGCAGACCGCTGCTGATAGCCGCCCTGTTGCGCGGGCCGCTGCTGATAACCGCCCTGTTGCGCGGGTCGCTGGTAGCCGCTCGAAGGCTGTTGTGTCCTGCGCGATGGCGCGCCGGCAGAAGGTTCAATCACATGGGCTTCATACCCACTGTGGCGTTCAACCGGCTTCCGCTCGATCTCCGGTACGGCAGCAGGTGCGGGCTGTTCGGCCGGCACCCGTGCTTCGGCCGCCGTGGCAACGCGCGGAGGCGTCGAATCGGGTGCCGCAGGCGCTTCCTCGGCCACCACTGTATCGGGGCGATTGGCAGCAGGCGTCGCTTCGTCCGCCGGAGGCTCTGAGGCAGCAGGGCCTTCTTCCTCCGGCTCATCGACACCTCCCACATGGACGGCAAGATCCTTATCAGAGGCCAGCACGGAGCGCAGGCGTTCCTGCCGCTCGCGTTCCAGACGCTCACGCCGCTCCTGCTCCTCCTTCTCCAGCAAAGTCTTTTCGGCCTCCTTGACCTGCGCCAGCAGATCGGTCACCGAAGACTGCGCGACGTTAATACGCGCAAGAAGCGCGCTCACTCCCTCCCGCAGCTGCTTTGCTGTGTCCAAATAGTTTTTGTTAGCCATTCTGCTCATGCCCCCGATCGTTTGTTTTGGACGTATGCTCGTCCTGCGTTGGCGCATCCGCCGCCGCACGTTGTATCATATTGGCAAATCCCTGATCTGTGACCGCCGCAACCATCCGTTCCGGTTTGCCGATTGCTGCGCCAAGCGCCTGAATCGTCAACAAGGGAATCTGTTCGCGGCTGCACAGGCGCTCATATCGTTCGCGGGTCGCTGCCGAGATTTGCGCATCCAGCAATACCAACCTGGCTTCGCCCGCGCGCGCCAGCTTCTCCACGGTAAAGTCGCCTGAACGGCACCGGCCGGCCTTCATGCACAGGCCAATCGCGTCATTCAGCCGTCGATCCCGCATGCAGCGCCTCCTGCAAGGATTGCAAAACATCCTCATCCAGCCTGGATTCCAGCGCACGCTCCAGTGCGCGCGTCTTGACCGCGCGGCGAAAACAATCCTGCGAGTCGCAAAGGTACGCGCCGCGGCCGTTCGCACGACCGGAACGGTCGAGTATCACCGTCCCCTCCGGCGTGCGGACAATCCGAATCAGTTCTCGTTTCGGGCGCATCTGGCGGCAGGCCACGCACATGCGCATGGGGATCTTCTTTGGCAAACGTTACGCCTCCGTTCCATCCGGGTCCGGGTGATTCTCCTCGAACATTGCATCCATGGCCTCTTCTGCCTGCGACTGGCTCTTGATATCGATCTTCCAGCCCGTCAGCTTGGCCGCCAGCCGCGCATTCTGCCCCTCCTTGCCGATGGCCAGCGACAGCTGCGCATCCGGCACGATCACTTTAGCGGCCTTCTCGTCCTCGTTGATATAGACCATCAGAACCTTAGCCGGGCTCAACGCCTTGGCAATGTAGACCGCGGAATCGGCGTCCCACTCGATGATGTCGATCTTTTCGTTGTGCAGTTCCGCTACGATGCGCTCCACACGCGCGCCGCGCTGGCCCACGCACGCGCCGACGGCATCCACCTGCGGATCGGTGGAATGTACGGCGACCTTGGTGCGGAACCCGGCTTCACGGGCAATGGATTTTACCTGCACTACGCCGCTTTGGATCTCCGGCACCTCCAGTTCAAACAGGCGCTTGACCAGACCTGGATGCGTGCGGGACACGAGAACCTGCGGCCCTTTGTTGTCCTTGCGCACCTCAAGCACATACACCTTGATGCGATCGGAGTTTTCGTAGGTCTCGCCGGGAATCATCTCGTTTGCCGTGAGCAGGCCGTCCGTCCTGCCCAGTTCCACATAGGCGTTGCCCTTCTCCACGCGCTGGACAATGGCGGTCAGCACTTCGTTTTCCTTTTCGACATACTCCTCATAGATCACGCCACGCTCTGCCTCGCGGATGCGCTGTACAACGACCTGCTTGGCCGTCTGCGCCGCAATGCGGCCAAAGTCGCGCGTCTTGATCTCCTCCTCCAGCACGTCTCCCAGCTCATAGAGCGCATTGACCTTCTTGGCTTCGGCCAGCGAAATCTCATTGTGCGGGTTTTCTACGGTTTCCACCACCGTTTTGGAAGCAAATATCTGAATATCTCCGGTGAGCGGATCGACCTCCGCCCGAACGTTGGCAGAGGTGCCGTAGTTGCGCTTGTACGCCGAAATCAACGCGGCCTCAATGGCCGAGATCAAAATGTCTTTGCCAATGCCGCGCTCCTTTTCCAGTGCGTTCAGCGCCTCAATAAACTCCGCATTCATGTTCGTGACTCTTCCTTTCGCAATTTTTATATCGTTAAAATCTGATGTTGGGCTTGACAAGCGCAGCCTCTTTGCGCTTGATCGTCATCTGACGGCCATCCTCGAGAGAAAGCGTAAAGGCTTCCGCATCAAACGTCTCCAACGTGCCCACCCATTCCTTCCTGCCTTCGAACGGGGCATACAGCCGGACGACCAGCTCCTTGCCCACGTTTCTCGTAAAATCGGCGTCCTTTCGCAGCGGGCGATCCAGGCCGAGCGATGACACGCTCAGATAATATGTCTGTTCAATGGGATCCTCGCGATCCAGAATCGGGTCCACCGCGCGGCTCACGCGCTCACAGTCGTTCAAATCCACGCCACCCTCGCGATCGATATACAACGTGAGAACCCAGTTGCCATACTCCTTGGCAAATTCCACGTCGCAAAGCATAAATCCGAGCGACTCGACCGTCTCCCGCAAGAGTGACTCCACCAGTTCGGTCGTCTTCAAAGCGTTCCCCTTCTGCCGATCCCGGCTCTCTCAAAACGAAAGAGTGGGATTTCCCCACTCTCTCGGCCAGTTCACATTCCAACATGGGTAGTATACCACATATCCGCTTGCAATGCAACCCCTTTTCCATCCTGCACCAGCACAGCCTGTAGGTATACAATACATCTTGGACAGGAGGAAAAAAGAGAAGAAGGATAGGGAC
>URQH01000003.1 GCA_900549955.1 uncultured Eubacteriales bacterium | reverse complement strand
GCTGCTGTGCAACGCGCTGCAGGCGGAGGCGGAGGCGCTGGTGCCGGAGATCGGCACGCTCCGGCAGCGGCTGCTCGCGCTGGGCGCGCTGGGCGCCTGCATGACGGGCAGCGGCAGCGCGGTGTTCGGCCTGTTTGAGACGCCGGAGGCGGCCGCGGCGGCGTGCGCGGCCATCGCGGAGGAACCGGCGTGCGCCTTTGCCCGCGTGGCGACGGGCGCGTAAGCGTTACCCGGCGGATGGTAGACCATTAACGGGATATTTCGTCAATGTGAAACATCCGTAAACCATGGGCGTGTGGGCTTTACTTGTCCCTTCTGTTTCGCTACAATCGAAGGGAAGGGCGCCCATGGCCATCCCATCGCCGGCCGGCCGCGCAGCTGCCCCGGCGTGGCGCGCCCGCAGCGGTGCGCTTCATTCCGAACAGAAAGGACCGCTTGCCATGCAAGGCCCGCTTACAAAGACGATAAAGAAAAGATTGGCGCTGTGGGTCGCGGTGCTGCTGGCGCTGGTCGCCCTGCCGCTGCCCGCGCCGGCGCGCGCAGACACGGCCATGGTGCGGGTGCTGCTGTCCACGCAGGGCGCATCCGAACTCGCCGTCACGGTGTCCGGCACGTACCGCCTAGCGGAGACGGGCGATACGTTTACGGGCGGCAAACTGACGCTCAGCGCGTCCGGCTCCCGGGTGACGGTCACGCACTCGTCGCTCGGCGCGCTGTATACCGGCGCGAGCGTGACCGTGGAGCGCGAGACGCTCGGGCGCACGGGCGGCACGCTCACGCTGCGGGCCGGCGGCTACAACCGCTCCTATCTCGGGCACCTGTCGGTCACGGCGGAGGACGGCGAGCTCGTGGTCGTCAACCGCGTGCCGCTTTCGCACTACCTCTACGGCGTGGTCGCCCACGAGATGAGCAACTCGTTCCCGATCGAGGCGCTGAAGGCGCAGGCGATCGCCGCAAAGAACTATGTCCTGCCGCGCCTCGGGCGCAGCGGCGCATACGACATCGGCGACACGTCGACCGACCAGGTGTACAAGGGCTACAACAGCGCCAACCGCAACGTCATCGAGGCGGTGGACGCGACGATGAACGACGTGCTGCTGCTCGGCGGCGCGGTCATGCCGTGTTACTATTCGGCGAGCAACGGCGGCTATATGATCAAGCCCTCCGAAAACTGGTCGAGCACGGCGTATGATGCCGGCTACAGCGAGGGCTTTGACGATTACGACATGAAGAACCCGGCGAGCCCGCGCGAGACGCTGTTCATCCCCACGGCGTTCACCGAGCGGAACGTGGGCAACGCGACGCTGTACGCGCTGGTCATGGACGCGCTGGCGGCGGCGCTGGAACAGCCGGACGCCATTCCGGCCGGCTATGGATACAATTCGCTCGTGCGCATCTCGAATGTGGTGTCCACCGACGCGGCGGGCAGCATGGCGGGGCTGGACCATGAAAACGCCGTGTTCACGGCCGTGGTGAAGGTGGTCGCCGGCGAAGCCGGCGCGGAGCCGGCAGTAACGCCGACGCCGGAGCCGGCCGAAACGCCGACGCCGGAGCCGGAAGAAACGCCGACGCCGGAGCCATCGGCGACGGAGGAGGTATTCCCGGTCGTGACGCCGCGCCTGTCCGTGACGGCGCAGCGCTTCGTGGCGGACAGCGGCGAGCAGCCGGAGCCGGTCACCGAGCCGTCCGAGCCGACGCCTACGCCGGACGGCGCGCAGCGGCAGGACCAGGAGCCGACGCAGGAGCCGGAACAGGAGCCGACGCCGGAACCGACGCCTGCGCCCACGCCGTCGCTGGCCAACGTGCTGGGGGCGGACGCCGAGGTGCCGGTCACGTTCACGATTTCCTTCCAGCAGATGGCGGAGGCCGGCCTGTTTGAAAACACGAGCCTGCGCATCTACTATGCCTCGCCCGTAGCCGACGGGTTCACGCTCACGCACGCGCGCTACGGCCACGGCGTCGGCATGAGCCAGCGCGGCGCGCAGCAGATGGCCAACGAAGGCAAGACCTACCGCGAGATCCTGGCGTATTATTACGCCGGCGCCACGCTCTCCGGCTATGCCTACACGCTGCCGGAAGACCTGCCCGAGACGGGCGGCGGGGACGACCAGGCCCCGGCCACCGCGATCGGCACCGCGCGCGTGAGCGGCAGCGCCGTGAACCTCAGGCGCAGCGCCTCGTCCGCGAGCACGAGCCTTGGCAAGCTCGCCAACAACACGATCCTGACCGTGAGCGGCCTCTCGGGCGAGTGGTACGCCGTGCGCGTGGACGCGACCGGGCAGACCGGCTACATCCACTCGGACTACGTGGTCATGACCTCCGAGACGGTGCTCGCCGCCGGCTATGTGAACGCGACGGCGGTGAACCTGCGCAAGGGCAGCTCGACCGGCACGGCCAGCCTCGGCAAGCTGGACCGGAACACCGCCGTGAGCATCTACGCCATGGTGGACGGCTGGTACCGCGTGCGCGTGGACGCGACCGGGCAGGAGGGCTATATCATCAAAAATTACGTGACGGTGCGCACCGCGGCGGCCAAACCGCCGGCGGCGACGGCCGCGCCGGCCACGGCCACGCCGAAGCCGACGGCCACGCCGGAGATCCCGCTGCCGGTGACGACGGCGACGGCAAAGCCCACGGCGACGGCAAAGCCCACGGCCACCCCGGCCACGGGTGGGACGACCGTAAAACCGGCGGCCACGCCGAAGCCGACGGCTACGCCGGCCACGGGCGGGACGACGGCAAAACCGACGGCCACGCCGGAGATCCCGCTGCCGGTGACGACGGCCACGGCAAAACCGACGGCCACGGGCAAACCGACCGCCACGCCGGCGCCCACGGAGTCCGTCTTTACGGCCTACGGCCAGATCAACGCGACGCAGGTCAATTTCCGTACCGGCCCGTCCACCTCGACCACGAGCCTTGGCAAGCTCGACCGGCCGGAAGCGCTCGGCATCTATGAAAAGGTGGGCAGCTGGTATCGCGTGCGGGTGCTGTCGCTCGGCAAGGACGCCTATGTGTACGCCCGGTATGTGACGCTCACCGCGAGCGGCACGGGAGACGGCGAGACGATCGGCAGCGGGGAGATCAACGCCACCGGCGTGAACATCCGCACTGGCCCGTCCACCGGCTACACGAGCCTCGGCAAGCTGGGCAAGCGCACGCAGCTGACCATCCTCGGCAGCGAGGGCAGCTGGTATCGCGTCCGCGTGGAGGACACCGGGCTCGAGGGCTTTGTGTTCGGCAAGTATGTGACGCTCGTGAGCACCGGCACCGGCGCCGGCGCGTCGCTGCCGGCGGTGACCGGGCAGGGTACGATCAACACCGGGCTGCTGAACCTGCGCGACAAGCCCGGCACCGGGTCGGATTCGACCGTGCTGCTGTCCATGCGATATGGATACACGGTCACGGTGCACAGCATCACCGGTACCTGGGCGTACGTGACGTACAACGGCGTGACGGGCTATTGTATCGCCAAGTGTATCGATATGAATTGACGGTTGCCCCGGCCTGACGCACGGCGCGCCCGGCCGGGGTGCAAGACGGAATAGAGACGGAGACGCGCATGAAAAAAACCGCGAAGGAAACGACCGGCAAGCGGGAAAAGCCCCGCAAAAAGGAAACGGCCGGCAAGAAAGAAGCGGCAGGCAAGAAAGAAGCGGCAGGCAAGAAAGAAGCGGTTGACAAGAGGGAGACGACCGGCCGCAAAAAGCCGGGCATCACCCTGATCTGCACGCTGGTGGCGGCGGCCCTGGTGGCGGGGCTGTGCCTTGTTGCGCTGCTCACGGAGCAGACGCGCCGGCGCGCGCAGGCGGCCGCGGAGCAGGGCGGTACGGTCGTGCTGACGGAGCGGGAGCCGGAAACGTTGCAGATCGAGCCGACGCCGGAGCCGACGCCGGTGCGGTATCCGGTGCCGGAGGGCGCGGTGGAGCTCATGTGCGACCGCAAGCCGGTGATGGCGCTTGCCTCGCGGCATGAGGCGGAGGCGCTGCTTACGGCCTATCTGGAGCAGAGCCGGATCGAGACGGAGACGGAGCGCACGCTGCGCGCGACGTTTGACTGCGAGCTGCTGCTGCTGGATGCGACGGGCGAGCTGCCCGTGCTGACGCAGGAGGACGCGCTGGAACAGCTGCTCGAAACGCCGTCGCTCGTACCCGTGCTGCTTGAAACGGAGCGGCGCGAGCTGCAATACGGCTGCGAGCTGGAAGTCGTGTCAAATCCGGATGCGGCGCTGGCGGTGGACACGCGCGTCGTGTCCCAGGTCGGTACCGCGGCTTACGTGGCCACGACCACACTGCTGACCTACCGCGCGGGTGAGGTGGTCACCGGCAGCGACCCGGTGAGCGAGACGCTCATCGAGGCGCGCGCAACCATCGTCCGCACCGGCACTTACGAGTCGGAAAATCCGCGTGAAGAGCCGGGCGCCGAAGAAGGCGAACCGGGGCGCGCAGCCGACGGGCTGGACTTTACCGCGCCGATCAAGGGCACGCGCATCAGCTCCTATTTTGGCACGCGCGAGGGCAGCATACACTGGGGCGTGGACTATGAGGCGCGCGCCGGCACGGAGCTCCTCGCGCCGGAGGAGGGCGTGGTCGTCTATTGCGGCGAGCGCGGCACCTATGGGTTTGTGATCGACATCGACCATGGAAACGGGTTTGTCTCCCGGCTCACGCATTGCGACGGGGTGCAGGTCGAGCTGCACCAGCGCGTGTTCCGCGGGGAGGCGGTTGCCACGCTGGCGGCGCTCGACGACGGTACGAACAACCGCCCGCACCTGCACTACGAGCTGCTCATCGACGGCGTGCCGCACAACCCCGTGCCGTATCTGTGACGCGGGCGCGGCGGATGAAAAAGCGGATGAAAAATTGGTAACAACTTGCAAAAAAAAGACGATTGCGTATTCCCGGGAATTTTGATATACTAAATAAAATAAAGTCAAATTAAAATCTCGGCGCGCCGCGAGGGCGCGGCCGCAGGTGGAAGAAGAGGTGTTTGCAGTTGCAGGTACAGATCAATCTGTTTGGTGGGCTTGAGGTGCTTGCCGATGGGAAGCCGGTGCTCGAGCAGCTCCGGCAGTCGCGCAAGACCGATCTGTTTTTGGAGTATCTCATTCTCCGCCGTGGCCGTCCTGTCCCGCACGAAGAGCTGCTGGGCGCGCTCTGGTCGGATCGGGAGAGCCGCAACCCGGCCACCGCGCTGCGCACGCTGCTGCACCGGTACCGCCGGATCGTGCAGACCGAGGGGCTGGATCCGCTCGAGCACTCCGTGCTGACGATGCGGGGCTATTACCAGTGGAACGCGGAGATGGAACGCTGCACGGTGGACGTGTATGTGTTTGAAAAGCTGGCGCAGGAGGCGCGAACGCTGCCGGCCGGCGACGAAAGGCGTATGCCGCTGTACCGGCGCATGATCGCGCTCTATCGCGGGCCGCTGCTGTTGACGGCGGCGCAGAGCTGGATCGTGCCCCGCAGCGCCTATTACCATGACCTGTATGTCGAGTGCGTATATGGGCTGATCGACCTGCTCAAGGCGCAGGAAGCCTATGACGAGATCGTGACGCTTTGCCGCCAGGTGGCGGAAGTCGCACAGTTTGACGGGCGGCTGCAGGCGGAGCTCATGCTGGCGCTTGCGCGCACGGACGCCGGGGCGCAGCCGGCGGCGAACGGGGCGGACGTACCGCCGCAGGAGGCGTTGTGCACGGCGTATGACACGGTGCTGCGCGCCGAGCACAGCGTGCAGATGGGCATGGAGGCGCTGCAACTGACGCTGGACCAGTCCGGCAGCGGCGCCTATGCGTGCGACTTTCCGGTGTTCCAGGGCATCTATCAGCTGCAGCGTAAGCTGGCGGAGCATGCGACCACGGCGGTGCTGCTGTGCCTGCTCACGCTCACCGGGCCGGACGGCGAACAGCAGGGAGAGGCGTTTGAGACGGAGATGCAGCGGCTGTACGACGTGGCGGTGGCCACCTTGCGGCGTGGCGACGTGCTGTCGCGCTATGGCACGGCGGAGATCGCGGCGCTGTTGCCCGTCGGCAGCTATGAGGCGGGGCGGCAGACGGTGGAGCGCGTGCGCCGCGCGTTTTACCGCGAGGACATGCCCGGCTATGTGGTCACCTATCGCCTGCGTCCCCTGCAGGAATAGCGGCCATGGACAGATAGAGATGGCGGCGGACGCCCGGTTTTGGGTGCCCGCCGTTTTTCGGTTCCCGGACGGGGGGCATGACAGGTGGCGTGCGCTTGTGGTATACTGGTTCCGGCGACAAGGAGGCGTGACGATATGGCAGATTTGACGGCGATCATCTTGACGCGCAATGAGGAGGACAACCTTGCAGCCTGCCTGGATTCGCTTGCCGGGTTTGCCGCGCGCATGGTGGTCGTGGACTCCGGCAGTACGGACGGCACGGTGGCCATTGCCCGCGCGCATGGCGCGGAGGTGGTCGAGCATGCGTTCACCTATTATGCCGCGCAGTTCAACTGGGCGATTGGGCACATTGGCGCGGAGACGGAGTGGCTGTTGCGCATCGACGCGGACGAGCGGTTCACGCCGGCGCTGTGCAGTGAGTGTGAAACGTTGCTGCGGGAGGCGCCCGACGGGGTGAACGGCGTGTCGATGGAGGCGGAGTACTATTTTCTGGGCCGCCTGTTGCGCCACGGCGGGAGCAAGCGCCGCAAGATCATGATCTTCCGGCGCGGCCACGGCGGCATTGAGGACCGCAAGCGCGACGCGCACACCGTGCTGACGGACGGCGGCTATGTCCGCACCAAGCAGCGGTTCATCCACTGCGACTGCAAGGATCTCGGGGACTATATCGCCCGCTGCAACTGGTATGCCATCCGGGAGGAACAGGATTATCTGGCGTATCGAAACGGCGCGGACGAGACGGTCAACACCGACGCGGCGCTGCAGCGCACGCGCCGGAAAAAATTCGGCCTGTATTACCGGGCGCCGATGTTTTTGCGCGCCTGGCTGTGGTTTGTCTACAAATATGTGTTCTGCGGCGGCTTTCTCGACGGGGTGCCCGGCCTCGTCTATCACTTTTTGGAATGTTACTGGTATCGCTTCCTGGTCGACGCGCGGCTGTATGAACGGCGCGTGTGCGGCGGCGGCAACGACGTGCTGACGGCCTTTGGCGAGGAGGCGCGCCGGTGAGCGGGCGGCTGCTCGTGGTGGTGACGGTGCGCCTGAGCGGCGGCGGCATCGCCGGGTATGTGCTGCAAAACTGCGAGCGCATGGGGCTGCCCGTGGACGTGGTCACGATCGAGGAGCCGGGCGAGGCCGTCCGCGCGCGCGTGGCCGGCTTTGGCGGCGTGCTGTACGTGCTCGGGCGCAACCGCAACCCGGCGGCGTATGTGCGCGCGCTCGCGCGGCTCGTGCGCCGCGGGGGATACCGCGCGGCCTGGTGCCACGGCAACAGCGCCACGCTGGCGGCGGACCTGCTGGGGGCGCGGCTCGGCGGCGCGCGCGTGCGCATTGCGCATGCGCACAACACGGCGTGCAACCACCCGGTGCTGCACCGCCTGTTGCGGCCGCTCATGAACGCCTTGGCCACGCGAAGGCTGGCCTGCGGCGAGGCGGCGGGCCGGTTTTTGTATGGCCGGCGGCCGTTTACCGTGTGCCACAACGGCGTGGACACGGCGCGGTTCCGGTTTTCGCCTGCGCTGCGGCGCGACATGCGCGCGGCGCTGGGGCTTGCGGACGGCGCGCGCGTGCTGGGCACGGTCGGCGCGCTCAGCGCGGCCAAGGACCCGCTGTTTGCCGCGGAGGTGTTTGCCGCCCTGCGCCGGCGCGAACCGGGGGTGCGCCTGCTGGTCGTGGGCGACGGGCCGCTGCGCGGCGAATTGGAGGCGCGGCTTACGGCGCTCGGCGTGCGGGACGCGGCGGTGCTTGCCGGCGCACGGCAGGATGTGCCGGCGCTGCTGGACGCGATGGACGCGTTCCTGCTGCCGTCGCGCCACGAGGGGTTTCCGCTCGCGCTGGTCGAGGCGCTCTGCAGCGGGCTGCCCTGCGTCGCCGCGGACGCGGTCGCGCGCGAGGCGGACGTGACGGGGCACACCGCATTCTTGCCGCGCGACGCCGCGCGCTGGGCGCGGCAGTTGCTGGACACGCCGCCGGCGGATGAAACGGAACGCCGGGCGGCGCAGGGCGAGGTGCGCGCGGCCGGGTATGACGTGCAGGACACCGCGGCGGCGCTGGTGCGCCTGCTGCGGGAGGAGGCGGGGATATGAAACGGCTGTGCATCGTGACGCACAACATGGCGGGCGGCGGGTGTGAGCGCGTGATCGCGCAGCTGGCAAACCAGTTCGTCACATGGGGGATTGGCTGCACGATCGTCACGGAATACGCCTGCGCGTCGTTTTATCCGCTCGACGAACGGGTGCGCCTTGTGCCCATGCTGCCGGGCGGCGCCTGCCCGAGCCGGAGCATCCCGCGCGCATATCTGGCGCTGCGCCGCCTGGTGCGCAGGGAGCGGCCGGATGTGGTGCTGGCCATGCCGGAGAAGGTGAACGTGTGGACGGTGCTGTTTTTGCTCGGCAGCGGCGTGCCCGTGGCCGTGTCGGAGCGCAACGACCCGCGCAGGCACCCGGAGAGCCGCGTCAAGCGCGCGTTGCGCAGGCTGCTGTACCCGTTTGCGCGCGGGTTCATCTTCCAGACGGAGCAGGCGGCGGCATATTTTTCCCGCTGCATCCGCGCGCGCGCGGCGGTGTTGCCCAACCCGCTGGACGCGGCGCGGCTCGGCCCGCCGTGGGACGGGCCGCGGGAGAAGCGCGTGGCGTTCGTCGGGCGGCTGGAGAGGCAAAAGGACGTGCCGCTGCTGCTGAATGCGTTTGCCCGGTTCCACGCGGCGCACCCGGACTGGGTGCTGGACCTGTATGGCGACGGGTCGCAGCGCGCGGCGCTGGAGGCGCAGGCGCGCGCGCTGCTGCCGGCGGGGATGGTCACGTTTTTCGGCGCCTGCCCGGATGTGGCGGACCGCATCCGCCGCGCGGGCCTGTTTGCGCTCAGCTCCGCGTTTGAGGGCATGCCGAACGCGCTGATCGAGGCGATGGCGCTGGGGCTGCCGTGCGTGGCGACGGATTGCCCGTGCGGCGGGCCGGCGGCGCTGATCGAGCACGGGCAAAACGGCCTGCTGGCGCCGGTGGGCGACGCGGAGGCGTTTGCCGCCGCGCTCTCGCGCCTTGCGGACGACCCGGCGCTTGCGGCGGCGCTCGGCCGGCAGGCGCGGGACATTGCAACGCGGCTGGATGTCCGGCGCGTGGCCGGAGAATGGAGGGAGTATCTTGCAAGCTGCTGTTCGTCGCGATAGGTGGATGCGCGCGCTCGACCTTGCGTGCGACGCGGGCCTGGCGCTCGGGCTGTTCACCACGTTTACCTTTCAGCATACGGCGTTTTCCACGGCCGGCATGGGGCTGCTGTTGCTGCTGGCGCTCGTGCGCTTTGCCGTGCGCCCGCGCGCATACTTTTCGGTTTGGTATGTCGGGTATGCGCTGCTGATCGTTTGGGGGCTTGTGGGCGCGCTGGCGGGCTGGGCGACCGACCGGCCCACGGCGCTGGCCATGTGCAGGACGATGTGCGTGGGGCTGGGGTTCGTGTTCGTCGTGCAGCAGCTCGTCGTGCAGCGGCGCGACGCGGAGGCGAGCCTGCTGGCCTGTCTCGCCGCCTGCCTGGGGCTCGTGCTGTATGTGGCGCTGGCCGAGCGGGACGTGCTTTTGGAGCAGCGCCTCGGCACGACGGCCGGCATCAACCCGAACGACGTGGCCATGATGGCCGCGACGGGGTATGCCATTGCCATCCACCGGCTGTGCACGCGCAAACGGTGGTATGAGGCGCTGCCGGTACTGCTGCTCCTCGTGGCCATCCTGCTCACGGGCTCGCGCAAGGGCATGCTGCTGATCGTGTTTTTGCCCGGCTGCTACCTGCTCTGGCAGGACCGCAGGCACTTCCGGCGCAACCTGCTGCTGCTTTTGGCGCTGCTGCTGTTGCTGCTTGCCGCGGTGTTCTTGATCCCCGCGCTCTACGACCTGCTGGGCTCGCGGTTTGTGCGCATGGTGCAGGCGATGTTCTCGGTGGAGGGCGCGCAGGAGGGCTCGCTGACCGAGCGCCTGTCGTTCCTGCGGCAGGGGTGGTCGATGTTCGTGCAGCGGCCGCTGACCGGGTGGGGGCTGGACTGCTTCCGGTTCAACGGCGTGACGCGCGAAACCTATTCCCACAACAACTATATCGAGCTGCTCGTCTCCGGCGGCGTGCCCGCCCTCCTGCTGTTCTATGCGCCGCTTGTGATGGAGCTCGTGCGGGCGGCGCGCCGCGCGGGGCGGAACGCGGCCGTGCGGCTGGTGGTGACGGTGGTCGTGGGGCAGATGCTGATGGAGCTGCTGCTCGTCACGTATTACGAGCGGCCGCAGCTGGTGCCGATCGCGCTGCTGCTGGGCGTTTCGCGCCTCATGCGGCGCGGCGGGGACGAGCGGGACGGCACGGCGTACTGGACGTATCTCAAAAACCCGCGTCGCCTGTTTGTGCCGCTGGCCATGCGCGGCCTGTTCCGGCGCATGGCGGACGAGCCGTACCTCAGGCGGATGTACCGGGCGCTGCTCGGCCGGAAGCCGGATTTCGACCATCCGCGCACGTTCAACGAAAAGCTGAACTGGATGAAGCTGCACGACCGCGACCCGCGCTATGTGACGGTGACGGACAAGCTGGCCGCGCGCGGCTTTGTGGAATCGCGCGTCGGCGCGGCGTATCTCGTGCCGCTGCTGGGCGTGTGGGAGCGGCCGGAGCAGATCGACTTTCAGGCGCTGCCGCGCCCGTGCGTGCTGAAGACGACGAACGATTCCGGCGGCGTCTACATCCTGCGGGACGGAGAGGACGGGCGGCGGGCCGTGCGGTTCCTGGACAGGCACCTCCGGCGCGACTATGCGTCGCTGTGGCGCGAGTGGCCGTATGCCGAGGTGCCGCCGCGCGTGATTGCGGAGGCGTTTGTGGGAGGGGCGGACGGCGCGCTGCCGGTGGACTATAAGCTCCAGTGTTTCGATGGCCGCGCCTTTGCCGTGGTGGCGTGTATCGGCCGGGCGGCGGGGCGGCCGCAGTACTGGTATTTCGACCGCGACGGCAGGCCGCTGCCCGTGACGCGGTTCATGGAGCGGCATCCGGCGCCGGAAATGGCGCTGCCGCCGTCGCTTCCGGAGATGCTGCGCGTGGCCGAGCGGTTGAGCACGGGCTTTGCCGAGCTGCGCGTGGACCTGTATGACACGCCGGACGGCGTAAAGGTCGGGGAGCTGACGCTGTTCGACGGCGGCGGGTTTTTCGACGACTATACCGAGGCGGGAGACCTGCTGCTCGGGCGGCAGCTGCGCCTGCCGGGCGTGTCAGACGGCGCCGAAGGGGGCGGGGAGTAGCGCATGGAACGGGAGCTGCAGCGCCGCTTTGCCGGGGCGGCCCGGTGGTCCGTAGGCGCGGAGGTGGCGGCCAAGCTGGCCAGCCTGGGGGTCAACATGCTGCTGGCGCGGCTCGTCGCGCCGGCGGCGTACGGTGTGCTGGCCACGGCGATGATGGTCACGAGCTTTGCCGACCTGTTTACCGACGCCGGTTTTCAAAAATACCTGATCCAGCACGAGTTTTTGGAGGACGGCGAGCGGCGGGACGCGGCGGACGTCGCGTTCTGGACGAATTTGGCGTTTTCGCTGCTGCTGTGGGCGGCGATCTGCCTGCTGCGGGACCCGATCGCCGCGTTTGCGGGCAGCCCGGGCTATGGTGCGGTGGTCGCGCTCGCGTGCGCGCAGCTGCCGGTGACGGCGTTTACGTCCGTCGCCATGGCGCTGCTGCGGCGTGCGCTCGACTTTCGGCGGCTGTTTTTCCTGCGCATGGCGCAGAGCGCGGTGCCGCTCGTGGTCACGGTGCCGCTGGCGCTGCTCGGCCTGTCGCACTGGGCGCTGGTGCTGGGCACGCTGGCGGGGCACGTGGTGAACGCGGCGGTGCTGCTGTGCAGCGGTGTATGGCGGCCGCGGTGGTTTTACCGCTTCGGCGTGTTGCGCGGGATGTTTTCGTTCTCGTGCTGGACGCTGCTCGAGGCCATTTCGATCTGGGCGTGCAGCTGGTTTGACATCTTCCTGATCGGCCACGCGTTTTCCGATTACAGCCTGGGCCTGTATCGCAACGCCGTCAACAATGCGGGCGCGTTGCTGGCGCTCGTGACGACGCCGGTGTACACGGTGCTGTTCGCCGGGCTGTCGCGGCTGCAGGAGGACCAAGCGGGCTTTTGGCGCATGTTTTACACCACGCTGCAGGCGCTCGCGTTCCTCGTGTTCCCGATGGGGGTCGGCCTGTTCCTGTACCGCGATCTGGCTACGGCAGTGCTGCTGGGCAGCCAGTGGACGGAGGCCGTGCCGATCGTGGGGCTTTGGGCGCTCTCGTCGGCGCTCATGGCGGTCGTGTCCGCACCGTGCAGCGAGGTGCTGCGGGCGAAGGGCCTGCCGCGCCTGTCGCTCCTCTGCCAGGTGGCGAGCTTTGTGGCGTCGGCCGTGGTGTGCACGCTCGCGGTGCCGCACGGGTTCTATGCGGTCGTGTATGCGTGCGTGGCCATGCGGTTTTCGCTGCCCGTCGTGCTGTGGGCGGCCATGAAGCGGCGCTGCGGCTTCCACCCGCTGGATCTCGTGCGGTGGCTGTGGAAGCCGGCGCTGTGTACGGCGCTGATGGCAGGGCTTGCGCTGCTGCTGCAGCGGCACGGCGGCGGCGCGCTGTGGAGCTGGGGCTCGATCGGCCTGTGCGTGCTGTGTTATGGGGCGCTGCTGTTCCTGCTGGCGCGCCGGGAGGTGCGCCAGCTGCTCAGCTGGTTTGGCAAGCGAAAGGACGGCTGAGCGCCGCGCGGCGCCGCCGTCCCATGCGTCGGGCTTTCAGGGCCGTCCGGTGAGGGCCCGCCGCTTGCGGCGGGCCACATTCGTGTGTCAGAGGGCGTCCAGCAGGCGCTGCACGGCCTGCGGGTCCGGGACGCTCGGGATGCCGCCGTGCGCCTGCGTGGACAGGCTCGCGGCGGCCACGGCGTAGGCGCCGATGTACGCAAGGTCGGCCGCGTCCAGCGCGGCGGGCGGTTTTTGCAGCTCGAGCAGCCGGGACAGGGCGCTGCCGCCGAAGATATCGCCCGCGCCGGTCGTGTCCACGGGCGTGACGGGCGGGCACGCGGCGCGATAGGCGGCCTGGCGGCTGAACAGGCGGCAGCCGGCCTTGCCCAGCGTGACCATCACGAGCGACACGCCATGCGCGTCCAGCAGCCGCCGCGCGCCTTCCTCCGGCGTGCAGCCCCAGAGGAAGTCCAGCTCGTCGTCGCTGAGCTTCACAATGTCTGCCTGCGACAGCCCGAAGAGGATCTGCGCGCGCGCGTCGTCGAGGCTGGGCCAGAGCGGCTTTCGCAGGTTGGGGTCGAAGGAGATCCACTTGCCGCGTGCCTTTGCATATTGCACCGCGCGCCGCGTTGCGGTGCGGGCCGGCTCGTCCGTCAGGCTCAGCGAACCGAAGTGGAAGACCTGCGCCTCGTCGAGCAGCGCGCGGTCCACCTCGTCCCACGTCAACCGCGTGTCCGCGCCCGGCTTTCGGGCGAAGCTGAACGAGCGCTCGCCGTGCGCGTCGAGCGTCACGAACGCCAGCGTGGTGAACGCGGTCGGGTCGGTCCGGACGCCGCGCGTCTCGATGCCGGCCCCGGCGAGGGTCCGGACGAGCAGGCGGCCGAACGCGTCGTCCCCCACCTTGGCGAGCAGCGCCGCCCGCTTGCCGCAGGCGGCGAGCGCGGCGAGGAAGTTGCCCGGCGCGCCGCCGGGGTTGGCCTGCAGGGCGGGATAGCCCGCCGCGTCGGCGGACAGCGGGGCAAAGTCGATCAGCAGCTCGCCCAGGGCGACGACGTCCAACATGTTTCACACACCTCCGGCCATGGCTTGGGGCGTCCGGCGCCCCGCCTGCATTATATCATATCCGAAGCGGCGCGGGCAAGGCGCGTCCGCGGCGGCAGGCGTGCGCTTTGCGGGTGGGGCGTCTGGCGCGCAACGGCAGGCTGCCGGGGAAAAGACGGCGGCGCGGGCCGGGCGCGCGGGAAGGGAGGCATCGGACAGGATGCGGGTGCTCGACATCGATCTGGATTTCTTTTTGGAGGACTGCTGCCCGCTCGCGGCGCCCGGCGCGCGGCCGGCGCTTGAGGGACATGCCCCGTGGGAGCCGGAGCGGGTAGAGGCCTTTTTGGAGCGGCAGTGCGGGCTCAGCGCGGCTGCGCCGGCGCCCGGCGCGGTGTTTGAAACGCACGACGGCGCGCTCCGGTTCTGGCAGGCGCGCCTGCGGGACGGGACGCTGACGCAGCCGTTTCACGTGACGCACGTGGACGCGCACAGCGACCTGGGCATCGGGTATCCGGGGCCGGGCTACGTGCTCAACGGCGTGCTGCCGCAGCGCGTGGCGGTGCGGCCGGATCCGGAGCGGTATGCGGCGCTGCACGAGCTGGACGAGGCGAATTATCTGCTGTTTGCGTTGGCGTTCCGCTGGGTCGCGTCGCTCGACAACGTGCGCAACGACCGCTCCCGCCCGGATGTGCCGCCGGCGATCCTGCTGCCCGGGCGGCGCGACGTCATCCGCCTCAGCTCGTTCCCCGCGCGGCTCATGGAGCGGGAAAACGGCCCGGAACCGGCGGTGCCGTTTGCCGTGTATGACGACTACCGCACGTTTGTTGCCGCCGCGCCGTACGACTTTGTGACGCTCGCCGTCTCCCCGCGCTATGCGCCGGCGGCGGCGGACGCGCTGATTCCCGTCATCGCGCGCTACCTGCGCCCGGTGGGATGACGGGGCGGGCGGCGCGCTGCCGCAGCGCGGGACACGACGGCCGGCGGCCCATACGGGCCGCCGGCCGTCCTCCTGTGCGCCGCGGTGGCGTCACTCGTCGATCATGATGTGCAGGATCTCGCGGTCGGTCTCGCGCATGCCGTACCGGCCGAGCCGCGCCACGGCCGCGACGGTCGCGTCGGCGTTGTGCTTGACGATGCCCTCGCCGCGGTAAAACTGCTGGTTGTGGCGGTACATCTCATGGCCCATGAGCCCGGCGTCGATGCCGACGGCGATCTTGGCCGCGCAGGAGGGCTTGGCGCCGTCGCAGATGACGCCCGAGACGATCGCCAGCCCGTTGACCAGCGTGTGCGCGATGTCGTCGAGCGTGCCGCCCTGCAGGTACACCACGCCGCAGGCCGCGGCCACGCCCGCGTTGATGGCGCCGCAGTAGGCCGACAGGCAGCCGATGCCGGAGCGCTGGTAGATGGCCAGCAGGTTGGACAGCGCGAGCGCGCGGTACAGCCGATCGTCTGGCAGCTGCTGCGCGCGCGCAAAGACCACGACCGGCACGCTCACGGTGATGCCCTGGTTGCCGCTGCCGGAATTGATGATGACGGGCATCTCGCAGCCGCTCATGCGCGCGTCGCTGCCCGCGGCGGCCAGCGCCTTGAGCCGCGTGCGCAGCGAGCCGTCGGTCTCGAGCAGCACGGAGCCGATGTTCGCGCCGTAGTTGCCGCGCAGTCCCTCTTCGGCGATGGCCATGTTGCAGGCGATCTGCCTGTCGAGCAGCGGGCGCAGCGCGTCCAGGGGCGCGCCGTCCGCAAAGGCGACGATCCCCGCGACCGTCAGCTGCGCGCGGGCGGTGTCGGCCGCGTCGCCCTCTTCTGCCGGGCGCTCCAGCAGCACGGCGCCGTCGCGCTCGAGCAGCACCACGTTGGTGTGGTGCCCGGCAATGCGGACGCGGGTGCGGCTGTTCCCGGCCTCGGCCTCGATCCGGATGTCGAACGGCAGCGGGCTGTCGGACAGGCCGACTTCGATGGGCGTGCGGGTAAGATAGTCCCGCAACCGGGCGCGCCCCTCGTCCGTCAGGCCGCGCAGCAGCTCCAGCTTTTGCGCGGCGTTCCCGGCGATCACGCCGGCGGCCGCGGCCACCTCCAGCCCCTTGAGCCCGCCGGCGTTGGGCACGATCACGCTCTTGACGTTTTTGATGATGTTGCCGCTGCACACGACGCGCAGCCGCTCCGGCAGCGCGCCGAGCGTCTCCCGCGCGAGTGCCGCCGCGTAGGCGACCGCCGCGGGCTCCGTGCAGCCGAAGGCCGGCTGCAGTTCCTCCCGCAGGATGTCGAGATACAGGGTACGGAGGGAATCGGACAGTTGCATGGGGACCTCGCTTTCCCAAAAAATCGCGCGTTCTGCGCGGCGGACGGCGCACGGGGCGCGCGGGACGCCGCAAAAAGGCCCAAATTTCCCCTAAGGACGGCTGACGGCGGTGCAGGACGGGCCCTGGCGCGGCGCTACACGGGCAGCAGCGCGCAGGCGACCAGCAGGGCGGCCAGGCAGAGCATCGACAGGACGGAAAAGACGTGGTGCAGCTTGCGCATGGGGAGCCTCCTTGTCGGCATTGGGTGGGGACGACCGGGGCGACGGCGAGCGGAGACGACGGGCGCGGCCGCGCGCAGACGCCGCCGGGGAGAGACGTGGATGCGGTTGCCGGCCGGCAGGGGAAGGGCGAAAGGGGGCCGGTGCGGCGGCGGCCGGCGCACACGGCATGTCATTACATTCGACACGGACGGCCGATTTCCTTGTTTCGCCAGGCCGCGGCCCCCGTGACGGCGCTTGTCAAGGGCGGCAGCATATGCTACAATATCGTAAAAACCGCCACATGACGTGGCGGGATGGCAAAAGCGCAGCAGAGGAGCAGAGGCCGTGCGTTGGGGCATTCGACAATTCCGACATGGCGTCATTTTTTTGATCAAGGCAGCCATTACGGCTGCCCTGCTTGCGTCTTTTCTGTTTGTGACGGTGCGCGCGTATCCGCAGACCGACTTTCACTTCTGGGGGTTTGTCGTCTTTGGCGTGCTGTATCTTGCCGTGTTTCTGCTCTTTGCGTCCACTTACCGGTGCTTCCAGATTGGGATTTTGCGGCTCAGAGAGCTTGTCTTTTGCTTTTTTATCGCGTCATTTTTTACCAATGGTATTATGTATCTCGTGCTGTCGCTGACGGCGAAGGCCATGCTGCCCATTTGGCCGCTCCTGTGGATGCAGGTGGTGCAGTGGCTCGTGGGAGTGGGGCTGCTGCTGCTTGGCAACCGGTTGTATTTCCGGCTGCGCCCGGTGCGCGATGCGGCGCTGGTGGTTGGCACGGGTTGCAACGTGACGGAGGAGCTGCAGCGGTTCCGGGCGGTGCGGGAGCGGTACCGGATCACGGCGGTATTCCGTACGAACCGGGATGTAGAGACGCTCTTTACGCAGCTTGCGCCATATTCTACGGTGATCGTGGTCGGCGTGGATTCTGACGTTCGCCTGCGGCTGATGGGGCATTGCTTTGAACACGATAAGCGGCTGTTCATCGTCCCGGCCGTGCAGGACATTCTGTTCCACAATGCATTTGAAACGTTTGTGGGCGATTCGCTCGTATATCGTTGCCGGGATCGCGCGTTGAGCGTCGAACAGCTCATGGTCAAGCGGTGCATGGACATCGCATTGTCGCTCATTGGCATTGTGGTGACGAGCCCGCTCATGCTGCTTGCGGCCATTGCAATCAAGATGTACGACGGCGGGCCGGTGCTCTTCCGGCAGGAGCGGTATACGCGCAACTGTGAGCGGTTCATGCTGGTCAAGTTCCGTTCCATGGTCGTGAACGCGGAGCCGGACGGCGCGCAGCTGACCGTCGAAAACGACCCGCGCATCACGCCGGTGGGGCGCGTGCTGCGCCGGACCCGGATCGACGAGCTGCCGCAGTTTTTCAACATCCTGCGGGGGGAAATGTCGCTCGTGGGACCGCGCGCGGAGCGCATTGAGATTGCGGAGTACTATTGCAAGCTGTTGCCGGAGTTCCGGTACCGGATGAAGGTCAAAGCGGGGCTGACGGGGTATGCGCAGATCTTCGGCCGCTACAACACCTCCTATGAGGACAAGCTGAAGATGGACCTGTTGTACATCGAAAACTTTTCCCTCATCCGTGATTTGCAGCTGTTGTTCCTGACGGTGCGGGCAATCCTGTTCTCATCGAGCACGCAGGGGTTTTCAGAGCCATACTTCCAGCCGAAAGAGACGGGGCAGGACGCAAAGGACGGCACGCCATAACGGACGGCTGAGAGCGGTGCTGCGGCGCGGCGCAGGTTGCATGCCGATTGTGGAATTGCTGCAAACTTGTTGTTGCGCGCCGGCAACAAGTTGTTGCCACATCGTAAACATGTTTGTAACGGCATTGACCGGCGGACGCGCGTGTGGGTACGATAGTGGCATGGAACGGCAGCTTTCGTCAAACGCACGCATTTCTCACCGGCTGCGCGGCCTGTTGGCCACGCTGGCCGTGCTTGCTGCCGCGGGCGTTTTGGCGGTGGCGGGCATCAATATCTATGTGGTCGGCTCGGCCCGGGACCGGATCCTGACGGTGGAGCAGGCGGCGGCGCTGGACGCGGACTGCATCCTCGTGCTCGGCGCGGGGCTGCAGGGCGACGGCAGCCCGAGCGCCATCCTCGCCGATCGGCTGGACTGCGCGCTCGCGCTGTATGAGCGCGGCGCGTCTGACCGGCTGCTCATGAGCGGCGACCACAGCCGCGTGGACTATGACGAGGTCGGCGCGATGAAGGCGTATGCCGTGGAGCACGGCGCGGAGCCGGAAGAGGTGTTCCTCGATCACGCCGGGTTTTCGACATATGAGAGCGTGTATCGCGCGCGGGACGTGTTCGAGGCGGAGACGGTCATCATCGTCACACAGCGGTACCATCTGTACCGCGCGCTGTATCTGGCCGAGCGGCTGGGGCTGACGGCGTATGGCGTGGCGTCCGACGCGCGCAGCTATGCGCGCCAGCCGCTGTATTCGCTGCGGGAGGTGTTTGCGCGCTGCAAGGACTTCCTGTTTGCGCTGTATGAGCCGGAGCCGACGTATCTCGGGCGGCCCACGCCCGTGTCCGGCAACGGGAACCTGACCGACGCGCTGCCGCCGATGCCGCTGGCCTGAGCGGGCGGTTGCGGCGGACGGCGGCGGATCGCATATAACGCGCCCCGAAGAGCGGGGCGCGCCCCGAAAGACGGGGCGGGGAGGGGATCATGATTCGGATTTATCCGCTGAACGGCCTGTTGATGCAGACGCCGGAGGATCTGCGCGCGCAGCTCAGGGAGCGGCTGCGGCTGTCGGACACGGAGCCGTGCGGCGTGGAGCAGCTGGTAAAGACGCTGTCCGGCCGGCCGGAGGGCGGCCTGATCGTGCTCGAGTTTGCCGAGCGCATGCCGGCGGCGCTGCTGCTGCCGCTGACGGGCGCGCTGGTGGCGCTGGCTGAGCGCGACGCGCGCTGGGAATTTTCGCTGTCCACCGGGCGCCAGACGTGCCACGGCTGAGAGGGCGCACCGATGCAGGCAAAGAAACTGATCGTCTTTGATATGGACGGCGTCATTGTCAACAGCGAGCCATACCATATCCAGACGTGCGAGGCGCTCGTGCGGGCGTTTTCCGGCGGGCACATCGGCGCGCGGGAGGCACATACCGTGGGCATTTCGACGGTAGAGCTGTACCGGCGGGCACTGGCCATGTGCGGCGTGCAGGGGGACGCGGAGGCGCTCACGGCGCGGCACTTTCAGGAGACGTTTTTGCGGATCGCGCGCGCGATCCCGCGCCCGGCGCCGGCGCTCCTGCGGCTGCTCGACGGGCTGGCGGCGCGCGGCGTGCGCACGGCGGTGGCCACGTCGTCGCCGCGCGGGTTTGTGCGCGATATTTTGGAGTTGTATGGGCTGGCAGGCCGGTTTGAAACGGTCGTCACCGGCGATGACGTGCCGCGGCTGAAACCCGCGCCGGACGCCTATCTCGAGGCGCTCGCGCGTTGCGGGGTGGAAGCGGGCGAGGCCGCCGCGATCGAGGACAGCCACATCGGCATGCAGGCGGCGCTCGCCGCGGGGCTGTATTGCTTCGGGTATGTCAATCCCGATTCGGGCAATCAGGACCTGTCGGCGGCCAGCTGCCGCATTCACGACCTCGCAGAGGTGCTGGACGTGTGCTTCCCGCCGGACGCCTGAGCGGCGCGCCGGCGCAGGATTGGCGGCCCCGCCGCCCGGCCCGTTGCGGCTTGCATGGCGGCGCCGGACGTTTTCCGGCCGTTCCGCTGCCGTGACGCTGGGGGCGCGGCTGCCCCCGCCGCCCGGCTCTTGTGCGGTGCGCCGGGCGCGGAAAAGACGATTGACAGAACCCCGGATTGACAGTACAATTGAATCGGTTTTGGTGCGGCCGTCCGGCATGGCGTCCGGCAGGGGCACAGGCGGCGGCCGTGTGTGGCGTGCCGCCTCCGGATTGGCGGCCGGTGCCCGCAACCTGGCAAGACAGCGCCTTTGCTCCCAAGGGGAGAACCGCGCCTTGCGCATGAAAATGGGATATATGCCCCCGTAGCTCAGTTGGATAGAGCACTCGCCTCCTAAGAAATTGTTACAACATCCACTTTTGGGGCAAAAGAGGTTGTTACACTGTAAGCAAGCTCCAAAATTTGATATAAGTCCCTGTACCTCAGCAGGATAGAGGGTTCGCCTCCTAAGCGGAAGGTGACCTATCACCAAACAGGGGGCAAAAACCGAAAAATTGAATCCCTGTCTCCGTAGCTCAGTGGATAGAGCACTCGCCTCCTAAGCGAGGGGCCGCGCGTTCAAATCGCGCCGGGGACGCCAAAAAGCCCGTAAAACAGCCGTTTTCGGGCTTTTGCTTTTGCCCGTCAATGCTTTTACATCTTCCGATTACGTTCATGCTTTCCTCCTTGTGTCCAACAATTTTCTTTGCTTTTTGCTAATTGGCGTTAGGTCAGTTTTTGCGGCTTGGCACCAAAAAACACCTCGTTTGCTAATTTGAGATTAGCAGGCATTTCCTGCAATCAAGCCCGCAAGAGTTTGCGCCAGTTCTGGTGAATTCTTGAGCTGTTCAATGAGATCGTTCAAATTGATAGTTGCTGATTGCTCTTTGGGCGGTTTGACATCTCTTAAGTCGGGGTTCGCATAAAATGCCGACTCAAATTTCTGTGCATTGATTTTCCGATCTTCATCAAGTATATGCGCATACACCCTCGTAATCATATCAGCCTGGGAATGCCCCGTATCTCCCTGCGTCGCTTTGATATCTCCATGGTTGAGTTTCAGCTTGTAAGTAGTGCTGGAATGACGAAGGGAATGAAAGACTACATTTGGCAGGCCGGCATCTTCTTTCAAGCGATGAAAGCCTTTTTCAATCAGCTTAATGTCACAAGGCCGTCCATTACCCTGCGCTACTACAAGATTATAGTCCAAATACTCGTCTCCGAGAAACTCTTTTTGTTTTTTTTGTGTATCACGCCATTCTCGAAGAATATAGGCAAGTGTTCTTGGAAGCCATACTCGTCTGACGCTTGTCGCTGTCTTTGGAGTTTTCAAAACCAGCCTTGTTTTGGGGCAGCTCATTACTGGTGGAAACACAAACAAGATATCTCTGTTTCCGAGAGTGTCCATGACATCTTTAGAAGCTCTGAAAAGCTCCTTTTCCACATAAATGGACGCATTGTCCTGTGCAATGTCCGCCTCCTCAATATGCACATTATCCCAAGTAAGCCCAAGTATTTCGCCTACGCGCAGAGAACATGCAAACGCTAAATTCATAGCAAGATACAGCTTTGCGTCTTTACAGCTATTCAGTGCCTTTCGTATCGTTTCCGCCGTCCATATATCCCTTGGTTTATTCTCGACTTTGGGAAGTGTTACGAAATCAAAGGGATTACGGGCAATCACTTCCCAACGTGCAGCTTGTTTGAACGCACAACGCAATAATTTTATGATCTTTTCAATGTTCGCCGGAGTTAAATACTCCGTTTTCCGTCGCCGTCCACCTACCTCAACGGGCTGTGTATTTTGCAGTGCTTTGATAAATTTATCAGCTTCTCTTGGATTGATTTCCTTCATTTCCTTTTGCCCGATGAGCGGCAAAATATAGTTGGAAATCAACGCACAGTTTGAGTTGTAGGTAGAATATGACCACGTTTTTTCACCATAAAGCAGTATACCGCCGTCCAAGCCTTTTGCGACATGAATGGCGTTTTCTTTCGGAGAATATAGCGCGCCTATGGATTGAGGCACTTCGTCAGATAGTTTTACCGGGACAGGCGCGTCGGTCATGAGTGCTTTCAGCTTGGATTTCATTGGCATGGAAAGCGCGGCTCTTTGGGAGACGGGTTTTCCATAGGTTTGCGAAATATCAAAACAGCGTACAACCTTGTAACCCATGGCGATGCTGCCGTCTTCACGGGTATATTCCCTGTCCTGCATAAATTGTTTAATCGTGTTTTTCCCTTCGCCTTTACGAATACCGCGCCCGCGCTCCTGCCAGACTTCCGCGTCACAGACAAAGGTAGCGTCCGGCTTTTGCGCCATCACAAGCAACGTATTGTTTACCGAGGTTCTTCCGAGGTTTGCTTGCAAGGTGAGATAGGTGGAAAGCGCCTCTTTATCACAAAGTGCCTTTTCTGCCATATCATCAATGGCAGCATAAAGCTCCGCACGTTCCTGCTTTTTCATTTCGATCCATTCCTCCGTTGAAAGACGGGGCTGGGCTGATCCATACGTTCCATTATCAAAAATTTCATCATAGTTTTCCATCAATGTTACCTCTCTTTCCGCAAAAAAATATCCGGCTTGTTTTAAGCCGGATATTTTATCTTGCTTTTCTTACTTTTCATGATCCAGTATCCATTGTAAAAGCTGACGATCATTCATCGTCCCATCTGCGATAGCAAGCCCAATCTGTATCAAATCCTCGTCTGTGCACGCAAGAGTAACGCCGTTTATCTCAAGAAATGTCAGCATGGTCATGATGCCAATTCGTTTATTACCATCTATAAACGGATGATTTTTAATCAGCGAAAAACCGAGATGCGCCGCTTTCTTTTCTAAAGTGGGATACAGAAATTCTCCATCAAAGGTCTGAAAGGGCGACTGAATTGCGGATTCAAACAAATTTTCATCCCGCATTCCTGCAAGTCCGCCCGTTTCCTCCAACAGCATTTTATGGAGAAGCTTTATCTGCTTGCCTTTCAGTCTCTTCATTTAGCAAGTTCCTCAAAAGCACGGTGATGCTTTACCATGATTCTACGTCCAACGGTTTCCACATCTTCCGTTTCAGCATACTCTTCTTTTTGAAATTGGCTGAACTCCATGAGTACATATTTGGGGGAGTTATTTTTCAAGATAACCGCAGCACCGTTTTCGTCTACCATACGGGCAACGCGGGAAAAATTCTGATTGGCTTCCGTAATAGACACCAGATTATTTGTATTGATGTTCATTGCTTTTACCTCCTAATCATAGTATATGCTATATTTAGGAGAAATACAACCTATTTTATTTTTTCTCTCTTTCTTTTCCTGGACTGTTTATATGCGGTCTGCGGCGTCTTTTCAGGTGCAGAGGAACGCTCCCTGCGTTTCTCTTTGATCTCTTTAATCTGCTGCCTAACAGACGGACGCTCACGAGTATTCGCCATTTCTGTATTTTCGCTGTGCTCGGATAAAGGCGCGGACGGACTCGATTTCGCCGCCCCCGCCTTCATAGGGTTTGGGCCGTCTTCTGAAATCTCCACAGGCTGCTTGTGCTGCGTTTGTTGGGGAGGTGCCGCATTGCCCATCCTCTCGTCCAGCGTTACGTCGTCTACGGTGTGAGCGTCTTTTTCGGCGGGCGGATTGGTAAGTTCTTTTTCTGTCGTATTCTTTGATTTTGCCTCCTTTTCCTTAAGTATGGTGTCGCGCAGTTTTTCTACTTCTTCGGCTGACATGGCAAATCGTTCAGAGATGCGGTTTACCCTTGCCGCGTCATTGGCATTGACAACCACGTCTACCATACCGTCTTTGTCTTTTTTGCTCATGATCGCGGCATATAGGACACCGTATTTTTTTGCCTCCGCAGCAAACTGCGAAAAATCCTCCCTGCGCATGACAAACACTTTGGTTGGTTTTCCGCGAAAGGCTTCAATGCGGGTTTTCCCTTTGGTTCGTTTTTGTTCCTTAAGCGTGGCCATTAGAAAAGTAGCAAGGGAAATCAGTCCCTTGCCGGTTAAGTTTGCAACAACCTCAACGCCCTTTACGGTTGCTTTTGTCGCCATATCGACCACTTGTTCCGCTGCTTCTCCGTGTGCAGACATGTTCATCATCTCCTTTTTGTGTATTTTGAGGGATAGAAAAAGGCACTCCGATTCGGAGTGCCTTACATAGAAAAAACAAAACCCTTTAACAAGCCCATGTATTGAAACGGAATATCATTTGCAACAGTTTATCCGCTTATTTTAACACCTCAAATTCATACCGCCGCTTTACCAGCTTACGCTTTACAATTCCCGCTTCTTCCAGCTTGAATAAGTCCTGTCGCGCGGTTTCCGTTACGACGCCAAATTTCTTTTCCTAGGGCATAATCCTCTTTCAAGAAAAAACCCGTGGCATTTGCACGGGCGGCGATCTGATGGAGGTTATTACCGATGGCATTCAGTTCCCGTATCAGACGGTGATACTCAAGCGGCGGCACTTCTTTTGGAGAATGACCATTCAGCAGGAAACGCAAGTATGCTTCCTCGGAAAGTCCGCATTTCTTTGCATGGTTTCTAAGTCTTTGTTGTTCTTTTGCAGTTAACCGTACCAGTTTCCCAATCGTTCTTTTCAAACCTGCACCTCCTGTTTGTATCGGGGTTTAAGGGGACACCCTTACGGGCGGATTGTGATATCACAATCCAATGCTCGCTACAAAAAGAAAACCATGCCTGCTAATTGGCTTAGAACTGTTTTTCCGGCCTTGCTAATAAAAAACGCCGATTTGCTAATACGATTTTTCCGACCTATTTTCCGGATGGGGCCGACGCCAGCAATGCGGGAAGGTCAGCCTGTTCATCGCCATTCAGGACAACATCAAGGCCCGGCAGAGCGCGGGATACCAGCGGTGGGCGACCAAACGGGCGACCGCCGCCGTGCAGGTTCTCACCGAACACGGCATTGGCAGCTATGAGGAATTGGCGGAACGGCGCCACGCCGTTGCCGCCGCCTCCATCCGCACCAGGGAAAGCCTGCGGGATACGGAACGGCAGATCGCCGACCTTGCCCTCTTCTGGGAAAGCAGATCGACACCCATCGCAGGCTAAAACCCGTCTACGACCGTTACAAGGCCTCAAAGGACTGGGAAAGATTCCTGCGTGGCTTTGAGAGCGAAACCATCTCGTTCGAGGCGGCAGCCAGGGGAATCAAGAAGGCCGGACGCACCGGATGGCGCGCCTCTTTTCTTTGGGATTATTCGAGTTCAAAGGCGCCGGTATACAGCTGATAGTATTTGCCCTTCAGGGCGATCAGCTCGTCGTGGCTGCCGCGCTCGATGATGCGGCCATGCTCGAGGACCATGATGGCATTGGAGTTCTGGACCGTGGAGAGGCGGTGGGCGATGACGAACACCGTCCGGCCGTGCATCAGCGCGTCCATGCCCCGCTGGACAATGGCCTCGGTACGGGTATCGATGGAGGAGGTGGCCTCATCGAGGATCATGACCGGAGGATCGGCCACAGCGGCCCGGGCGATGCTCAGCAGCTGCCGCTGGCCCTGGCTCAGGTTGGCGCCGTTGCCGCGGAGTACGGTGTTGTAGCCCTCGGGCAGACGGCGGATGAAGTCGTCTGCGCCGGCCAGCTTGGCCGCTGCGATGCACTCTTCATCGCTGGCCTCCAGATTGCCGTAGCGGATGTTTTCCATGACGGTGCCGGTGAAGAGGTTCGTGTCCTGAAGCACCATGCCCAGGGAATGCCGCAGGTCGGCCTTCTTGATCTTGTTGATGTTGATGCCATCGTAGCGGATCTTGCCATCGTCGATGTCATAGAACCGGTTGATGAGGTTGGTGATGGTGGTCTTACCGGCGCCGGTGGCGCCCACGAAGGCGATCTTCTGACCGGGCTTGGCGTAGAGGGAGATGTTGTGGAGGACGATCTTGTCCGGCGTGTAGCCGAAGTCCACGTCGTAGAACCGCACGTCGCCGGTCAGCTTGGTGTAGGTGACGGTACCGTCGTGATGGGGATGCTTCCAGGCCCAGACCGTGGTGCGCTCGGGGCACTCGGTCAGGGTGCCGTCGGCGTTCTCCTTGGCGTTGACCAGAGTCACGTAGCCGTCGTCGGTTTCGGGCTTCTCGTCCAGCAGGGAGAAGATCCGGTGGGCGCCGGCCAGACCCATGATGACCATGTTGATCTGGTTGGACACCTGGCCGATGGAGCCGGCAAATTGCTTGGTCATGTTCAGGAACGGCACCACGATGCTGATACTGAAGGCCATGCCGGAGAGGCTGATGTTGGGGGCGCCGGACAGCAGCAGGGCGCCGCCCACCAGGGCTACGACCACATACATCACGTTGCCGATGTTGCCCAGCAGCGGCATGAGGATGTTGGCGAAACGGTTGCCGTTGCGGGCGTTGAAGAAGATTTCGGCGTTGACTTTGTCAAAGTCGGCCTTGGCGCCCTCCTCATGGCAGAAGACCTTGATGACCTTCTGGCCGGTCATCATTTCCTCCATGAACGCCTCGGCGTTGGCCAGGGTGATCTGCTGGCGCAGGAAGTAGGTGGAGGAGCGCTTGGTGATGGCGCGGGCGGAGAAGACCATGCAGATGACGCCGGCCACCACTACGAGGCCCAGGATGACGCTGTAGTAGGCCATGATGCAAAACACCACGAACAGCGTGATGGCGGAGATGAGGATATTGGGAAGGCTCTGGCTGATGAGCTGGCGCAGGGTGTCGACATCGTTGGTGTAGTAGCTCATGATGTCGCCGTGTCCATTGGTGTCAAAGTACCGGATGGGCAGGTTCTGCATGTGGTTGAACATCTTCTCACGCAGCTTTTTCAAGGAGCCCTGGGTGATGATGGCCATCATCTGCGTGTAGAAGGCGCCGGCGATGAGGCTGACCACATACATGGCCACCAGGATCCCCACAAGGCCGAGGATTTTTCCGGAGACCGCCGACCAGTTGCCGCTCTTGTAGCTCTCGTCTACCATGGCGATGACCTTCTGCAGGAAGACCGCCGGCATGGAGCTGACGAGGGCGTTGATCAGGATGCACACCAGCGTGACCGGCAGCAGCACCGGATAGAATTCAAACAGGGTTTTCAGCAGCCTGCGGAGCACGCCCTTGGGGGCGCGGCGGCCGCGGCTGGTGGTGGTACGGGTCGCAGCGGGGGCGGCGTTTCGCTCTTCTATCGTGTTTTTACGCTTCATCATGATCACCTGCCTTCGTCTGGGACGTGTACACTTCACGGTAAATCTCGTTGCTCTTCAAAAGCTCTTCGTGCGTGCCGATGGCGCTGATGCGGCCGCCGTCCATGACGATGATGCGGTCGGCGTCCTCAACCGAGGCCACGCGCTGGGCAATGATAATTTTAGTGGTATCCGGGATGAACTGGCGGAAGCCCTGGCGGATCAGCGCGTCGGTCCGGGTGTCCACAGCGGAGGTGGAATCGTCCAGGATCAGGACCTTGGGCTTCTTCAGCAGGGCCCGGGCGATGCAGAGCCGCTGCTTCTGGCCGCCGGAGACGTTGCTGCCGCCCTGCTCAATCCAGGTGTCGTACTTGTCGGGGAACTGCTGGATGAACTCGTCGGCCTGGGCCAGACGGCAGGCCTCATACATCTCTTCGTCGGTGGCGTTGGGGTTGCCCCAGCGGAGATTGTCCTTGATGGTGCCGGAGAACAGCACGTTCTTCTGCAGCACCATGGCCACGTTGTCGCGGAGGGTTTCCAGGTCATAGCTTCGCACGTCTACGCCGCCGACCCGGACCGCGCCTTCCGTCACGTCGTAGAGCCGTGGGATCAACTGCACCAGGGTGCTCTTGGACGAGCCCGTACCGCCGAGGATGCCGATAAGTTCGCCGGAACGGATGTGGAGATCCACATGCTCCAGGGCGTTGCGCTCGGCGGTCCGGGAGTACTTGTAGCTGACGCCGTCAAAATCGATGGAGCCGTCCTTCACTTCCTTGACCGCATTCTCGGGGCTGGTCAGGCTGCTCTGTTCCTGCAGCACCTCGACGATACGCTCGGCGGACTCCATGGACATGGTGATGATCACGAACACCATGGAGAGCATCATCAGGCTCATGAGGATCTGGAAGCTGTATGTAATGATGGCCGACATCTGGCCGATGTTGACCTCCAGGCCCTGGCTGGATATGACGGCGTAGGAGCCGAAGCTCAGGACGAAGACCATGCCGGCGTACACGCAGAACTGCATCATGGGGTTGTTGATGGCCATGATGCGCTCGGCACGGGTGAAGTCCCTGCAAACGTCCTCGGCGGCGACGCCGAACTTCTTTTTCTCATAGTCTTCGCGGACGTAGCTCTTGACCACACGCATGGCCTGTACGTTCTCCTGCACCGAGTCGTTGAGGGCGTCGTACTTGCGGAACACCCGGCGGAAAATGGGGGTGGCCTTGCGGATCACCAGGGCCAGGCCGACGCCCAGCAGCGGGATCGTCACCAGGAAGATCATGGCCAGGCGGCCGCCCATGGCAAAGCCCATGATGAAGGAGAAGATCAGCATCAGCGGCCCGCGGATGGCCACGCGGATGATCATCATGAAGGACATCTGCACGTTCATGACATCGGTGGTCATCCGGGTCACCAGACTGGAGACGGAGAACTTGTCGATGTTTTCAAACGAATAGTCCTGAATGTGGTAGAACATATCCTGCCGCAGATTCCGTGCAAAGCCCGTGGAGGCTGTGGCGCAGGTGCTGCCGGCCGCCACGCCCAGAATCAGCGACAGCACGGCCATGATAACCAGCTGCGTGCCGTATCGAATGATGACGTCCATGCCGCAGCCGGCCTGCATCTCGTTGACGAGATTGGCGATTACAAACGGGATGATACATTCCAGGATGACCTCGCCTACCACCAGGATCGGCGTTAGGGTTGCCGGCTTCTTAAATTCCCGTATGCTTTTACTCAGTGTTTTGATCATACCAGAAAATTCCTCCTATCCAAACTCCCGGAGCCTTCCGCGACCGTGGGGCGCCGCACCGCGCAGGATCCGCACTTCCCGCGGCGCAGCCTCCATCCCGAGTTTGAAAAGCAAATTTTAACGAAAATCCGGAGATTGCCAATCGCGATCTTCGGGTTCCCTCTCCGTCTCATCTGCGGACCGGGGAAACCGGTCCGCCGCCTGCGGCGTGCCGTTGGATGCGCTGAGATTTTGGATCATCCGATCCAGGAAGCCGTGGAGCTGGGCGATTTCCACGCGGGACATGTCGCTGACCAGCCGCTGCTCCGATGCGGCCAGATGGTCGAGGACCTGCTGGTTGGCCTCCAGCGCGCGCTTTGTGACGAGGATCTGCTTGCACCGCCGGTCCTCCGGGGACGGCTCGAAGCGAAGATAGCCTTTGGCCTCCAGCCGCTGCAGCAGTCCCGACACCGTGGGATGGGTAAAGGCAAAGTGCCGCTCAATGTCCCGCGGATAGACCGTCTCCTGCCGGCGCGCCCGATAGCACAGGTATCCCAGAACGATGGCCTGCGAACTGGTCAGGTCCAGGGATGTGATGCTGTTGGTCATGTTCTGTGCCAGCAGCTTGGAAATGGTTTTGATCTTGAATCCCAGGTCGTCTTTGCCGACCGGTAACATGGATGCCGCCTCCATTTTGCAAATTGGTAGCACGCTACGAAATTTAGTAGCAAGCTACATAATAGTGGAAGAACGGCTGGTTGTCAAGGGGCGTGCACAAAATATTTGACAGGTATTTTGCTTGTGCAACATAGAGGTAAAGACGGGAACGTCAATTGGACATTCTCACCAATGCGGTTGCGGGACTTCAGCAGGAAGGGTTGCTTTGTCAGCATGCCGTCAAGGATCCCGTCGGCCTCATACGCGCCATGCGCTTTTAAAGGATTCCAGGCATGCAAAAAACGCCGTAGACAGGATGCCATGGCGGCCTTGAAATGCCTGGAGTATCTTTATGCTTCCAAATGAGACGGTCACCCGGACGAGCAGGATCTTACTGGAATTCCGAGCGGCCGAAGGCCGCTGGGTATGCCAAGGCTTTGCTAAGATTGCGCCTGAAAATGGGAGAAAGCGCGATTTTTCGGTGCGAGATCACAACTTGGCACGCCGGCTGCACAGCATGCGAGACTATGAGATACGGCGGTGGGAAGGATTGGGGAAACGCCGAACTTTTTTCATCGTTTATCTAAGAGGAAGGCCGCGCGTTCGAATCGCGCCGGGTGCGCCACGTGGGAGGGAACGAGGGATCGCTCGCTCCGTTTCATTATTCGGCGCTGTGGTCGCAGCGCCCTGTTTTTGGGAACCTGTCGCGTGGCGATGGGGCGGCAGCGGCGCGCCGCAGCCCATCTGCTGCGCGCGGCGGCAAAAAATGTGCGCAGGGCTATTGACAAACGGCCGGCGAGCGAATAGTATTAAATTATCCAATGCTTAAACGGTTAAGCACATCGCAACACACACACCTTTTCCCGTTTCTCAGGACCTTACATTGCATGACAGACGCATGAAAAAGGAGGAAACAACATGAAACATGCAAAATGGAAGCTGCTGACCGCGCTGCTGCTCATTGCCGCGCTGGCCTTTGCCACGGCCTGTGCGCAGGAACCTGCCGCGACGGAGCCGACAGAGGCCCCGGCTGGCGACGGATGGACCGTCACCTTCTTCGACAGCGACGGCGTGTCCGTGCTGCAGGAGGTTTCGGTGGCCGACGGTGCGACGGTGGAAAAGCCAGAGCTCACGCGCGACGGCTATGTGGTCAAGGACTTTTACGCGACGCCTGCGCTGCTGATCCCGTTTGACTTTGCGGCGCCGATCACGGCGGACACGTCTGTGTTTGTGGCGTGGCAGTCCTCCGTGGTGGATGAGCGCCCCTGGATGCTGGCCGGCGGCCTGGCGGGCTATCCGGAGAACAACTGGGGGCATGCGTGGCCGCAGGACGACTTCCTGCTCCAGCCGGTGGAGGGTGCGTTCAACACGTTCTCCATCGAAGTCAACCTGTATGAGGGCGACGAGTTCAAAATTGCCGTCATCGATCAGGACTACAACTGGGGCGACTCCATCGACTCGTCTGCCCTGACCGACCGCACCGCGCTGGCGGGCGGCGAGGACGCCTTTGCCAGCGGCGCGAACATCCTGGTGCTGGAGACGGGCAAATACCGCCTGACGCTGGAGACCGATGCCGAGACGCTGGCGCTGTGCAAGCTGTCCTATGAGAAGATCGGCGAGGCCGACGAGCTGACCGTGCCGGAGTTTGACCTCCAGGTGCAGGGCAACTTTAACGGCTGGGGCGCGGACGACCCTGAGGGCGACCGAATGATCCGCAACGGGGAAGAGTTCAAGTGGTTCTACTTCCTGACCGTGACGGAGGACATGTACGACACGGAAAACGGCAACGAGTTTGCCTCGTTCGGCATCAAGAACCTGGTGAGCGGCGACTGGTATGACGGCCGCAACGTCGATCCCGAGGCCACGCCCAACTTCTCGCTGACCGCGGGCGAATACATGGTCTATCTCGAGATCGAGCTGGTCGACAACCTCGCCACGGTGAAGAACCTGTTCGTCGCCGAGCCGGCCTACTATGTGGTGGGCACCTGCGGCAACAAGGGCTGGGCGGCGGATGTGACCGAAGAGAACACCGCCTTTCAGATGGAGGCGCAGGCGGACGGCACGTACAGCCTGACCGTCAACTTTACCGACGCGGATACCGACACCTGGACCGAGGGCAAGGTCGCCTTCAAGGTTGCCTATGGTGCAAATGGCGCTGTGGCCAATGAGAAGTGGTACGGCGACGGGGCGGACAACATCCTGGTCGATCCGGGCGAGTACACGATCGTGCTTGATCCGGCCACCGGTACGGTGACCTACTAACTGACACAGGCGGCGGGACGGCGGCGCTGGCGCATGCCGTCCCGCTGCCCGTTTTCCCATGCCGCCAGACGAGGCGGGAAAACGAAAGGCGGAGGCTTTCCCTCCGCCAAAGTACGGGCCTGCGGCAGGTCAGATCACGCGCACGTCGTGCTCTTCGCCCGCCTGCCGGGCGATGGTGTCGAGGACGAGCTGCACGATGACGCGGCACTTCTTTTTGAGCGGCAACAGGATCGTGTCGCCGCGGCAAACGCTCTCTTCGCCGCCCTCGTCATAGGCGAGCGTCAGCACGCGCGCGCCGGTGCGCGACCGGATTTGCGCTGCCAGTGCCGGCCCCAGCGCCAGGCCGGCGGCGTCCGCCGCAAGCCCGCGCAGGAACGCGTCGAGCTGTGCGGGTTCTCGCACGAGGCACACATCCGAAAATGCGTTGCAGATCACCTCATTGAGCTCGCGGTTGCGGTATGGCCGCAGTGCGAAAAACGGCCGGTCTACGCCGAGCTGCTGCCGCGCCAGGCTGGCGATGGCGGCAAAATCGTCGTAAATCTGGTAAAACAGGTCGAGGTTCCAGATGCAGCCGTCTACGGACAGCAGCGGGAAGAAGCAGTTGTTGCCGATGCGGTAAAAGACGTCGCTTTCCACGTCTACGGCGATGAGCGCGTCAAGGTCGCGCAGCTGCTGGCGTTCGCAGGTATCGGTCATCAGGCGCAGCGTCTTACCGACCGGTTCCAGCGCCGCGGCCAGCGCCGAGGCCAGCTGCAGGCTGCGCAACGCGCAGTCGCCGTCGCGTGCGGCGCCGGGCAGATAGAGCCCCACAGCGCCGCTCTTGCCCGTGGCGAGCGCGCGCGCAAGCGCGGAGGATTCGTACCCCATGATGTGCACATAGTGCAAAATGCGGTTGCGCGTTTCCTCGCTGATGCGCTGATCTTCGCGCCCGTTGAGCACATAGGAGACGGTCGCAATGGAAACGCCGCATGCGGATGCGATATCGCGGATGGTCAGTTTCTGTTTTGCCATGCGTACATGATAGCAACCGCGCGTGCGGCCTGTCAATATCCCCCTCCGGCTGTGCATGGGCAGGGCCGGGCATATCAAGCAGGAGGTCATTCCCCCATATGGAACCGAGAGCCATCCTTCACCGTTCGCGCTCCGTCGACTGTTTTCCGCTCGACGGGCATACGCTCGGGCTGCGCCTGCGTACCGGGCGGGGCGATTTTGACCGGGTGGAGGTCATCTATACCGACAACAAGTTTACGTGGACGCAGCGGCGGCGCAAGCTCCGCATGGAGCGCGCGCTGAGCGACAGCCAATTCGACTATTATACCGCCCGCCTGCACGGCGAGGACTCCCGCTTTGCGTATATTTTCCGCCTGTACGCCGGCGGCGAGAGCTGGTATCTTTGTGAGGAGGGACTCTCGCGCACGTTCCGCTTTACCCTTGGATACTTCAACTACTTTCAGTACCCGTACATCCACGAAAGCGACGTGCTGCGCGTGCCGGAATGGACGCGTGGCGCCGTGTGTTACCAGATCTTTCCGGATCGCTTTCGCATGGGAAGCGGCGCGGCCGACAAGACCTATGTCAACCTTGCGTGGGGCGAACGACCCACGCCCAAGAGTTTTGCCGGCGGCGATCTCAACGGCGTGCGGGAGGGGCTGCCGTACCTGGAGGAGCTGGGGGTGTCGCTGCTCTATTTGACGCCGGTGTTCCGCTCCCGCAGCAACCACAAATATGATGTGGCGGACTATTACGAAGTCGATCCGCAGTTTGGCGGCAACGAGGCGCTGCGCGAGCTCGTACAGGCGGCGCACGCGCGCGGGATGCGCGTGATGCTCGACGGGGTGTTCAACCACTGTTCCAACGAAAACCCCATCTTTCAGGATGTGGTGCGGCGCGGCCGGCAATCGCCCTATTACGGCTGGTTCTATGTGGAGGGCGACCGGACCAGCGTGGAGCGCCGCAACTACCTGACCTTTGGCGACGTGCCATATATGCCGAAGCTGAACACGGAAAGCGACGCCGTGATCGACTACTTTTGCGCCGTTGGCGCGCACTGGATCCGGGAATACGGGATCGACGGCTGGCGGCTCGACGTGGCGGACGAGATTGCGCCGCGCTTTTTGCGCCGCTTCCGCGAGGCGGTCAAGGCTGAAAAACCGGATGCGCTGATCGTGGGCGAGGTCTGGCACGAGGCGCAGGACTGGCTGTCGGGCGACCGGTTCGACGGCGTGATGAACTATGGCGTGACCAAGGTCTGCCTGGACCTGCTCGCCTTTGGCACGCTGGATGCGCAGGGGTTTGCCGACCGGCTCGTGCTGCTGCTCATGCGCTGTAACGACCCGGCCAACGAGATGATGTTCAACCTGCTCGACAGCCACGACACCGAACGGTTTCTCACGCGTGTCAGGGGCGATGTGCGTAAGCTGCGGCTGGCCATGGCGGTCGCATTTTTCCTGCCGGGCATCCCGTTCCTGTTTGCCGGGGATGAGATCGGCACCATGGGCGGCTATGACCCGGATTGCCGCCGCACGTTTCCATGGGATCGCTCGTGCTGGAACATGGAGCTGTTCCGGCTGGCACAGCGCCTCATCGCGCTCAGGCGGACGCCGCCGCTTGCCCGGGGCGCCACCGCGGTTGCGGTGGAAAACGACGTGGTCGCCATCCGCCGCCGGTACGGGGGCAAGCGGGCCGAACTGCTGATCAACCCGACGGAGACGCCGCGCACGGCGTTTGGCGTGGAGGTGCCGGCCATGGACTTTTTGATCCGGTGAGCATGCCGGTCATTCACACCAGTAAAACGGACAAAGGAGGAAAACGGAACATGACCTTTGAAAAACGCCTGTCTATCCTGTTGCTTGCGCTGCTGCTTGCCGCGTCGCTCTTTGCGTGCAGCGGGGAGCGCGAAGCGGCCGAGAGCGCCGTATACGAACAGGTAATGGCCCGCTTTACGGGCGAACTGGAGGAGGGAGCGGTCGTCAAGGTGCTCGAAAACGACACCGCGATCGAATTGGGCTAGGGCTGCTGTGGTATTTTATCGCCCGGGGCTTTCAGGATATCGCGGGGTTCTTTACGCTCGGCACGCAGCAGGAAAACCTCTGGCTCGGTATCGTGGGCGACAACTCCATGCAGATGCTGATCCTCGGGCTGTTCGCCATTTTCATCCTGATCTTCTTCCTCGTTTTGCACATCTCCAACGTGCGCGACGTGCTTTACACCGCCCGACAGGTCGCCGCGGGCAACCGGCTGCACACGTTCCGCCAATCGCTCGCCACCATGGCGGACGACAAGTTCCATGTGACGGCCCTCGTGCTGCCGGTGATCGGCGTGAGCATCTTTACGATCCTGCCCATCGTGTTCATGATCCTGATGGCGTTCACGGATTTCGGCGGCGACATCGTGCACCCGCGGCTCGCCAGCTGGTCGCTCTCTGCCTGGACGAAGATCCTTGGCGTCGGCTCCATCGGGGATACGTTCGGACGCATCCTGACCTGGAACATCCTCTGGGCGGTGCTGTCCACCTCGATCAACTTCTTTGGCGGGCTTGCGCTTGCACTGCTGCTGAACAAGCGCAACGTGCGCGGCTCCAAGCTCTGGCGCGCGTTCCCGATCCTCGCGTACGCGATCCCGGGCTTTATCTCCATGCTGGGGTTCAAGTTCATGTTCTCGCAGAGCGGGCCGATCAACCAGCTGCTCCTCCAGAACGGGCACGACGCCATCTTCTTTCTGTCCAACGTGGAGTCGGCCAAGTGGTGGGCGCGCGGCATCGGGCTGTTTGTGAACGGCTGGATCACCATCCCGTCGATCATGCTCATGAGCACCGGCATCCTCTCCAATATCAGCCCCGACCTGTACGAGGCCGCCTCGCTCGACGGCGCGTCCCCGTTCCAGCAGTTCCGCAAGATCACGCTGCCGTTCGTGGTGTTCTCCATCACGCCCGTGCTGATCAGCCAGTTCGTCGGCAACTTCAACAACTTTGGCATCTTCTTCTTCCTGCGCGGCGGGCTGCAGAGCAACTATGCAAACTATTTCCTCGCCAGCGACACGGACCTGCTGATCAACTGGCTGTACAACCTGTCCGTGGACAACAACTACTATTCCATCGGCGCGGCCATCAGCCTCGTCATCTTCCTCATCACTGCGACGCTTTCGCTCGCGGTATACGTCCGCTCGGCAGCCTATAAGAGGGAGGATACCTACCAATGAAGCGTTTACATCCCCGGCGCGCGGCCGATAACGCGATCACCTATCTGCTGCTCCTCGCGGTCTCTGCGCTGTTCCTGTTTCCGTGCCTGTGGCTGATCCTCGCGTCGTTCTCCAAGTCCGGCGATATCTATTCGTTCTCCGGCTTCTTCCCGACCGAGTACAGCGCGAGCACGTTTGTGGACCTGTTCACCAACGACGTCAACGGCCTGTACCCGTATGGCCGTTGGTTTTTGAACACGCTGTACGTGGCCTCCATGAGCGCGCTGATCGGCACGCTGCTGGTCATCCTGACCGGCTACGTCATGTCCCGCTTCCGCTTTCGTGGCCGCGACACGATTAAGAAGACCACGCTGCTGCTCGGCATGTTTCCGGGTTTCATGGGCATGACCGCCATCTACATCATCATGACGCAGCTTGGGCTGCTCGACCGTCTCGCGTCGCTCATCTTCCTGTACGCGGGCACGGCGCCGCTCGGCTATCTCGTGCAAAAGGGCTATTTTGACACCATCCCGTTCACGATCCACGAGGCCGCCCGCATCGACGGCGCCAACAATCTGCAGATCTTCTGCCGCATTACGCTGCCGCTGTCCAAGCCCATGCTGGTCTATACGGCGCTGACGCAGTTTGCGTGGCCGTGGAGCGACTATCTGCTGCCCAAGCTCCTGCTCAAGGAGCGCGAGATGTGGACGGTCGCCGTGGGGCTGTGCAACATGCCGGAGACGCAGTTTGCGCGCTTTGCCGCCGGCAGCGTGTTCATCGCCGTGCCGATCGTCATCCTGTATTTCTGCCTGGTCAAGCACATCGTCAACGGCCTGACCGCCGGCGCCGTGAAGGGATGAGCCCATGAGAACGAACGGATTGCAAAACGGCGCCACCCGCCTGCGGCGCCTGCTCTGCCTGGTGCTTGTGGCGCTGCTGGTTGCCGCGTGTGCCCCACGCGTGGAAACCGCCCCGGAGGGTGGCGAGACGCGCGTCCTCGACGACAAGTACCGCAACTGGTACGAGGTGTTCGTCTATTCGTTTGCCGACAGCGACGGCGACCGCTATGGCGACCTGAACGGTTTGACCGCCAAGCTGGACTACATTGCCGCGCTCGGCTGCAACGGCATCTGGCTCATGCCGATCATGCCGTCGCCCTCGTACCACAAGTACGACGTGACGGACTATTACGACATCGATCCGCTCTACGGCACGCTGGACGACTTTCAAACCCTGCTCGAGGAGGCGCACGCGCGCGGGATCGACGTCATCATCGATCTCGTGGTCAACCACACCTCGAGCGAGCATCCGTGGTTTGTCAGCGCCCGCACGGGCGAAGACGCCCCCTACCGGGACTACTACAACTTTGTGGACGAGCCGCAGGCGGGCTACAACAAGGCGGGGGATGCGTATTATGAGAGCCGCTTTGTCGCTACCATGCCAGACTTGAATCTCGACAACCCGGCCGTGCGCGACGAGATCGAGAATATCATGCGCTTCTGGCTGGAGCTGGGCGTGGACGGCTTCCGGCTTGACGCGGTGACGAGCTATTACACAGGCAACCCGGTCAAGAACGTGGCGTTCCTCTCGTGGCTCGGCGACACCGCGCGCGCGATTGAGCCCGACTGCTACCTCGTCGGGGAGGCGTGGGAGGACCTGTATACGATTGCCGATTATGCAAAGAGCGGCATCGACAGCTTTTTCTGTTTCCCGGTGTCGCAGCGCGAGGGCTACATCGCCCAGATTCTCGGCGGCAACGTCCGCCAGCCCGGCACGAGCTATGGCCGTGTCACGCTGCTGCTCGAGGAAAAGCTCGGCGATACGATCCCCGCGCCGTTTCTCGGCAACCACGATACGCCGCGAGTGGCCAGCTTCCTGGGCACGGCGGACCCGGCGCGCCTCAAGATGGCCGCCGGGCTGCTCGCCATGATGCGCGGCAGCATCTTCCTCTACTATGGCGAGGAGATCGGCATGACCGGCACGGACAACGACCCGAACAAGCGCATCGGCATGCTTTGGACCACGCGGGCCGAGACGACCTTCTGCCCGCCCGGCACCACGGTTGCAACCTATCCGTTCCCGTCCGTGGCCGAACAGGAGGCAGACACGGACTCCCTGCTCAACTACTACCGCCACGCCATGCTGCTGCGCAACCGCAACCCGGAGATCGCGCGCGGCACGAGCGAGATGCTCGACTGTGCCGACACGGACTGCTGTATCCTCCGCCGTACCTATGCGGGCGAGAGCATCCTCATCGTGCTGAACATCGGCCGCGAAGAACGGGCGCTTTCGCTCGATGCGGAGGCGCTCGGTTACGCCGCCCTGACCGACGCGCTCGTCGCCGGGGAGGGGGAGGTCACGCTGGCGCGCGGCCGCGCGGCGGATACGCTTACCCTGCCGCCTTACGCTATTGCCATCCTTCGATAGCGGGGAAGGCGACGAAAGAAGGGGCGCCGACAGCACGGCGGGGCGCGCAGTTGCGCGCCCCGCCGTTGATATGGGCAGCGCGCCGGAACACCGCATATAAATACGCGCCGCAGCGGCGGGGCCGTGTGTGGCACACGGCCGCCGTGCGGCGCGTTCCCCCATCGGTAACAAGGGCCTCCGGCCGGCGGCGGGGCTATTGGGCGTCCAGACGCCCGCCCGTCACCTCAAATTGCAGCAGCTCGTGCTCGAACAGCTGCGCCTGCAGGCCGCGTTCAAAGTATTCCATGATCAGGTCGGACATTTCGTGCGGCAGCTCCCGCAATACCCGGCAGCCGGCATAGGCGTCGTACCCGCCCGCGCCGCTGGCGCGGTAGTTGCTGAGGCACATGGAAAACACGTCGTCCGGCCGCACGTCCTGCCCTTCAAACGTCAGTGCCGTGACTCGCTCCCCCACCGGGCGCGAGATGTCGAACCGGTAGCGGATGCCGGCATAGTAGTCGTAGTTGTAGTGTTCCACCTTGGGCAGCAGGAACGGCTCGGCCACGGCCAGCGCGCCGGTTGCATCGAGCGCAAAGTAGGAGGCGGAGCGTTCGAGCACGCTGCGCAGCTGCGCCCCGGTCAGCTCCAGCACCATGAGCGTGTTGGAATAGGGATAGCTGGCCAGAATGTCGCGCCGCGTGACGGAGCGGGCAAAGCCCATGGCGTCGTTGGCGAGGCTGACGGCGGAGAGCTGCGCGCCGGACGCGCGCAGTTGCACGTCGAGAAACAGGCGGGCGATGTCGCTGCCGCGCGCGGCCATCGTCAGGTGCGGCGCGCGCTCGAGCGCCCGGGGCAGGTTGCCCACCGGCTCGTCGAGCCAGCACTGCACGCTGGCCTCCAGCGCGCCGAACGCCCGGGTCAGCGCGGCGTCCGGCGGGGCGGTGGCCGGCACGCGCTCCGACGTGATGCGCTTGCCGCCGCTGCCGACGGCGACGGTGATGCGGTGGAATTCGCTGCCGTTGGCCGCGGCCTGCAGCGTATATGTGCCGCAGAGCGTGCGGCCGGGGAACGAAATGTGCTGGTGGCCGGTCAGCACGAGGTCATAGTCCAGCTCCTCGCACAGGCGGTAGGCGATGTTCTCCCCATTTTGGGAGAGCAGGCGGCCCGTGTCCAGGTCCCGCTCAAAGCCGCCGTGATAGACGCACACCGTGAGGTCTACCTGCCCGCGCATGGCCTCGAGCGCCTCGCGCGCCGCGTCGAGCGGGGACGTGATGCGGATGCCGGCGAGGTGCTCCGGTTTTTCCCAGACGTTCACATAGTCCGTCACGACGCCAGCAATGCCCACGCGCAGGCCGTTTCGGAGTGTCTTGACGAGGAAGGGGTAGCGGGCGCGCCCGGCCTCGTCCCGCAGGTTCTGGCACACGCAGGCGAACCGGCCGCAGGCGAGGTATTCCGCCAGATAGCCGAGCCCATAGTTGAAGTCGTGGTTGCCGAGGGTCACCACGTCGTAGTGGCAGCGGTTCAGGATCTCGGCGACGGGGCGCGGGGAGCGCAGCTCCTTCTGGCAATAGGTGGTCAGCGGCGAACCCTGCAGCGTGTCGCCGCCGTCGATGATCAGCGTGTTCCCGCCCCGCTCAAAGCGCGGCGCGCAGCGGAACAGCCCGAGCGGCGCCTCCGCCTTGTCCGCATAGGTGGTGGGGAAAAAGTGACCGTGCAGGTCGGTCGTGTAATAGATGGTCAGCGTCTTGTCCGCCATGCCCGGTTACCCCCGCGCGAGTTTCACGCGAATCTTGGTGGAGATGATCTCGATGATGAAGATCAGCACGATCAGCCCGGCGAGGATGGCGCCCACCTCGTTCCAGCGGTACGAGCCCATGGCGAAGATGAGCGGCGCGCCGATGCCGCCCGCGCCCACGAGGCCCAGCACGGTCGCATCGCGCAGGTTCATGTCAAAGCGGTAGATGACGGTGGACATGAAGTCCGGGAAGAGCTGCGGCAGGATGCCGTAGCGGATCTTCTGGAAGGCGTTGCAGCCCGCCGCGTCGAGCGACTCGAGGATGCGTTTGTCCAGCCCCTCGATGCACTCGGTAAACATCTTGGACACCATGCCGATGGAGCAGAGCGACATGGTCATGAGGCCGGCAAATGCGCCGGGGCCGGTCACGCGGATGAACATGAGGCCGTAGACGAACGGCGGCACGGTACGGATGGCCATGATGAACGCGTGCACGACGACCGCCACGGGCTTTGGCACGAGGTTGGTGGCCGAGAGGAACGAGAGCGGGATGGAGAACACCGCGCCCACGATCGTGCCGAGGAACGCGATGCACATCGTCTCCAGCAGCAGGTAGGCCACGCCCGTCTTGCCGAGGTCGAACAGCAGGTCCGTATCCGGGTGGAAGATGCCGGACAGGATGCGCCCGGCGATGCTCCAGCCGTCGCCGCCCGTGGTGCTGCCCTTGAGCGCAGAGGACGACCAGGCGATCAGCCCGGCTGCCAGCAGCGCGACAAGCAGCTTGATGTACCACGTCTTTGGCGATTTTTCGTAGGTTGCAAGGATGGTCTGCTTCACGGTTTTGCCCTCCCGCTATGACAGCTTGCGCCGGATGTACTGGCTGACCGACTCGATCACCAGCACGGCGACGAACAGCACGATCAGGATCATGCCCACACTGGCATAGTCCCGCCAGCCGATCTTTTCGTTGAGGATGAGGCCCAGGCCGCCCGCGCCGACATAGCCGAGGATGGAGGCGTAGCGCACGTTGCCCTCAAAGCAGAACAGGCAGATGGACAGATACACCGGCAGCACCTGCGGCAGGATGGCGGACAGGAAGGCGCGGACCTTGTTGGAGCCGAGCGCCTCCATCGCCTCGTAGGAGCCCATGTCCACGGTCTCGATCTGCTCGTAGAGCTGTTTGCCGACATAGGCGAACGTGAACACCGCGATGGCAAAGGTGCCGGCCACGGTGCCGAGACCGAACATATAGGTGGCGATCAGCGCGGTGACGAGCGTCGGCAGCGTGCGCACGAGGCTCAGAAAAAACCGGACGACCGCGATACAGACGCGGTTGTGGATGATGTTTGTGGACGCGATGATCGCAAACGGGATGGCGAGCGCGCTGCCGATGAACGAGCCGAGCAGCGACATCTTGATCGTGTCGAACAGCGGCTGCCAGATGTTGGTCAGATAGTCCACTTTGGGCGGGAACATCTGATCGAGGATCACGAAAAACTCGTTGCCGCGCTGGATCAGCGTTTGCAGCTTGAATCCGGTCACGCGCACGGAGATGATGGCCGCTATGACGAGCAGCAACAGCACCAGCGGCGTGCGGGAGGCCTTTTCGTGCACCACCTTGCCGTTTTTCAGGCGCAGCTCCTTTGGCCGGAAGACTTTGTCGTAGAGATTCATTGCGCGTCCCCTCCGCTCTCGGGGATGCGCCCCTCGTAGATCTCGGTCAGCACGTCCTGCGTGACCTGCGACGCCGGACCGTCGAACACGATCCGCCCGCCGCGGATGCCGACGATCCGCCGGGCATAGGTCAGCGCCAGCTCCACGTGGTGGATGTTGATGAGGATGGAGATGTTCATGTCGCGGTTGATGCGCACAAAGTCCTCCATTACCTGCTTGGCGGTCACGGGGTCGAGCGCCGCGACCGGCTCGTCGGCCAGGATGATCTTCGGGTTCTGCGCCAGCGTGCGCGCCAGCGCCACGCGCTGCTGCTGCCCGCCCGACAGCTGGTCGGCGCGGATGAAGGCCTTGTCCAGGATGCCCACCTTGTCGAGGCATTCGAGCGCGAGCAGCTTATCCGGTTTTTTGAACGCGCCGAGCAGCACGCGCCAGAACGGCATGTCCGGCACGCGCGCCATGAGCACGTTGCGGATGACGGTGGTGCGCGTGACGAGGTTGAACGACTGGAAGATCATGCCAATGTTGCGGCGGAAGCGGCGCAGCGCCTTGCCGCGCAGGGCGGAGACCTCCTGCCCGTCGACGGTCAGCGTGCCGCCGGTGATGTCGTGCATGCGGTTGATCGAGCGCAGGAGCGTGGATTTTCCCGCGCCGGACAGCCCGATGATGCCCACGAAATCGCCCTGCTCGATCTCGAGCGAGACGTCGTCAAGGCCTACGGTGCCGTTGGGGTATACCTTGGATACATGGTCAAAGCGAATCATGGACAAAAACCTCCGGCGGGATGGATGCTGCAGAACGGTACGCGGAGGCGGATGGCCTCCGCGTACCGGATGTGCGTGGGATGGGGTTGGCGCTCAGTTGGTCAGGCTCTGGATCAGCTCCTGGGCGGCGCGCTCGCCGTCATAGTCGGCGGAGACGGCCGTCTGGTAGCCGTTGTGGCTGTAGATGGCGATGACCTCCTTGCCCTCCTCGGTGCCGGCGATGTTGATGAACGCCTGCTGCAGCGCGGCCTTCAGCGCATCGTCCATGATGGCCGAGGTCTTGCTCACGCAGATGGTGTCGTTGTAGATGCCGGGCGTGACGCCGATCACGTTCGTCTCCTCCCAGATGGAGGCGGTGCGCGCATACTCGGTCGTCCACTTGTCGACATAGTCGCGGCGGGCGTCGGCATAGGTCATGAGCGCGTCCACCTGGCCGGAGGCGAGGCGGGCAAACGCACTGCCGTAGGAGTCGGCCTGCACGGCGTTGTCCAGGTCCGTGATGCCCTTGCCGTAGCGCTCCTGCATCCACAGCGCGGGATAGATGTAGCCCGCGGAGGAGGACGAGTTCATGACGCTCCAGCTGAGGCCGTTGATGTCGTCCCAGGTCAGCTCTTCGCCCGCGTTGACCTTGGCGGCGACCGCCTGGCCCTTCTCGGACGGGCCGGCGATCATCAGCGCGCGGTAGAAGACCGCCTGCTGGTCGGAGGCCTCGGTGGGCTGTCCGTCATTCCAGTCCTTGGCGTTGTCGGAGTCCTTGCTCAGGCCGTCGCGCGTGGAGGTCAGGATGACTTCCGCGCCGTCGTCATAGAGGACGTAGGTGCCGCCGGGCATGCCGAAGCCGATGTCGGCCGTGCCGGCCGAAAGCGCCTCGCCGACGGCCTCATACGTGGTGCCCACGTAGATTTCCACGCTGCCCACGTCGTAGCCCTGGTTGGCCATCTCGTTCTTGAGGAGCTCCTTGAGCGGCTCGGTCACGGTGACGATCTCGTCCGGCTCGCGGGAGGGGACGAAGTAGAGCGTCAGCTTTTCAATGGCGGTGTTGGCCTCGCCTTCGCCGTCTTCCGCCGGGGGTTCCGTGGCGTCCGAAACGGGAGCGGTCGGCTCTTCGCCGTCGGCGGGCGGTTCCTGCGTGGTCGGCGTGCAGCCGAACACGGCCGCCAGGCAGAAGGCCAGGATCAGTAGCATTGCAATGGACTTTTTCACTTGAGTTCCTCCTTTTTTTGTTTGTTTTTATGGTCGGGCTTTCTGTTTCCTGCCGCGGTGCGGCAAACCGTCAATTTACGATAAGGGGCTGGGTCAGCACGTTGGACGAACCCTGTTTTATGCGGAAATTGGCTGAACCGGAGTCGGCGTTGGGGTTGAGCCGCATCCAGACCACCTGGACGGCGACGCCGGAGTCATCTGCGGTCATGCTGAAGGTATCGGAATAGCCGTAGGTGGTGAGCCAGTTCGTCCCGTCGATGCTGAACAGCGCAATCTGCGTTCCCGAAGAGACGTAGCTTCCCGCTCTCAGGCCGGACAGGCTCTGCCCGGCGGTCAGGCCCGTGACGCGGATCGTGACGGCGGTATCCAGGCCGGGGACGACGCTGTCGGGATAATACGCATGATAGGTGACGCCGCTTTCACCGGGATAGCTCGAAATCGTGTGGGTTTGCGTGCACAGGTTGGAGGAACCCTGCTTCAGGCGCAGGTAGAACTCGCCGCTTGCGGAACTGTTGATCAAAAACCGCATGCTCTTTGAGGCCATGCCGTTTGCATCCGTTGTGATGGAGAATTCGCTGCTGTATCCATAGGCGCTGGGCAAAGCGGCGCCCATGTCGGCGAATTTTGCAATCTGCGTGCCTCCCTCCAGGTACGCCCCCAGCTTATAGCCGGTGTAGGTGGTGTTCGGCGTCAAACCGGAGAAATACACGGTGATGGGCAGCTCGATCCCCGCGCAGATCTGCTCCGGCATACCCAGCAGGTAGGTGAAGTCCGAAGAGGGGACATCGCCACCACCGCCGCCCTCGTAACCGTAGGAACCCGCGGCGAAGGTGCTCTCGTCGTACCACAGGTATCCGGATGCGGGGGCAGCCCAGGGCTCCGGTTCCGGCTCGGTGGACAGGGCGGGCGTTTCATAGCTGTGCAGCGTGGTCGCCGTGTCGAGCGGGATGTTTTGCGTCTCAAAGCTGGTGTAGTTCTCCTGCTCAGCGAGCCAGTCCACGATCTGCACCAACAGGATGGCGTCGTCCTGCTCGCTGAACCCGTCATACGTCGTCTTGCTGCCGCCCGTCTCTTCCTTTCTGTATTTTGGCGTGGCGTCTTCCACGGGAGAGGAGTCGCCGATGAACGCCGCCTTGCCGGCGCTCACTTTCGAAATGGCCACGTAGGGACCCTCTGCGACGCCGCCGCCGTTGTACACGCCGTCATCCACGGCGCTGGACCATTTGTCCGCGCTCGTGAGGCCCGAGGGCAGGTATACGATGCCCTTTGCGATGCTCGGGTCGATGATGGCCAGCGTGGAACCGGCGTGCATGGCGACGGAATCCACGTTTTCCGTGATGCCGAAGCACTGGGACGGCGCAACGATCTGCGTGGCGTTCACGTCGCCGACTGCGTTATACCGGAAACGGACGCCGAAATTCGTGGCAAGCCAGTCGCTGCTCACGACGCCCGTCATGGCCTCGGATGTGGCTTCGCCCGTGGTCATGCCCTTGGTCGGATCGTCGTAGGCGCCGCGCCGGTAGCCGTTAAACACTTCGGAGGAATCCCAGCGGTTCTTGTTGCGGTCCGCGTTGTAGTGGTCCGCGATGAAGAACACGCCGCCGCCGTTCTGCACGAACTGCAGGATGGCGGCCTGCTCGCCGGGCTTGAACGGGACGTTTGCCTCCGGGATGATGAACACGTCGAAATCGGAAAGGTCTGAATAAGTGATGTCGCCGTTTTTGCGCAGCTCTTCCACATAATAGCCCTCGTCTGCCAGCGCATTGGCAAAGTCGGAAAAGCCGCCGTCGATGACCCAGTCGGCGGCGCCGGCCGTCTGCCCGTGCGCGTTGTCAAACAGGACGCTGTATCCGTTGGCTGTCGTAGGTTGGATGGTGGGAGCGGGATCGGCGTAGTTTTCTGCCAGCGCCTGTTGTGGCAGAATGCCGGCGAGGGCGATGCATACGGCAATCAGCAATGCGAGGCCCGTACGCCGGAATGAGATCCATGGAATCCTTCTGGACATGATGAACGGTCCCCTTTCATTTTATAATTTATTTGTTTCGTGATCGGACGGCAAAATACAGAATGAAACGGGCGTGCCATTTACCACTAACATTTACCACTAAAACGACTTAGTATAAATAATAATAGCATGGCATGCCCGTGAAATACTTTCCAATTTTGTGCAGTACGTTATATTCCTGTCACAGCGCGCCCTGGCGGCGCAGATATTCGGCCACCAGCTCCTCAAAGGCGATGATCACCTTGCCGAAAAAGGAGTTGGGCATGTTGCCCACGAGCGCCTGCCGGCTCTCGTTGATGAGGAAGTGGACGTCGGAAATGCGCACGAGCGTGGAGTCCGCGCGCCGTGTGAACGAGACGATGTGGAAGCCCTGCTGCCTGGCGCGGATCACGTCGTTGAGCACGATGTTCGACTCGCCGCTCTGCGACACGGCAATCATGAGCGACGGTTCCAGGTTGCTCACCAGCGTGTGTTCACCGCGCTTGAGCAGCAGATAGTCGTAAAAGTGCACGCTGTTGAACACGGTAAACCCACAGATGGACAGCCGGTGCACCATGTAGGCGGCCACGTGCTCGGCAAACCCGGTGCCGATGGCGTACAGCTTTTTTTGCTGGTGGGCGGCGAGCAACGTGCAGAAGGTGTCGACCGCATCCTCCGAATAGTTGTCGATGATGTTGAGCGGGCTTTCCTCGTCCGGCTCTGCCGAGCCGCCGCCGACCTGTGTGGCCAGGTGATAGAACAGCTCGCGGTAGCCGCCGTAGCCCAGCCGTTGGCAGAACTTGACGATCGAGGCGGGGGAGATGTAGTTTTCGTTGGCGATCTGCTGGATGCCGACGTTGCCGTCGCCGTGCTCGATGTGGGAGATGATACTGGTAAGGACCTTTTTTTCCTCTTCCGACACGAGGTTGGTGAGCAGATAGTAGTTTTCACGACCCATGGGCAGGCCTCCTGTGTGGCAAGGGTGGGAGGAATGACCGCGCGCCGTTATGGCGGACGGCACGACGCGGCTGTAAGGACGGATGTTGTGCTGCAGGGATAGGAGAGCGCAGGTTGCGTCAAAAGGGAAAATTACATCGCCAAAGGGGGGGGGAAATTACATCACCATTATATCACGCGAATTGGGGAAATGCACAGCCCGAAAATAAAATGTCGCGCTCTGCGTGGCAAAGGGCGGGAAAAGCGGCGCCGGCAGGGGACGCTGCCCCGGCGGCGCGGGCGGCGGATGCGACAAAAAAGCGCTTCCATCCGGCTGGGATGGAAGCGCGGCGTTTTTTTGGGAGGGACAGGCGCTCAGGCAAACGCCGCGTAGATGGCGCGCACGGCGTTTTCAAAGTCGTCGCTCTCCACGCCGACAATGATGTTCATCTCCGACGAGCCCTGGTCGATCATGCGCACGTTGATGCCGGCTTCATACAGCGCGTTGAACAGCCTTGCGGCGGTACCGACGTTGCGCACCATGCCCTTGCCCACGGTCGCGATGAGCGCCATGTTGGACTGGAGCTCCACCGTCTGCGGGTTGCAGTCGCGCCGGATCTCGCGCAGCACGGCCTCCAGGTGGTCCTGCAGGTTCACGTCCGCCACGACCAGCGACATGGTGTCGATGCCGGAGGGGACGTGCTCAAACGAGATGTTGTACCGGTCGAGGACGCGCAGCAGCCGGTAGCCGAAGCCGATCTCGTTGTGCATGTTGTCCTTGAACACGGTGATGACCGTGAAGCCCCGGCGGCCCGCCACGCCCGTGAGGATGCCTTCGCGCCGGTAGTATTGCAGGTAGCTGTCGGGCACGACCATGGTGCCCGGTTCGTCCGGCGCGTTCGTGTTGCGCACGTTGATGGGGATGTGCGCCTTGCGCACGGGGAAGATGGAGTCCTCGTGCAGCACGGTAGCGCCCATGTAGGAGAGCTCGCGCAGCTCGGAATAGGTGACCGTGCGGATGACCTTCGGATCCTTCACGATGCGCGGGTCCGCCATCAGAAAGCCGGAGACGTCCGTCCAGTTTTCATACACGTCGGCATGCACGGCGCGCGCGACGATCGCGCCGGTGATGTCGGAACCGCCGCGCGAGAACGTCTTGATGCTGCCGTCGCGCTTGCGGCCGTAAAAGCCGGGGATCACGAGGTTGCGCCGGCCCTCCAGGCGCTGCGTCCACTTCTGGGTCGTCTCGTCGTCATAGGTGCCGTCGGAGTGGAAGCAGATCAGCTCCGCCGCATCCAGAAACTCAAAGCCCAGGAAATCCGCAAGCAGCAGCGCGTTCAGGTATTCGCCGCGGCTGGCCAGGTAATCCTCGCTCGCACCGTTTTCCAGGTTTTTGCGGATGGCGTTGAGCTCTGCGGCGATGTTGGTGGACAGGCCGAGCGCGCGCTCGATCTCCAGATACCGCGCGGCGATCCGGTCAAACGTGTCGTCAAAGGGGACGCCCTCGGCCTGCTGCGCATAGCACAGGTACAGCAGGTCTGTGACCTTGTCGTCGCCGGGGAAGCGCTTGCCGGGGGCGGACGGCACCACGAACTGGCGCGCCGGGTCCGCCTCGACGATCGCCTTTACCTTGCGAAACTGCGCCGCGTCAGCCATGGAGCTGCCGCCGAATTTGGTCATCTTGATTGCCATGAAAGTTACTCCCAGTCCCTGTTCAGTATTGCGGGCATCCCGCCCGGGTTATTCTGCAATGCGGCGGCACTCCATGTAGTACCGCTTTTCGTTGGCCTCGCCCATGGAGAAGGTCTTGCGCGGCAGCGCGCCGTCGTATACGACGGTCGGGAACAGCTGCGACTTTTCCATGGCCGGCAGCAGGAAGCCGATCGCGTTGTCCCGCCGGGCGAGCGTCTCGACCACGTCCGCGCCGTGGATGTAGTCCACGGTCGCGCCCTCCACCTCCTGGAGCATGGCGTCGATGGCGTTTTGCAGCGTGCCCACGGCCAGCTGCTGCGACGGGCCGGTCACGAAGAACGCGCCCTGCGCGCCCTGCAGGAAGAAGGGCAGCACGTGCGCGTCCCGCGCCAGGATGCCGATGGGGCCGTCCGTCTCCTCAAAGTAGCGCACTTCCACGCCGCCGTTCTGCGCCGCCAGGTGCTTTTGCAGCAGCGCCACGGCGCGGTAGCCGTCCACGCCGAACACGACGCGGTGGATGGGCTCGAACACGATGCCCGCGTCGTGGACGTTTTCCACCTCCACGAGCGCGTAGCGCGCCGGGTGCGTCCGCCGCAGCGGTTCCGGCAGCGCCGCCTTGATCTGCTCCCAGTTGGCCTTGGCGGTCGCAAAGCTGTGGTTGCCGTCGCCCATGGCGAACAGCAGCGGCGCGTGGTCGCCATATTTTTCGTGGAATGCGTCCGCATCCGTCAGCGCCGTGAGCGCGTCTAGCACGCCCCGGATCGCAGCGCCGTCCGACACGAGCCGCCCTTCGACGTGGCCGCCGCCGAGCATCAGATCCGTGTCGTAGAGCAGCGGCAGGCGGTCGGCCTGCTCCACGAGCGGCTCGATCACCGTGCGCTCCGGGTCGTCGATCAGCACCAGGATGTGCGGCAGCTCGAGCGGCGCGCCCTCGCGGATGCGCAGCCGCGGCGGGATACGCGACTCGATCGTGCCCTCGGTGGCGCGGATGAGCGTGGTCGCTCCCTTATGGTAATCATATTGTTCGAGGTCCAGCGCCATGACGAGCCCGTTGCGCGTCTTGCCCGCCGCGGTGCGGCGGACGAGCACAAATCCCTGCGGCTGTTCTTCCAGCACGCCCAGGCGCAGGTAGGCCTCCATGTTTTCGCGGATGGCGGCAATGCGCTCGGCCTCGTCCGGCTGGCCGAGGAACGCCTCCGGCAGGATCAGGTCGAGCGTGGTGGGCTCGTCGCCGGCGATTTCCCGCGCGCGTTCCCAGTATTCCGGCTGGGACGTGTACTGGTCGCAGGCTACGACGGCCCACTTTTCAAAGTCGGTGCCCTTGGGCGGGAGCAGGACTTTTGGAACGAGAACGCCGACATCGTTTGGATACGAACCCATGGTGCAAGCCTCCGCAATGTAAATTTTTTGGGGTTCCGCGTGGTGTTTGGTATATTCGTCTATTATAGCGGCATTGCCGCGCAACTGCAAGCAAAACCGTGCCGTGGACGGGGCGTTTGCGGCCGAAACGGGCGGCGGGCGCGACGGGCCTGCGCGGGGCACGGGACGGCGGGCGCGCCGTCAGGCGCGGTCGAGCCGCGCTTGCAGCGCCTCGGCAAACTGCCCGATGTGCGCGCCGTCGATCAGCCGGTGGTTGACCTGCAGGCCCACGGTCAGGCGCAGCCGCCCGCCCTCCGGCACGAACTTGCCCCACGCCACGCGCGGGATGGAATCGTCCCGGTCGAGGTTCGTCTCGTGCGTGAGCGATACGAGGTCGAGCCACGGCAGGCAGGAGAGGTAGGCCAGGTCGTCGCGCCGCTCCTGCTCGGGCGTGGGGAACAGCCGCTCCTGCGCGTCCGCCGCCGCCCTGGCGCGCAGGCAGAAGGCCGCGCGCGTCTCGCCGGGCACGGCGTCGACGCTGACGATCTTGAAGTTGCCGCCCGGCGCCGGCACGGTGAACGAGGGCGAGAGCCGCTCGTGGCGCACCACGGTGTCGCCGCGCAGCTTGTACAAAAACGCGTCCGCCTCGGCGAGCGCGGCGGTCACTTCATAGACCATGGACAGGTAAAAGGACAGGCCGTCCCGCTTCGCCGCGGCGTGCAGCTGCGTGACGTCCGCGCGCCACGAGACGCTGTAAAAGGGGATGTCGAGCGCGCCGAAAAACGCCGCCGCTTCCCGGCGCGGCCAGGCCGACAGGGGCATCTGCTGCATGGTGGCTCACCTCCCGCAATGCCGTTACAGCACATAGGGCAGCACGATGAGCGCGACGCCCAGCACCACGCACGCCGGGCCGCCGATGCGCGACCCGTTGATGTACAGGTCGGACGGCTCGTCGGCATAGTACGATTTCCAGCGCTCGGCCAGCCTCCAGAACAATCGGGGATTGATGGCGAGAAACAGCCCGCCGGCGATCAGCGCAACGCCCAGGATCCAGGTCCAAACCACGGCTGCGATGCCTCCTCATAATTTGGAATGACGATGACACTATTTTAGCATGCCGCGCATGCGCTTGGCAACGCCGGCGGCCCATCATGACGCCGGAGTTTGTGAACACTGTGAAAACAGGGCGCTTTGCGGCGCGGGCCGCGGGAAACTGTGGTATACTGATGCTATGAAAAGCATGACCGCCAAGAGAATCGCCGCGCTCCTGATCGCCCTGCTGCTGTCGCTTGCCCTGGCCGCCGCCTGCGCCCCGGCGACGGGGACGCCGGGGGCGACGGCCGCGCCGTCCGGTTCCGCCGCGTCCGCGGTGGCGCTGCTGCCGGAGACGACGGCCACGCCCACGCCCGCGCCGCAGCCGACTGCCGCGCCGGATCCGCTCAGACCTCCGGAGGGGGCATATACCATCGCGTGGCTCTCCGACACGCAGCATTACAGCCGCAAATACCCGCTCATCTATCTCGACCAGACGGCGTTTTTGAAGCAGGAGGCCGGGCGGCTGAACCTCGCCTATGTCGTCCACACGGGCGACCTCGTGCACAACCGCGAGGACGAGGCGCAGTGGGCGGTTGCAGACGAGGCCATGCGCACGCTCGACGGCATCCCGTACGGCGTGTGCGCGGGCAACCACGACGTGGGGACGCAGGCGGACGACTGCGACTATACCTATTTCAGCCGGTACTTTGGCGAGGCGCGCATGGCGGGCCGGCCGTGGTACGGCGGCAGCTATGCGGACAACCGCGGCCACTTTGACCTCATCGATGCGGGCGGCACGCGGTATGTGTTCGTGTACCTGGGCTATCACGTCGACCGGGACGGCCTGGACTTTGTCAACGAGACGCTGGCGGCCTATCCGGACCGGGTCGGCGTGCTGTGCGTGCACAGCTATTTTGACCACGACTGCACGCTCACGGATCAGGGCGAGCTGCTCTATGACGCGGTGGTGGCGAAGAACCCCAACCTGTACCTCGTGCTCTGCGGCCACCGCTACAACAGCGCGTGCGTGCCCGCCACGTTTGACGACGACGGCGACGGCACGGCCGAGCGCACGGTGCTCCAGATGATCTGCAACTACCAGGCGGCCGGGCACACCGGCGGGGACGGCTATCTCCGGCTGCTGCAGGTGGACGAACGGGCGGGCGAGATCCACATCCTCACGTATTCCCCGCTGCACGACGATTTCGTCTACTACGACACGCCGGAACACCAGGCGGAAAACTATGCGTTCTCGCCGGAAGGGGAGCAGGGGAGCGTGCCCATCCCCTGGCCGATGGACGCCGCCGCGTCCACATCTGGCGCAGGCTGACGCATCGGCCCGCCGCGCGGCAAAAAAACGATGCAATTCCGTATAAAATATATTATATCTACTTGACAAACGCCGACAATGATGATAGATTATCACCATTATCACGGACGTGTGCCGAAATTGCAGAAAGGAGCCGCAGCGCGATGAAACAGCAGTACCAAGCGAACCAGCAGCAGGCGGCCGCTTTCTGTGCGGCGGGCTGTTTTGCTGCTGCCGCAGCGCTTTCGACGTCCGACAGCCGACTGTTGGGCGTCTTGCTTGTTTTGGGCATAGCCATCGGCATTGCCGTACGACTGGGCATCCGCATTATTCCGGCGCTTGTGCGCCGACAGCCCGCAGCTTGAACCGGAACCGCATGTAGACAATGACATCGGCGCCGTTCAAAAGCGGGGCCGATGTTTTTGTATAAAGAGGAAATCGAGTATGGAGGAAAAGACAATGAAGAAGATCATCAGTCTGTTACTCACCGCTCTGCTGGTGGTGGGCTGCTTCGCATTTGCAGGCTGCTCGCAGCAACCGGCTGGCGACGCCGACCAGCAGAACCCGTCGGCCGACGACGCCAATGCGTCCGGCGACGCGGAAACCATCAAGATCGGCATGCTGGCCCCGCTCACCGGCGAGGTCGCCGAGTACGGCGTGGCCGTGGCCAACGGCGTCCGCCTGTATGTGGAAGAGTACAACGCCGCGGGCGGCATGAACGGCAAGCAGATCGTGCTGGTCGAGTATGACGAAGAGGGCGATTCCGCCAAGGCCGTCACCGGCTACAACTCGCTCGTGGATCAGGGCGTTGCCGCCATCATCGGCGACGTGACCACCGGCCCGACCGTCGCGGTCGTCGTCGAGTCTCAGGCGGACAACATGCCCATGATCACCGCTTCCGCGACGGCGGCTGCCGTCACGGTGGACCCGGATTCCGGCGAGGTGTATGAGAACATGTTCCGTTCCTGCTTCATCGACCCGTTCCAGGGCGAGAAGATGGCCACCTTTGCCTATGAGGAGCTGGGCGCCAAGACCGCCGCGATCCTCTACAACACCGGCATCGACTACTCCGTCGGCCTGACGGAGGCGTTTGAAGAGAAGGCCGCGGAGCTGGGCCTCGAGGTCGTCGCGGTGGAGAGCTATGCTGACGGAGCGGTGGACTTCACGAGCCAGCTCACGAACATTGCCGCCAAGACGCCGGACGTGCTGTTCGTCCCGGATTACTACAGCGTCGTGGCGCTGGTCGCCACGCAGGCTGATGCCGCGGGCGTGACGGCGACGATGCTGGGCGCGGACGGCTGGGACACGGTGCTCCAGGTCGTCGAGGATGCGTCGCTGCTCGAGGGCGCGTACTATTGCGCGGGCTACTCGAAGAACGATACGACCGAGGCGGTGCAGAGCTTCATCGCCGCGTACGAGGCCAAGTATGAGAGCACGCCGAACATGTTTGCCGCGCAGGCGTATGACGCCGCCGCGATCCTGTTCGCCGCGCTGGAGCAGGTGGACGAGTCCCTCACCGTCGGCAGCGACGAGTACAAGGAGGCCGTCATCGCCGCGCTCAACGCCACCGACATGGAGTGCGTCACCGGTCACGTGACCTATGACGAGCTCAACAACCCCGAAAAGAGCGCCGCGATCATCCAGATCAAGGATGGCGCCGAGTCCTTCTGGGGCAAGTACTGAGTCATCCCGTCCGTCCGGCGCACCGGGCGGACGGCGTTTCATCACTTTGGGTTTGCTGCGGACAGCGCGGGGCCGGGGATACCTGTCCCGCGCCGCGGCGTATCCGGGACATGGTTACATCGGTCTGCGCCCGAGAGGGGCCGGCCGGGCGGTAAGGCCGCCGCCGGCGCGGGCGCACAGGGAAACAGGGAAAGGATGGGACTCCCCGCATGCTGATTTTATCGCAGTTCATCAACGGATTGCAGGTTGGCAGCATCTACGCGCTTGTGGCGCTGGGCTACAGCATGGTGTATGGCATCATCATGCTGCTGAACTTTGCCCACGGCGACGTGATCATGATCGGCGGCTATATCGCGCTGCTGACCATTGCTGCCGGCGTACACCCGGCTCTGGCCGTACTGCTGACGATCGTCGGCTGTGTGGTGCTGTCGGTCGTCATTGAAAAGGTGGCGTACCGGCCGTTGCGCACCGCGCCGCGCATCTCGCTCTTGATCACGGCCATCGGCGTTTCGCTGCTGCTGCAAAACCTCGCCCAGCTCATCTGGACGGCCAACACGCGCTCGTTCCCGGCCACGAAGATCATCCCGTCGGTGACCTATCAGTTCGGCTCGCTGTCCATCAGCCTGAGCGCGATCGTGACCATCGTGGTATCGGTGATCTCGATGCTGGCGCTCACGTTCCTCGTGCAGAAGACCAAGATGGGCAAGGCCATGCGCGCGGTGTCCGAGGATACCGGCGCGGCGCAGCTGATGGGCATCGACATCAACAATACGATCACCTTTACGTTTGCCATCGGCTCGGCGCTGGCCGGCATCGGCGCGGTGCTGTACTGCTGCCGCTACCCGATCGTCAACCCGACCATCGGCTCGCTGCTCGGCCTCAAGGCGTTTGTCGCGGCGGTGCTCGGCGGCATCGGCTCCATCCCGGGCGCGATGGTCGGCGGGCTGGCCATCGGCATGGCGGAGGTGATCGTCACGGCGGTCGGCCTGTCCGACTGGACGGACGCGGTCGTGTTCGCCGTGCTCATCGTCGTGCTGCTGGTGCGGCCCACGGGCTTCCTCGGCCGCAGCATGGCGGAGAAGGTGTGAGGAGGGCGTGCGCATGAAGGAACAGTATCGCCGCATCCCCATGCCCGCGCGCTACGCGATCAACACGGCGCTGCTCGTGGCGCTGCTGGTCGGCGGGAACCTGGTCATGTCCTCGGGGCTGACCAGCCGCGCGCAGAATTCGGTCATCCTGCAGGTCGGCATCTACGTCATCCTGGCCGTATCGCTGAACATTGCGACGGGGTATCTCGGCCAGCTGCCGCTCGGCCACGCCGGCTTCATGGCCGTGGGCGCGTATGCGGGCGCGATTTTCTGGAAGGGCGCCGGCGCGGGGCTGCCGGAGAGCGTGTCGCTCGTGCTGGGGCTCGTGGTGGCCGGGCTGGTTGCCGCCGTGTTCGGCGTGATCATCGGCATACCGGCGCTGCGCCTCAAGGGCGACTATCTGGCCATCATCACGCTCGGCTTTGGTGAGATCATCCGCGTTTGCATCATCAACCTGCCGGACCTGACCGGCGGCACGCCGGGCCTGATGGGCATCCCGAAGTATTCCACGTTCACGGTCGTGTACATCGCCGTGATCCTCACGTGCGTGCTCATCCACATGATGATGAAGTCGCGCCACGGCCGCGCGATCCTCTCCATCCGCGAAAATGAGATCGCGGCGGAGGCGTGCGGCATCCACGTGACGTATTATAAGGTCTTGGCGTTTGCGGTGTCGGCCTTCTTTGCCGGCATCGCGGGCGCGCTGTACGCGGGCTTCCAGGGGCTGCTGGTGCCCGGCAGCTTCAACTTCATGGCGTCGATCAACATCCTCGTCATGGTGGTGCTCGGCGGCATGGGCTCGATGATCGGCGCGATCATCGCCGCGGCCGTACTCACGGCGCTGCCGCTCGCGCTGCAGGCGTTCAACACCTACCGCATGGTCATCTACTCGGTGCTGCTGATTGCGACCATGATCTTCAAACCGTCCGGCCTGTTCGGGCAGTATGACTTTTCGCTCTCCCGCCTGCTGGAGAAGCTGATCAATTTCCGCTTGCTGCGCGCGCAGCGCAGGGCGCAGAAGGAGGGGGAACAGCATGGATAAACTCGTACCCGTCCCGAGCCGCGGCATGGTGCCGGAGCGCGACGTCGACAAGCTGCCGATCCTCGACATCCACCACCTGGGCATCGACTTTGGCGGTTTGCACGCGGTGGACGACTTTACGCTCGTCGTCGGGCGTACGGAGATCGCGGGCCTGATCGGCCCGAACGGTGCCGGTAAGACGACCGTGTTTAACCTGCTGACGAACGTGTATCAGCCCACGCGCGGCGTGATTTTGCTTGACGGCGTGGACACCAAGGGCAAGTCCACCTATCAGATCAATCGCATGGGCGTTGCCCGTACGTTCCAGAACATCCGCCTGTTCAAGGACCTGAGCGTGGAGGACAACGTCAAGGTCGGCCTGCACAACAGCACGTGCTATACGCTCGGCAGCGCGCTGCTGCGCCTGCCCGGCTATTGGAAGGCAGAGCGGCGGGCGCACGAGCGCGCGCTGGAGCTGCTCTCCATTTTCGACATGCAGGATATGGCCGGACAAAAGGCCGGTTCGCTTCCGTATGGCGCGCAGCGCCGGCTGGAGATCGTCCGCGCGCTGGCGACGGAGCCGAAGCTCCTGCTGCTCGATGAGCCGGCGGCCGGCATGAACCCGTCCGAGACGGCGGAGCTGATGGCCAACATCTGCCGCATCCGCGACATGTTCCACATTGCCATCATGCTGATCGAGCACGACATGTCGCTGGTCATGGGCATCTGCGAGGGCATTGCGGTGCTCAACTACGGCAAGATCATCGCCAAGGGTACGCCGGAGCAGATCAAGAACGATCCGCTCGTCATCGAGGCGTATCTGGGCCGGAAGGAGGAGGGCGTGTCGTGCTGAATATCCAGGGCATCAACGTATACTATGGCAACATCCATGCCATCAAGGACGTGTCTTTCCACGTGCATCCGGGCGAGATCGTCACGCTGATCGGCGCCAACGGCGCGGGCAAGAGCACCGTGCTCAAGACCATTTCGGGCCTGCTGCGCACCAAGACCGGCGAGATCACCTTCGACGGGCAGGACATCCGCACGACCGCGCCGCACAAGATCGTCGGCATGGGGCTGGCGCACGTGCCGGAGGGGCGCCGCGTGTTTTTGAGCATGACCGTGGAGGAAAACCTCGAGATGGGCGCGTTTACCCAGCCGATTTCCGGCGTGAGCGTGTCGCTTGCGGATGTGTATGAGCGGTTCCCCCGCCTCAAGGAGCGCCGCCGCCAGATTGCGGGCACGCTTTCCGGCGGCGAGCAGCAGATGCTCGCCATGGGCCGCGCGCTCATGTCGCGGCCGCGCCTGCTCATGCTCGACGAGCCGTCGATGGGACTGGCGCCCATCCTCGTGCAGCAGATCTTCGACATCATCCGCGAGCTGCACGCGGCGGGTACGACCATCCTGCTCGTGGAGCAGAACGCGCGCATGGCGCTGTCCATTGCCGACCGCGGCTACGTGCTCGAGACGGGCAGCATCGTGCTCGAGGGCACCGGCCAGGAGCTCATGCAGAGCGATGCGGTCAAGAAGGCGTATCTGGGCGGCTGACGCGCAGATTGCGGGGAGAAAAGGAGGAAACGGAATGGAACATGGAAGTTGGGCCGCGGTGCTGGTGCACCCGGTGTGCATCGCGTGCATGGCGGCGCTGCTGATCACCTGCTGTGTGTTTCTCGTGCTGCGCCGCAAGGGGGCCTGGACCGCCGCCAGGACGGCGGCCTGCCTGGTGCTGGCCGTGTGCCTTGCGTACTTTGGCTTCCTGATCTACCTGGCGGCCGCCTTTGGCGGCAACGGGCCGGAGCGGGAGCCGTCTCCCATGCCGGCCGTGTCGGCAGGGCTATGGCAGCTTTGAAACAGACGTCGTTCCGTGCGGCGCGACCCACTGCGTTGGGTCGCGCCGTTTTTATTTTGCGGCGCGCCTGGCGCAGAAAATTTTTGCTTTTTTGCACAACCGGGCGCGCTCCAAACCGGTCTATATAGGTACAAGGCCTTGCACTCGGAAAGGAGGCGTTCCGCCATGCTTTCGGACGACCCCTATTTTGACACCGTGTACGCGGACAGCTATCCGGTGCTGCTGCGCTATGCCATGCTCCGGCTGCCCGACCCGTTCGACGCCGAGGACGTGCTGCAAGACGTCTATGTGCGGTTTCTCCGGCGGCTCGCCCGCCATGGGCACGCGGACATCGAACAGCCGGGCGCGTTCCTGCTTCGGATGCTGCGCAACGAGATCGCCGTACACTATGCGTCCCGCGCCGCGCGGCAGGCGCGCGAGCAGGCGCTGGACGACGCACGCCTGCCGGCTGACGAGCCGGACCTGGCGCTGCGGGCCGCCACGCGGGAAGAAGCGGAAGCCGTCTTTGCGGCGGCAAAGGCACTCCCGGGGGAGTGCTACCGCGCGTTTGTGCTCTACTATGGGTTCGAAATGTCCCTCGAGGAGATTGCCGCGGCGCTGCACGTGAGCCGCGATGCGGTCAAGAGCCGGCTGTTCCGCGCCCGCCGCGGCATCCGCGCCCAACTGGACGCCGCGCCCTCCTCACAACCAGACCGGAAAGGAGAGATGACCCGATGACAGAACGGGAATATTACCACGATATCCTCCAACAGACCCTGCTCGGCGGCGACGGGCTCCGGCAGCGGCTCCGCACCGCCGCTGTCGAACCCGGCGCGGCGCCGCCGCGGCAAAGGCGCGGCCGGCGCAGGCTGCCCGCCGCATTGCGGCCGCTTGGCTATCTGGCCGCCGCGCTGCTGCTGTGCTTCGGCATGGCGATGAGCATCCCCGCTGCGCGCGCCGCCATCCTGCAGGCGCTGCGGCCTGCGGTCGATACGGGCGAATACCTCTCGACGCCCGGACAGGCGCGCGAACCGGGGACGATGGTGGAAAACGCGGTCGAACCGCTGGACGCGGCAGGCTATACCGTCGTGGTCGCGCAGGCGGCGGACGACGCGTGGCAGGCGTGGGCGGAGGGGCTGACGCTCACGCTGGAGGAGCTGCTGTATGACGGGGAGACGCTCCACATCGCGGGTACCCTCGCGGGCCACACGGCGGACTTCATCCGCCCCGAGAGCGCCTATCTGCGCATGGAAGCCGACGAGGGCACCGCATATGTCCCGCCGGACGATATGATCGTGGCCGACTGCGCCTTTTCGCTCGGCGGCGCACCGGCAAAGCGGCTCGGCCTCAGCATTCTGGACGCCGCATATGCCGTCGCGCTCGACCAGGCGGGCTATGACGCGGCCGTCGCCGCCGGGTCGCTTTCCGTCCTGTTCAGCCTGCCGGTCGGGACGGGGCTGACCGGCGAGCAGACGCTCTCACTGGAAATCCCGTTCTTCGACATGCGCTCGCTCCGCCTGTCCGGCACAGATGCGGCGCCGCTGGCCACACTGCGCGTCGAGGGGCTGACGTTCGACGCTACCGCCGGCACGGCGGCCGCCGTGGAGCTGCCGCTGCCCGCGCCCGTGGCGCTGACCGGCAGCGCGTCGGTGTTCACCGGCGCGGAGCAGATCGAGGGGAATACGGCGCTCGTCGGAAACGAGCTGCTGCCGCTCGAGGGCGCCACGCTTTCGCTGGCCTCCTTGCGGCAGACGCTCGCCGGGCTGGAGATGGAGGTCTGCCTGCAGCTGCCGTCCGGCTGGACGCAGGAGCAGTGCGCGCAGTTTGCCGGCCATGTGGACGTGACGTTCCTGCTGGACGGCGAGGATGCGGGACACGGGTACGACCGCATCCGCTTCCTGCCGGTCGAGGGGAACGAGGTGCGCTTCACGCTGGCGATCGGCCTGACGGCGGAGGAGCTGGATGCGCTCCATTCGCTCGACCTGGTGCTCGTGCAGTCTGAGGTGAGCGCCTACAACGGCGTGGCGCTGCCGCAGGACGGGCGCGTGTCCGCACCGAATACCGACGGTGGCTGGAGTGCCGCGTATGAGGCGCGCTGTTTTACGGAGTGCCCGCTGCGCCTGATCGGATAGGCGCGCGCCGGATCGCCGCTTCGCCAGATGCAAACGGGCCCGGCGTCCCCGCAGGGGGGACGCCGGGCCCGCGTGTTGTGCCGGCAGGTGCGAACAGGCGCGCCGCGCAAACGGCGCGCGGGGCGATTTGCGGTGCGTCAGCGCCGCTGCGCGAGGCACGCCTCGAGCACGCGCGCGACGGTATTCAGGCACTTGGTACAGGCGTCTCCGGCGCCGGTCATACGGCGCACGTCTTCCACGGTTCGAGCGCCGGCCGCGGCCGCGCGTGACACGTCCGCCACGCGCACGCGGCAGCAGTGGCACACAATCTCCTCCGGCGCCCTCACAGCACGATCTCCAGCAGCTCTTCCGGGTCGTCGATCAGGCATGTGGCGCCTGCCGCGATCAGTTCCGAACGCGGCCGCAGCCCCCACGTCACGGAGACGCAGGGCAGCCCGGTGTTTTTGGCAAACTCGATGTCCACTTCCGAATCGCCCACGTAGATCGCGTCCTTCGGCGCGACGCCAAGGTAGTCCAGCACGAAGTTGAGTGGTTCTGCGGCCGGTTTTTTTTCAAACTTTTTCATCATACCGAGGATGATGGAGAAGGTGTCCCGCGGAAACAGCTCGTTCACCACGTGCATGGCGTGCTTGTGCGGCTTGTTCGTCACGACGGCGAGCGTCACGCCCGCGGCCTTCAGGCGCGAAACCGTGCGCAGGACGCCCTCATAGGGGCGGGAGTGGTCGCAGCAGTGCAGGGCGTAGTGCGCGTCGCAGTCGGCATACACCTGCTGCCAGCGCGCCTCGCGCACCTCCTCCGGCACGGCCATGTAGCACATGTAGGACACGCTGTGGCCGACGAGACGGGAGACTTCCTGCACGGTGTGAACCGGCAGGCCGTTTTTTTCGAGCGCGTAATTGAGGCTTGCGGCCAGGTCGCCGATGGTGTCCACCAGCGTGCCGTCCAGATCAAAGGCGCAGAGCTTGTACATGGGACAGGTTCCTCCTGACAGGGGTTGATTTATACGTTCAGCAACAGGCCGAACATGCCAAACACCGCGAGCAGCAGCCCCAGCACCGCCGCCGCAGGCGTCTTTTCCTTGTGGATGACGCGGGCAAACAGGAACATCAGCGGGAACGCGAGGCAGGAGATCGGCAGCAGGTAGGTGCTGTCGCCCAGCCGGGCGGCGGAGGCGTCGCACAGCAGCGCTACGCCGGTCGACGCGCCGGCGAGCAGCAGGAACAGCCAGCTTTCCGGTTGCAGCTTTTTGAGGCTGCCAAAGGTGCGGCCCGCGGCCGACAGGACCCAGAGCGCGAGCATCGCCACAAACGCTTCCATCAGGTTTTGCAGGCTGTCCGGCACGTTTGGCAGCAGGCGCGCGCAGAGCACGTCGCGCGCGGCCGTGCCGGCGAGCGCGAGGCAGGCAAACAGCAGCCAGCGGTACCCGCGCCCCTTCTGCTGGCGGCTCTCCATGAGCACGGTGCCGAGCAGCAGCAGCACGAGGCAGCACAGCCGCCACACGCCGATGGCGGTATCGAACAGCAGCGCGGACGCGCCGATGGCGAGCGCAGGCGCGAGGTTGTGCACCGGCATGACGCGGTTTACATTGCCCGTGGACAGCGCCGCAAACAGGCACAGCCACACGAGCGCGCGCAGCGCGCCGCAGAGCACCAGATTCACGAGCGTGGCGTTGTCGAGACCGGACACGCTGCCGAGCGTGCCGGAGATGGCTGCCGCGCCAAGCGAAAAGAAGAACACCGCCGTGGCATAGATGGCGGCGGCGACCGATGGCGGCGTACGGTGGACGCCGGTCTTGACGAAGCTGGGCAGCGCCCCGCCGAGCAGCGCCGAGGCGCATGCGTATGCGATCCATTCCCAATCGCCCATGGCGTCCGCTCCTTTCGACAGAATTCAACTTAAAGTATATCATAGTTTTTGTGCCGGAGGGAACCCGCTTTACAGCGGAATTTGCGTTTGATACAATACAGCTGCCATTTGTGGAAAACATTGGAAACGAAAAAATTTTTGAGAATCGATGCGATAAACGACCGCTTTCGTGCATGCATCATATGAAAAGGAGAGCAACCATGCAGGAAATCACGCCACAAGAAGAACCGCAGGCAGATGTGGAAGCGCTATTGCTGAGAATCGCAGCGGGCGACGGCAGCGCGTTGGAGCCGCTGTACACCAAGATCCGGCCGGGCGTGTACGGCTTTGCCCTGACCATCACCCGCAGCGTGCAGGATGCCGAGGACGTGTTGCAGGACACCATCCTGCGGCTGTGCGAGGCGGCGCCGCGCTACCGGCCAAACGGCCGGCCCATGCCGTGGATCCTGACGATCACGAAGAATTTCGCGCTCATGAAGCTGCGCGAAAACGGGCGCGCCGACATGCTGCCCTTCGAGGACTGGGAGCGGCTGACCGCGCACCTGCCGCGGGTCACGCCCGAGGACCGGGTGGTGCTGTATGCGGCGCTGTACCGGCTCACCGAGGCGGAACGGCAGATTGTGGCGCTGCACGTCGTCGGCGGGTTCCTGCACCGGGAGTGTGCGGCCATGCTGCACCTGCCGCTCTCTACGGTCCTGTCCAAGTACAACAGGGCCATCAAAAAACTACAGCATGCATTGGAGGAGGCATAAATGAAACAGGAACAGGTGAAACAGAAAGTACGGCAGGCGGTGGAGCACGCCGCGCCGGACTATTCCGACCGGCTGCGCGAGGCGGCGGATCAGCTCTCTGCGGCGCCCGCCGGCCCCCGGCGCAGTCGCCGGCCGCGGCGGCTGATCGCGGCGGTGGCGGCAGTGGCGGCATGCGCGGTGCTGGCCGTCGGCGCCCTGGGGATTGTGCGCAGCCAGGCGAGCCAGCAGGGGACGGCGGTCGTCGTGCTCGACGTGAACCCGAGCATCCTGCTCTCGATCAACAGCGAGGAGCGCGTGCTGAGCGTGGTCGCGCAGAACAGCGACGCGTCCCGCATCCTGGACGGCATGGATCTTACCGGGGTGCAGCTCAACGTGGCGGTCAACGCCCTGATCGGCTCCCTGCTCAAGAACGGCTACATCAGCGAGCTGGCCAACTCCATCCTGATTTCCGTAGAAGGAGCCGATGCTCAGGAGGCGGCGCAGCTGCAGCAGCGGCTGACGACTGAGATCAACGAGCTGCTGGCGGGCTTTGGCATCGACGGCGCCATCCTGTCCCAGACGCTTGGACAGGACGACGAGGTGACCGCGCTGGCCAACAGCTATGAGATCTCGCGCGGCAAGGCGGCGCTCATCCTCCAGCTGATGGGCCAGAATCCGACCCTGCGGGCGGAGGATCTGGCGGGGCTGACGATCAACGCCCTCAATCTGCTGCTGGCTGAACCGCAGAATGCATCGCAGAACGCCTCGCTGACGCTCACCGGTACTGCCAGCGAAAGCGGCTATATTGGTACGGATGCTGCAACCGCCGCGGCGCTCAGCCATGCTGGCATCGACGCCGCGAAGGCGGAGAGGCTGTCCGCCGGTATGGATGTCGAAGCCGGCCGCATGGTGTACGAAGTGGAGTTTGCGGCGGACAGTTTGGAATATGAGTGCGACGTCGACGCGCTGACCGGCGAAGTGGTCCAGTTCTCCACCGAGCAGCGGGACGGCTGGGACGCGCAGAACGGCAACACGACCGGCAATGCAAATGGCAGCGCGGCGACGGGCGACATCGGCCGTGACGCGGCGTTGGCGGCGGCGCTCCAGCACGCAGGGCTGACCGAGGCTGAGATTACGAACCTGTACGTAAAGGCGGATCGGGACGACGGCCGCGCGGTCTACGACGTGGAGTTCCTCGCGGGCGGCAACGAGTACGACTATGAGATCGACGCCGCGACGGGCGCGGTGCGCTCGTTCGATACGGAGCGGGATCACAGCATCCCGGCGGGCGGCTCGGCCACGGGTGGCACGGCGGCGACGGGCGATATCGGCCGCGATGCGGCGGTGGCGGCGGCGCTCCAGCACGCGGGGCTGACCGAGGCCGAGATCACGAACCTGTACGTGAAGGCGGATCGGGACGACGGCCGCACGGTCTACGATGTGGAGTTCCTCGCGGGCGGCAAGGAGTACGACTATGAGATCGACGCCGCGACGGGTGCGGTGCGCTCGTTCGACACCGAACGGGAGCATGGCGCGGCCTCCGGCAGCGCGAACTCCGGCAACGCGGCCTCCGGCAGTACGGGCTCTGGCAACGCGAGCTCCGGCAGTACGACGGACATTGGGGCCGATGCGGCCAAGAATGCCGCGTTCCGCCATGCGGGCGTGTCCGCGTCCGACGCGACCCGGGTCAAGGTGGAGCGGGATCGCGACAACGGCGTGCTGCTCTATGAGGTAGAGTTCCGCGTTGGAAACTATGAATACGAGTATGAGATCAGCGCTACGACCGGCGAGGTGCTGGGGCACAGCCGGGAAGTGGAAGACGACTGATACCGGCGCAGGCCGGGGTGCGGGGCCGTCCGACGATCGGACGGCTCCGCCGGTTTTTGAAAGAGCGGTGCCCGCCTGCCGGCTTGCCTTTTGGCGTACGGCGGGGCTGCCGCCGGTACGAAAGGCTTCTGCTTCTCACAAGGGCCTTGCACATTTTTATTTCTGCGGTACAATAATAAGGAGACATTCGCCGGCTGCGCGCGTGCGCAGCCGGCGCTTTGCGTCAGGAGGCGGGATCCATGAATGGGACATACATCGTCCGCCGTTCGCGGCGAAAGACGGCCGCCATCGAGGTCACGCGCACCGGAGACGTGCTCGTCCGCGTGCCTTGGACGATGCCGGATGAAGCCGTCGCGGCGTTTGTAGAGGCGCATCGGACATGGCTGGAACGCGCGTTGTCGCGCGCGCGGGCGCATTTCATGCGCTATCCGGAGCCGACGGACGAACAGATCCGGCAGTGGCGCGCACAGGCGGAGCGCGTGCTGCCGGAGCGGGTGCGGCTGTATGCGCCGCTGCTTCATGTGCAGCCCGCTTCTGTGCGTATTACCGCAGCGCGCACGCGCTTTGGCAGCTGCAGCGCCAAGAATGCAGTGTGCTTTTCGCTGTATCTGATGCGGTATCCGCCGGAGGCGGTCGACTATGTGGTGGTGCATGAGCTTGCGCACATCCTGCACAAGGATCATGGAGCGGCGTTCTATGCCTGCGTGGCGTCCATATTGCCGGATTACCGGGCGCGCCGGGCGTTGCTTCGTCAATAGCGTGACATTTCAAATGGGGTGAGACAGGGAGATGTTGGACACGTTTTTATTTGCCTGCGGCGCGGTGCTACCGATTGTGCTGCTGATCGTACTGGGCTATCTGCTCAAGCGCGCGCGCCTGCTTGGCGAACCGTTGCTTTCGGGGCTGAATCGCGTTTGTTTTCGCGTGTTGATACCGATATTGCTGTTTCGCAATATTTATGGCGGCGACAGCATCACCCCCACCGACGTGCAGGCGGTGCTGTTCAGCACGGTTGCCATTTTGGCGGTCTTTGCCGCCGGCTGGGTGCTGGTCCGGGTGGCAGTCAAACAGCCTTTGCAAAAGGGCGTGCTGCTGCAGGCCGTGTTCCGCTCCAATTTTGCAATCATCGGGCTGCCCCTGGCCACGACGCTCTTTGGCGAGGCGGGGGCGCGCACGGCGGCGCTGCTGTCGATGATTACGATCCCGCTGTTCAACGTGCTGGCGGTTATCGCCCTGTCTGTCTTTGGCGCGGATAGCGGGAAAAAGCCGTCTGCCGGCGAGGTGCTGCGCACAATTATCACCAATCCCTTGATCCTGGGCGTCATAGCCGGCGTGATCATGCTGGGGCTGCGAGGGCTTTTCACACAATGGGGGTGGACGTTGCGCCTGACGGATATCCCCGGGCTGTACGATGCGATCGACATGGCGGCAAGCGCTGCGACGCCGCTCGCCCTGCTCGTGCTGGGCGGGCAGTTTGAGCTGTCTGCCGTGCGGCAGCTGGCGCGGCCCATTGCGATTGGTACCATCATGCGGTTGATTGTCGTGCCGGTCTTGGGCTTGTCTGCGGCGTATCTGTTCTTTCCGGACTTTGGCGGCGCGGAGTATGCCAGTTTTGTGTCGCTCTTTGGAACGCCGACCGCGGTCAGCAGCGCGGTGATGGCGTCCGAGATGGGCGGCGACGGGGAACTGGCGGGCCAGCTCGTCGTGTGGACGACGCTGGGTTCCGCGTTTACGCTGTTTTTCTTCATTGCGCTGTTGCGCGCGGTTGGCATTTTCTGAGCGGCAGCACGCCAAAGGCCGGCGGCCCCGCCGTCCAAACCCGGACGGCGGGGCCGCTGCCGCGTTTTGGGCGCGGCTTACCGGCGATAGACCGTTTGGCCGCCGCGGATGGTCGCCTCCACCTGCAGCGAGCGCAGGTCCTGCGGCGGCGTCGTGAGCGGGTTGCCGGAGAGCAGCACGAGGTCTGCGCGTTTGCCGGGACGCAGCGTGCCCTTTTCCCCTTCCTCAAAGTACTGGTACGCGGCGTTTGCCGTGACGGCGCGCAGGGCGTCCTCCGTGCCGATGGCCTGATCCGGGCCCAGCCAGACGCCAGCGCGCGTTTTGCGGTACGTGGCGCACCAGAGCGTTTCGAGCATGTCCGGCTCGATGACCGGCGCGTCCTGGTGGAAGGTAAAGCGGATGCCGGCCTGCAGCGCGCTGCGGGCCGGGCTGAGCGCGGCGGCGCGCGAAACGCCGAGGTTTTGCAGGTGCACGTCGCCAAAGTGGTAGACGTGCGCGACGAAAAACGAGGGGAGGATGCCGAGCGCACGCACCTCCTCCAACTGGTCGAGCCCCAGCAGCTGCGCGTGGATCATGACCGGCCGGAGTGCGGCAAAATTTGGATATTCGGCGGACACGGCGCGCACCGCGCGCAGGAACTGCGCCGCCGCGGCGTCGCCGTTGCAGTGGGCGAGCAGCTGCACGCCGCGCGCGGCGGCCTGTCGGAGCGCCCCTTCCACCTGTGCGTCGGTCATGGTGCCGTATGCGCAGTCGTCGCTGCCGGCGTAGGGTTTGCGCAGCCAGGCCGTGCGCCCCTGCGGCGAGCCGTCCAGAAAAATCTTCATGCCGCCGATGCGCAGGCGCCGCTCATAGCCGGACGAGGGAAACAGCGCGCAGGCGCGGTCGAACGCCTCCGGGGACGGAAAGGCCACGGTGTCGAGCGTGAGCAGGCTCCGCTGCAGCAGCGCCTGATAGACCGGAAACAGCTGTTCCGGCAGCAGCCCTTCCTGCACGGTGGCGATGCCGTGGGCCGCATAGCAGCGTTGTGCGCGGACAAAGGCGCTGGTGAGCGCCCGGAGATCCGGCAGCGGCACCTGCTGCTGAAAGGCGAGGAACGCTGCCTCTTCCATGTAACCGGTCAGCTGTCCGTCCGCTAGGCCGATCCGCCCGCCCGCCGGAGCCGGGGTGTCCGGGGTGACGCCCAGGCGCACGAGCGCCCGGCTGTTGAACACGCCCATGTGGCCGGACTGGTGCTGCAGCAGCAGCGGGTTGTCCGGCGCCGCGGCGTCGAGCAGCGCGAGCGTCGGGTGCCGGCGCTCGGCCAGCGCGTTGTGGTCGTAGCCGGAGGCGATCACCCACGCCCCGGGCTGCACGCCGTTGTCCGCAACGAACGCGGCGATGCGGCGCCGGATCTCTTCAAACGAGTCCGCGTCCGCGAGCGGCACCTGCAGCAGCCGGTTGGCCATGGCCGACAGGTGGCTGTGCGCGTCGATAAACGCGGGCAGGAGCGCCCGGCCTTCGAGGTCGACCCGGTCGGCCTGCGGGGAAAGCGCGCGCAGCTCGTCCGCCGTGCCGAGCGCCAGAATGTGTTCGCCGCGCACCAGCAGCGCCTCCGCGTGCAGGCCCGGTTCCAGCGCCAGGATGTCCCCGCCAAAGTAGAGCGTGTCTTTTACCGGTGTTTCCATGTCGTCGGCTTCCTTTCAAGCGTGTTTTGGGGGATTCGGTATACGGTCAGTCTGCCCCGGAGCGCGGCGGCAAATGCGCGGCGTCCGGTGCGTCCAAGCCGGTTTCGAGCACGAGCTGCGCGGCCTCCCGAATGTGGTACGCCGCAAAATACCGCTCCTCGAGCGGGATCCACCGCGCCGTGAACACCGCCGCCTGCGCGGGGCCGTTGCGCGCAAGCAGGCGCTCCCGCTGTGTTTCCGGCGGCACGTCGCAAAACACGCGCACGTCCATGTAGGGGCCGAGCGTCGGGTGGCAGCTGTACGAGCCTTCGACGATGCGCCAGCCGCCCGGGGCGACCTCGCGCGGCGCGCCATAGTCCATCGTGCCGCAGTCGAACCGCCGGTAGGAAAAGGCGGCCGGATCGGACAGGCGCGGCAGCACCTCTTCGGCAAACCGCTCGTGGTGCACGTTGCCGCCCGGCTGGGCGAACCGGCCCGGCGTGCGCAGTGCGGCCGGCAGGAAAAAGTCGTCCATGTGGATGACGCCGCCGCCGAGCGCCGCCGCAAGCAGCGCCGCGGCGGTGGTCTTGCCGGATGCGGCGCGCCCGTCGAGCGCGACGATCCGCGCGCCCGGCCGGGACGGGAGCCCAGCGAGCAGCGAAAACAGCGGCAGCAGCGCCGCATACCGCGCGTCTACGATGCGGTAGGCCGGGCGCTCGTGCAGGCGGTAGCCGTCGCTGTGGCGCACCGCGCCCATGCCCTGCGCTTCGTATGCCCGGCGGAAGGCCCGCCAGGCAGCGGCGTCAAACGGCAGCGCGCCGGCGCGCGCGAGCGCGTCCACCGTGTCCAGGTATCCGGCAAGCCGCGCCCCCGCGTCCGCGTCCGGCGGCTGCTGGGCCGTGTGGCGGAACATGCCGGACAGCCAGTCCGGCGGCAGGCCCAGCCGCTTCCACGCCCCGAGGTTGCAGCGGCAGTAGCGGGAGGACACCGGCTCCAGCGCCGCTTCCCCGGTGGCGTCCACGCGCGAAAACTCCTCGTGCAGTGCCGCGCGCGCCTGCGTTTCCTCCGCCAGCAGGTGCGCCGCGCCAAAGGCGGCCTGGTGGCAGAGCTTTATGGCGTCCTGCGGCGCCAGGGCCGGGTGCGCTGCCGCCTGCTGCTGGAGCGTGGCGGCCCATTGCATGTCTTCCAATGCGGTTCCCTCCCGTCGTGGTCTTTGTGCAGCCGCTTATGGGGTTTCCTGTAGCAGCGCGATCTCACGGGCGTACCCGGCGAGGGACTCCTGCGGCGTTTCGAGGAGGAACGGCAGGTGGGCGAGCGCCGGGTGCCGCGTGACGCGTTGGAGCGCGGCCAGGCCCAGCTGCCCTTCGCCGATGCGCGCGTGCCGGTCGCGGTGGCTGCCCAGCGGGTGCAGGCTGTCGTTCAGGTGGACGGCGCGGAGTCGCGCCAGGCCGATCGTACGGTCGAACGCCGCAAGCACCCCGTCCAGGTCGCCCGACAGGTCGTAGCCGGCGGCGAACACGTGGCACGTGTCGAGGCACACGCCGAGCCGCGCGCCGCCGCCCGCCGCGTCGATGAGCGCGGCCACCTGTTCAAACGTGCTGCCGATCTCGCTGCCCTGGCCGGCCATCGTCTCGATGAGCAGCGTGGCGCCATTCGGTACGGCGGAAAGCATCTCCGAAAGGAGCGCCGCCGTCAGCCGGATGCCGGCCTCGACGCCCTGCCCGGTGTGGCTGCCGGGGTGGAAGTTGTAGAGCTGGCAGGGCAGCTGGAGCAGCCGACGCAGGTCGTCCTCCATGGTCATGTGCGCAAATTCCCGCACGCGCGCGTCTGCCGAGCACGGGTTGAGCGTGTAGGGCGCGTGCGCGACCGTCGGGGCGAACGCGTGCGCCTGTTGCAGGGCGCCGAGCGCGGCCGCGTCCTCCGGGTCGATCGTGCGGGCGCGGCTGCCGCGCGGGTTGCGCGTGAAAAACTGGAACGTGTCCGCGCCGATGGACAGCGCGTCGTTGCCCATGGCGAGGTATCCGTTTGTGGGAGACAGGTGGCAGCCGATGTGCAGCGGCATGAGGATTCTCCTTTCCCTTGCGTGTCGGGTATGCTATACTGGTAAAAAAGCGGAAAACGTGGGGCAATCACATGAAACACACGGTTCTCGTCACCGGTTCTTCCCGCGGCATCGGCCGCGCGATTGCAGAGCGGTTTGCGCGCGACGGCCACCGCGTGGCCATCCACTGCCGCGTGCGCCGCGCGGAGGCGGATGCGCTCAAGGCCGCGCTGCAACAGGAGCACCTGTCGGTCATGGCCGTGCAGGGCGACGTCTCAAAGGAGGCGGAGGTCGCGCGCATGCTGGAGGAGATCCGGGCGTACTTTGGCCCGGTGGACGTGCTCGTGAACAACGCCGGCATCGCCCTGCCGCAGCAGCTGCTGACGGACTGCACGGTGGCGGACTGGGACCGGCTCTTTGGAGTCAACGTGCGCGGCGCGTTTTTGTGCTGCCGCGGCGTGCTGCCGGACATGGTGCGAAAAAAGCGCGGCAGCATCGTCAACCTCTCGTCCATGTGGGGCGTGACGGGCGGCTCGTGCGAGGTGCCGTATTCGGCGTCGAAGGCGGCGCTCATCGGCCTCACGAAGGCGCTGGCGCGGGAGGTGGCGCCCTCCGGCATCCGCGTCAACTGCGTGGCGCCCGGCTTTGTGCCGACCGGCATGAACGCGCACCTCAGCCCGGAGGCGGTGGAGGGCATCCGCGAAGAGACGCCGCTGCTCACGCTCGGCACGCCGGAGGACGTGGCCGCGGCGGTGTGCTTCCTCGCGTGCGAGGACGCGCGGTTTCTCACCGGGCAGGTGCTCTGCTGCGACGGCGGGCGCTGCATGTAGGCGGCGTCAGGCGCTTTCGGCGCACAGCAGGCGCACGTCCCGCCCGCGAAAATCGACCAGGCCCGCTTCTTTCATGTGCTTGAGCTCGCGCATCATGGCGCTGCGGTCGACGGACAGGTAGTCCGCCAGCGCCGTGAGCGTCATCGGCAGCACAAAGTCGTCCCGGCCTGCGGCGGCGCGGCAGGCCGAGAAATAGGTCATCAGCTTTTGCCGCGTCGTGCGCTGGGAGAGCACGTTCACGTGCAGCGCGAGCGCCTGGGCCTTGCGCGCGGTCAGTTGCAGCACGTTGCTCACGAGCTGGCTGTGGTGCGCGCACGCGTTTGGGCAGCGCTTGATCAGGTGCGCATAGTCGAGGAACAGCGCCTCGCACGCCGTCACGGCCGTCGTCTGATACATGAGTCCGGGCGCGGGGGGCGAAAACGCGCCGCCGAAGATATCGCCCGTCTCGAGCGATTCGAGGATGCTCGTGCGCCCTTCCGCGTCCATGCAGGTCAGCCGGGCGCTGCCGCTGAGCAGGATGCCCACGCGGTCGGCCGGCGCGCCGTCACAGAGGATCGGGGAGCCGGGCGCGAACGACTCCTGCACGGCCCGGAAACACACGCGCATGCGCGCCTGTTCCTCCGGGGAGATGTGGCTGAATGCCTGGAGTGACCGCAATATCTTGTGCTCCTTTCCCAAACTGCTCACATTATATCTTTTTCGTGTTGCAATTGCAACATTGTTTTCCCGCCCGGCGTGGTATACTGTCTCTGTGTGAATTTGCCGGGGGGGCAGAACAGGAGCAGAACGGATGAAGATCATCAAACGCAGCGGCGCCGAAGCCGCTTTTGACAGCAGCAAAATCTATGACGCGGTGCAGAAGGCCAACCATGCCGAGGGCTGTGTGCCGGAGTTGACGGACGCGCAGGTGGCTGCCATCACCGCGCGCGTGGAGGCGGCGTGCGCGCGCATGAACCGCGCGGCGAACGTGGAGGAGATCCAGGAGCTGGTGGAGTCGGAGATCATGGCCGCGGGCGCGTTCGAAGTGGCCAAGCGCTACATCCGCTATCGCTATGAGCGTACGCTCATCCGCCGCGCGAACACGACCGACCGCCAGATTTTGAGCCTCATCGAGTGCAACAACGAGGAGGCCAAGCAGGAGAATTCCAACAAGAACCCGACGGTCAACAGCGTCCAGCGCGACTATATGGCCGGCGAGGTCAGCCGCGACATCACGCGCCGCCTGCTGCTGCCGCGGGAGATCGTGGAGGCGCATGAGCAGGGCATCATCCACTTTCACGACATGGACTACTATGCCCAGCACATGCACAACTGCGACCTTGTGAACCTCGAGGACATGCTGCAAAACGGCACCGTCATCTCGGGCACGCTCATTGAAAAGCCGCACAGCTTTTCCACCGCCTGCAACATCGCCACGCAGATCATCGCGCAGGTAGCGAGCAACCAGTACGGCGGGCAGAGCATCAGCCTCACGCATCTGGCGCCGTTTGTCCAGGTCTCGCGCGACAAGATCCGGCGCGAAGTGCTGGAGGAGGCGGCGCTGCTCGGCGCGGCGCAGGACGAGACGGCCATCGGGGAGATCGTCGAGGCGCGGCTGCGGGATGAGATCAAGCGCGGCGTGCAGACGATCCAGTACCAGGTGGTCACGCTCATGACGACCAATGGGCAGGCGCCGTTTGTGACGGTGTTCATGTATCTCAACGAGGCGGCGGACGAGCGGGAAAAGCGCGACCTGGCGCTCATCATCGAGGAGACGCTGCGCCAGCGCTACGAGGGCGTGAAGAACGAGGCGGGCGTGTGGATTACGCCGGCGTTCCCGAAGCTCATCTACGTGCTCGAGGAGGACAACGTGCGCCCCGGCACGCCGTTCTACTACCTGACGGAACTCGCGGCCGCGTGCACGGCCAAGCGGCTGGTGCCGGACTATATCTCCGAAAAGAAGATGCAGGAGCTCAAGGAGGGCAACTGCTTCCCGGTCATGGGCTGCCGCAGCGCGCTCTCGCCGTGGAAGGACGAGAACGGCAACTACAAGTTTTACGGCCGGTTCAACCAGGGCGTGGTCACGCTGAATCTCGTGGACGTGGCGCTCTCCTCCGGCGGGGACATGGAGGCGTTCTGGAAGCTCATGGACGAGCGGCTGGAGCTGTGCTACCGGGCGCTCATGTGCCGCCACAACCGGCTCAAGGGCACGCTGTCCGACGCGGCGCCGATCCTCTGGCAGTATGGCGCGATTGCGCGGCTGCCCAAGGGCGCGCCCATCGACCCGCTGCTCTATGGCGGGTATTCCACGATCTCGCTCGGCTATGCCGGGCTGTGCGAGTGCGTGCGGCACATGACCGGCAAGTCGCACACCGACCCGTCGGCCACGCCGTTTGCGCTTGCGGTCATGGAGCGCATGAACGAGGCGTGCGACCGCTGGAAGGCGGAGACGACGATCGGCTTTGGCATCTACGGCACGCCGCTCGAGAGCACGACCTACCGCTTTGCCAAGTGCCTGCAAAAACGCTTCGGCATCGTGCCGGGCGTGACGGACAAGAGCTACATCACCAACAGCTACCACGTGCACGTGACGGAGCAGATCGACGCGTTCTCCAAGCTGGCGTTTGAGGCGCAGTTCCAGGCGCTGTCCACCGGCGGCGCGATCAGCTACGTGGAGGTGCCCAACCTGCAGGGCAACCCGGAGGCGGTGCTGCAGGTGATGCGCTTCATCTACGACAACATCATGTACGCCGAGCTGAACACCAAGAGCGATTACTGCCAGGACTGCGGGTTTGACGGCGAGATCCAGATCGTGGAGGACGACGGCAAGCTGGTCTGGGAGTGCCCGAACTGCGGCAACCGCGACCAGAGCCGCATGAACGTGGCGCGCCGCACATGCGGCTACATCGGCACGCAGTTCTGGAACCAGGGGCGCACGCAGGAGATCCGCGAGCGCGTGCTGCACCTGTGAGGCGGCCCCGGCGGTATCCCCGCCGGGCGAAGGAGGCATACTAACCCATGTATTACAGTGCGATCAAGCCGACGGACGTGGCCAATGGCGAGGGCGTGCGCGTGTCGCTGTTCGTCTCCGGCTGCCGCCGCCACTGCCGGGGGTGTTTCAACCCGGAAACCTGGGACTTTTGCAACGGGCAGCCCTTCACGTCGGAGACGGAGGAGGAGCTGCTCCGCGCGCTGTTGCCGGCGTATATCAACGGACTCACGCTCCTGGGCGGCGAGCCGTTCGAGCCGGAGAACCAGGCGCCGCTGGTGCGCCTGCTCGAGCGCGTGCGCGCCGAGCGGCCGGGCAAGACGGTCTGGTGCTTCACTGGCTGTACGCTGGAGACCGACCTACTGCGCGAGGGCAGCCCGTACCGCACGGTGCACACGGACTCTCTGCTTGCGCTGATCGACGTGCTCGTGGACGGGCCGTTCGTCGAAGCGCGAAAAAACCTGTCGCTGCGCTTCCGTGGCAGCGACAACCAGCGGCTGCTCGACCTGCCGCAGACGCTTCTGACGGGCAAACCGGCATTGTGGGACGACCACCGGTGCCGCAAACCATAATCAGGTTCCCTGTTCCCACAGAGTTTACAAAGGAAAGGAGCGCACCCGATGTACTGCACGCGCAAGCTGCAAGACGACCTGTTCTGGGTCGGCGCCAACGACCGCCGGCTCGCCCTGTTCGAGAACGTGTTCCCCATCCCGCGCGGCGTTTCCTACAACGCCTACCTGCTGCTGGATGAAAAGACCGCGCTGCTCGACACCGTGGACGCCTCCGTCGCGGGCCAGTTTTTTGAAAACCTGGCGCACGCGCTGGGCGGCCGGAAACTCGACTATCTGATCGTCAACCACATGGAGCCGGACCACTGCGCCACGCTCGAGGAGACGCTGCGCCGGTATCCGGAGGCGCGCCTGGTCTGCAACGCCAAGGCGGCCGCCATGATCGGCCAGTTTTTCCATGCGTCGCTGGCCGAAGGGGCGCTGATCGTGCGCGAGGGCGACACGCTGGCGACCGGCCGGCACACGCTCTCGTTCGTCATGGCGCCGATGGTGCACTGGCCGGAGGCCATGGTCACGTACGATAAGACCGCCCGCACGCTGTTCTCTGCCGATGCGTTTGGCAGCTTTGGCGCCCTGTCCGGCAGCGTGTTTGCCGACGAGGTGGCCTTTGAGCGGGACTGGATGGCCGACGCGCGCCGCTACTATACCAATATCGTGGGCAAGTACGGCACGCAGGTGCAGGCGCTGCTCAAAAAGGCCGCGGCGCTGGACATCGACATGGTCTGCCCGCTCCACGGCCCCGTCTGGCGCAGCAACCTGTGCGCCATCTGGGAAAAATACGAGCGTTGGAGCACCTATACGCCGGAGGAGGACGCCGTGCTCATCGCCTATGCGTCCGTCTATGGCGGCACGGAGGCGGCGGCCAACGCGCTGGCCTGCCGGCTGGCCGAGCGCGGCGTGACGAACGTGGCCGTGTACGACGTGTCGAACACGCACCCGTCGGTCATCGTGGCGGAGGCGTTCCGGTGCAGCCACCTCGTGTTCGCCTCCACGACGTACAATGCCGGCATCTTCTGCAACATGGAGACCGTGCTGCACGACCTGGCGGCGCACAACCTGCAAAACCGCAGCGTGGCGCTCATCGAAAACGGCTCCTGGGCGCCGACGGCGGGCGCGCTGATGCGCGGCATTCTGGAAGGGATGAAGGACATCCGCTTCCTGGGCGACACGCTGACCATCCGCTCGCGCCTCAAGGAGGAGCAGCTGCCCGCGCTTGACGCGCTGGCGGACGCCATTGCGGCCGACCTGCCGCGGCCCGCGGCGGGGGCGCCATCGGCAGGCGGCGGGCAGATCGACGCCACGGCCATGTTCAAGCTGCAATACGGCCTGTTTGTGCTGACGGCGCGCGACTGCCAGAAGGACAACGGCTGCATCATCAACACCGTGATGCAGGTCACGAGCAACCCGCAGCGCATCACCATCGCCGTGAACCGCGCGAACTATACGCACGACCTGATCAAACAGACCGGCGTATTCAACGTGTCCATTTTGTCGACCGAGGCGCCGTTCAAGCTGTTCCAGCACTTTGGCTTCCAGAGCGGCCGCGACGTGGACAAGTTCCAGGACTTCCCACACGCCGGGCGCAGCGAAAACGGCCTGCTGTATCTGACCAAGTATGCCTGCGCGTTCCTGTCCGCGCGCGTGGTGGCGCAGCAGGAATACGAGTCGCATACCGTGTTCACGGCGGAGCTGACCGAGGCCACCGTGCTGTCCGGCGCCGAACCGGTCACCTACAGCTATTATCACGCGCACATCAAGCCGAAGCCCAAGCCGGCGACGGAGAAGAAGAAGGGGTTTGTGTGCAAGATCTGCGGCTATGTCTATGAGGGCGACACGCTGCCGCCGGACTTCATCTGCCCGCTGTGCAAGCACGGCGCGGAGGACTTTGAACCGCTGCCATAGCGCAGCGGGCCCGTTTGCCCATCATCTATGGAAAGGAGAGCGTTCCCATGAAGCAATATGTCTGTGATGTGTGTGGCTACGTCTATGACGAAGCCAAGGGCGACCCGGAGAACGGCATCGCGCCCGGCACCCGCTTTGCGGATCTGCCGGACGATTTCGAATGCCCGCTCTGCGGCGTCGGCAAGGATCAGTTTTCGGAAGTCGAGTGACCGCACACCCCCGATGGAGGGAAAGACGGAGCCGGCGGCCGGCGCATCAGCGCCGTCCGCCGGCTTTTGTCTGGGCGATGGAGTTTTTGGAAAATGGCAGCCGAAAACTCTCCACGCGGTCGATGAGTAGAGAAGAGATCAGCACCGTCGCCAGGGAATAGACGATGCGCCGGATCGGGATGTAGCTGAGCGAGAGGGCCAGCACGGTGAGGTCCGTAAACAGATAGGCTCTCGACAGGCGCCAGTGCGTCACATGGGCGATGGTCAGCGCCAGCGCGTCATCGCCGCCGCACGATCCGCGCTGCCGCACGATGAGCCCGACGCCAAGGCCGACGAACAGTCCGCCCGCGACGGCCGCGAGCAGCGGATAGGCCGACAGATCCGGCAGCAGCGGCGGAAACAGCTCCCACAGGCGGAAGAACGCCGAAACGCACAGCGTGGAGAGCACGGACATCTTGATGAATTGCCCGCCCAGGACGCGGAACGCCAACACATAACATAGACCATCAAGCACCGGTGTAATCAGCGCCGGCGAAATGCCGAACCAGTGTTCCACAAGCAACATGAGGCCGAGGATCCCGCCCTCCGTGATGTCGACCCGGCGATGGATGTTATAGATGCCAAAGGAACAGAGCATCGCGCCTAGTACGATGGCTCCCACCGTTCGCCACGTTACCCCTTTCAGCAGTGCGGAAACGAGCACGGATGGCCGTGATATCACTTTTTTCCATGTCAATTTCAAACACCTCCTTGCACAAACGTGCCGTAATCCGTATGATAAACTATATAGCAACTATCGAGTCAAGGAGGAATTGCATGAAAGGGCTGTTTTCCATCGGCGAGCTGTCGGCCTATCAGAACATTTCGCGGCAGACGTTGATCTATTATGATAAAATCGGCCTGTTTCGTCCGGCCTATGTCGACCCGGACACGGGGTACCGCTATTACAGCCCCCGGCAAATCGACTACCTGGATACGATCCTGATCATGAAAAAGATCGGGTTTTCACTCAAACAGATCCGTGCGCACATGGAGCACTACACGCTGGAATCCAGCCTGCAGGCGTTGCGGGCGCAGGCATCGGAAATCGAGCGGCAGATTGCGGAATTGAAACTGATTCAGAACCGTGTGGAGCTGCGGTGCAGGCAGATGGAAGTGGCGCGGGATGTGCGGGACCGCGAAAATGAGGTGGTGTTGGAACAGGTGCCGGGCCAGACGCTGCTTGTCCAGCCCGTTGCGCCGCCATATACGCTGGAGGCCTGCAGCATCGCCACCAAGCGCTGCTTTGCGCTGGCATTTTCGGAACGGCTGCCGTTGTTTTTTGAGTCGGGCGCGATTGTGCCGCGGGACAAGCTGCTGGTCGGCCGGTTTATGGAGGCGGCGTATGCGTTTGTGCCGGTGGAGGGGCCGTCGTCGCATGTGCAAAGCCGCGTATTGCCGGCGGGGCGGTGCGCGTGCGTCTATCACGTCGGGGACTATCCCTCGATCGGCCGCGCCTACCGCCGCCTGATGGAGTTCCTGGAAGCGCAGGCACTGGAGGCGGTTTCAGACGCCTATGAGTTTTGTATCAACGATTACCTGACCTCCCGCGATGAAAGCGAATACATCACCCGCATTCAGGTGTATGTGCAGGGGAAGCGCTGAGCCTGCGCGGCCTCATCGCAGCAAAAAATGCGCCCACGGACCGGCGTCCTGCCCGCAGGCGGCGCGCGCCTGCGTCAGGCGCACGAGGTATGCCTGCCGTCGCGCTTCCACAGACGCGCGCCCCTCGTCCAGCCCCAGCGCGCGGACGATCGCCGTCAGCTCGTAGACCGGGTAGCCCATGGCGTGCCCGGCGGTGTGCACGGTGCCGCAGGCCTGGCCCACGGCGTGGCACAGCGCCGCGTCCGCGGCGGTAGTCACATCTTTGGCCATGGCGTGGCAGTCCAGGATGGCCCGCTGCGCGACGGGCATCTTCAGCCGGCCGCGCGCCCAGAGCCACGCGGCGTCCAGCGCCGCGCGGGGCCGGCGGTCGCCGGGATGGCGTGCTTCCAGCCGGGCGACCGACTCGGCCGCGAGCCCGAGCGCCCACAGGATGACGGTGCGGCGGTCCTGCCCGCCGAGCGCGAGCGCAAGCTCCTGCAAAAACGGGTCGTTTGGCAGAAACAGGAGCCGTTTATTTCGTTTGAGCCGTGCAAAGGCCAGGTCTGTCCAGTCCGTGTCCATGGGTTCCTCCTTGCGGTGCACGGCGTGCAGGGCCGCCCCGGGGACGGCCGCGCCTGCGGGCGCGCCGGCAGCGCCGCTCCCTGCCGGACGGTTCCCGCGCCGCCTTATGGCAGGTGCGCGAAGGTGGCGCCGAGCCGCACCTCAAAGCCGAGGGCGCGATACAGCCCCTCGTCGCAGGGGGCGCAACAGACGGTCAGGCTCGTCAGGCCGCGCGCCCGGCTCCAGGCCTGCGCCGCGGCGGCGAGCTGCCGGGCAACGCCCTGCTTGCGGAAGGCAGGTTCGATGTAAAAGTCTTCCAACAGCCCGATGTCGGTGCAGCCGAAGGTCGAAAAACAGGTGGAGACACTGCACATGCCCACATATCGGTAGCCGCGCGCGGCCACAAAGAACGTGATGCGGCCGTCCCGGATCGCCTGCCGGAGCCGCTCTGCCCGTTCGTCCGTCAGGATTGGCTCGCCGATGGCCGTGAAAAAGCTGTTTTCCAGCTTTTTGAGCTGCCAGCTTCCGGGATCGGGAAGCACGGCAACGGTGATTGGCACGGTTGCGTCCGGGGGCAGGAGCAGCAGCGGTTCGCCCCATTCGTCCACGCCGTTTTCCACAAAGCCGACGCTCTTCCAGAAGCGGCGCCGCCTGTCGTCGTTGCCGTATCCCAGCTCGGCATAGCGCGCGCCATGCGCGGCCGCCCAGTCCAGCAGGGCCGTGGCGCACGCCCGGCCGGTCCCCTGCCCGCGGAACGCCGGGTAGACGCAGAACTCCGCAATGAAACACTTGCCGTCCTCAGAGGTGTAGATCACCGGCATGGCAAATCCGATGTCCCGCCCGTCCCGGCAGAAAAAGAGATAGTAGCACCGGTCCTGCGGGCGGTCGTGTATGCGCTGCATGTGCGCCCGGTATGCCGCATCGCTCATAAACGCCCGTTTGTCCTGCAGCTTCGGGTCCGTGTAGATGTCCCGTTCAAAATAGATGGCGATCTGCGCCCAAAAGGCTTCGACGTCGCCCGGTGCGGCTGCTTCGCGGATAGAAATCTGATGTTGCATCTGGTTACCTCCAAAAAATGATCTGGAGGGTTAGAAAGCGTGCACCCTCCACACACGATTCCATTCCATGACAACGCCCCCTTTCCAAATCAAATGGCAGATGTTTGTATCCAGGTGACAGGCGCCGCCGGCCCAAACGACAGGCGGCGCCTTATTTTACAATGGATCGGCGCGAATGACAAGCGAGGCGCGCCCCGCCCCGCCTGTCTTTTTATTTAGTAATTTTACAGCGCAGCCTGCGCGCACATGCGCAAGCCGACTGCGCCGCGGCGCCCGTGCGGCCGCCGGCAGCAATTGCGCTGCTTTTCCTCGTTATTTGGGAAAATACGCCGAAATCCCGGCAAAATTCGCGCAGATTCAGCACAATGTAATCCCAATCCCGGGCTTTCTGAGTCGGGAAAATTGCGACGCGATATTGACAAACATCCGCAAGGGTAGTATGCTTGGTGTACAAAAACTACGAAATAAATTAGTAAAATATTTTAACCGGAGCGGGCAGCACCCGTCGCCTTTTTTACAGCAAACATACGATTTGACAGGAGGAGCGAACGATGAGCGATTTCCCATCCCATGAAAAAGCGCTCGGCATGTACAAAAAAATGTACGAGATCCGAAAATACGAGGAAAGCATCTATTACCTGTTCCTCGAGGGGATCATGCCGGGCACCATCCACCAGAGCACCGGCGAGGAGGCGTGCGCCGTGGGCATGCTCTACGATCTGAGCCATGAGGATTGGATGGCCTCCACGCATCGCCCCGCCGGGCATGATATCGCCAAGGGCATCAGCACGCGCGCCATGATGTGCGAGATGTTCGGCAAGGCCGAGGGCTGCTGCGGCGGCAAGGGCGGCGCCATGCACACGGGCGACATCACGGTGGGCGCCATGGTCGCCAATGCGATCGTCGGCGGCAACCTGCCGATTGCGGCAGGCGTGGCCCTGGCCTTTAAGATGCAGAAAAAACCGAACGTCGTCGTCTGTTTCCTCGGCGACGGGGCTACCAACGAGGGCTCCTACCACGAGACGATGAACGCTGCCGGGCTGTGGAAACTGCCTGTCATCTTTGCATGTGAAAACAACCTGTATTCCGCCACGACGTCGATCGGCCTCACCTGCCTGCAAAAGAACGTGGCGGCGGATCGCGCCGAGGTCTATGGGATTCCCGGGGAAGTGGTGGACGGCAACGACGTCCTGGCGGTCAACGAAGCGGCGACGCGCGCCATTGCGCGCGCGCGCGCCGGCGAAGGCCCCACGATATTGGAGCTGAAGACTTATCGCCACGGCGGCCATTCCCGCAACGACGCCTGCGGCTACCGACCCAAGGAGGAGGAGGCCGAATGGTTCGCCCGGGACCCCGTGGTGCTGTTCCGCAAGCAGATCCTGGAGCATGGCGTGATCTCCGAAGAGGAGCTCCAAAAGGTGGAGGCGGCCATCGAACAGGAGATCGAGGATGCGGTGGAATATGCCAAGCAGGCGCCGTTCCCCGCGCTCGAAGAGGCGCTCTCAAACGTATTTAAGGAGGGAAACGACTGATGGCTGTGATGTCGATTGCCGGCGCGCTCAAGAGCGCCATTGCCGAAGAAATGAGGCGCGATCCCGCCGTGTTCTGCATTGGCGAGGACGAGGACATCCCCGGCGGCATGGGCGGCGCGTTTACCGTGACCAAGGGGCTGTCGGAGGAGTTTGGCTTTGAACGCGTCATCAACACCCCGATTTCCGAGATCCTGATCGGCGGCGTATGCGTGGGCGCGGCCATGGCGGGGATGCGTCCCGTCGCCGACCTGCAGTACGGGGACTTCCTGTTTTGCATGATGGACCAGCTCGTCAACCAGGCGGCCAAGATGCGCTACATGTCAAACGGCCAGGTCAGCATTCCCATGGTGCTGCGCGCGCCCTGCGGCGCGACCAATCGCGGCGCGCAGCACGCCCAGAGCCTGGAGGGCTATTTCACCCATGTGCCGGGGCTGAAGGTCATCTGCCCTTCCACCGCCTATGACGCCAAGGGCATGCTCAAGCAGGCTATCCGCGACGACAACCCGGTGCTGGTGTTCGAGCACAAGCTGCTCTATGGCGGCTCGCGCAAGGAGGCGGGGCAGATCAGCTCCGCGGGCGAGGTGCCGGACGGCGATTACACGGTGCCCTTTGGCAAGGCCGCCATCCGGCGCGAAGGCAAGGATGTGACCATTGTGGCAAACCTGCTCATGTGGTACCGGGCCGCACAGGCCGCCGAGGAGCTGGAGAAGGAAGGCGTCAGCTGCGAGATCATCGATCCGCGCAGCCTGGTCCCCTTTGATTATGAAACGGTGCTGTCCTCCCTTGAGAAGACCGGGAAGCTCATGATCGTCCACGAGGATCACTACAACTGCGGGTGGGGCGCGCAGGTCAGCTCCTATGTGGCGGAGCACGCCATTACCCTGCTGGATGCGCCCGTCGTCCGCCTCGGCGCCGCGGACACCCCGACGCCCTTTTCGCCGCCGCTCGAACAATACGTCCTGCCGTCCGTGCAGAACATCATCGACGGCGCCCGCCGGCTTGCCAGGCTGTGAGCTTCGGCCTCCGCCCGGCTGTGCGCCGTGGAGGAGGCCGATTGCACGTGCGCAAAGCGCCGTGCCGGAGCGGGGACGCGAAACGGAGAGCATTCGATTATCGACGAGGGAGGGAGCGTTTTCATGATACAGCAGATCAAAATGCCGTCCGCAGGGCAGACCACCGATGCGGCCCGCATCGTCTCGATCAAGGTTCAGGCCGGGGACCGCGTCAAGCGGGGCGACGTCCTGCTCGAGGCGGAAACCGATAAAGCCGTGCTCCCGGTGGAGAGCTATGCGGCGGGGCTGGTGCTGGAAGTGCTGGTCGGCGAGGGGGACGACGTGACCGCCGGCATGCCCCTTGTGGCGATCGGGTCCGAGGAGGATCAAAAGTCCTATACGCCGGGGGGCAAGGCGCCCGCCGCCGTGCCGGACGAGGCGCCGGCACAGCCCGCCGCCGATGCGCCGGAAGCCCGGGTGCCCGCTGGCGCGTCCGGAACGCTGGACGCGGAGCAGGAGTATTTGCCCATCCTGGGCGGCGCTGTCCGGACGGAGGCAAAACCTGCCCCGCAGCCCGCGCAGCGGAGCCAGTGGCCGGCCATGCCGAACGCCAAGATGCTTGCCCGCGAACTGGGTGTGGACCTCGGCGGGCTTTCACCCGCAAACGGCGTCATGCTCACCCGAAAGGATGTGCGTGCGGCGCAGGCCGCCGTGGCAGGCGCGGCTTCTGCCGCGCCGGGGGAGGCGGACTACGAAGTGGTCCCGCAGAGCAGGATGCGGCAGGCCATCGCCCGACGCATGCTGGAATCCGTGCGGGCCATCCCCGCGTTCCAGTGCACGGTCGCCGTGGATATGGAGGGCTGCATGGCCCTGCGGAAGCTGGCTGCCGAACGGTATGACGTGAAGCTTTCCTATAACGACATCCTCGCCAAGGCCGTGGCCGCCGCCGCGCGCAAGTACCCGCTGATCAACGCCCGCTTTGAAGAGGACGAGATCCGCGCGTTCCGGCGCGTCAACATCGGCCTTGCGGTTGCGCTTGACGGGGCGCTGGTGGTGCCCGTGGCGCGCGGGGTGGACGGCATGGGCCTGCGGGAGATTTCGCAGCAGTACCGGGAGCTGGTGGAAAAGGCGAGGGACGGACGCCTGCGCCCGGACGAGATGGGCTGCGGCTGCATCACGATTTCCAACCTCGGCATGTTCGACGTGACGGCGTTTACCGCCATTGTGAACCCGCCGGAGAGCTGTATCCTGGCGGTCGGGGGCATCTCCGTACAGCCCGTGTGGGACGGCGAGCAGTTCCGCCCCGTGCACAGGATGAACGTGACCGGCTCCTTTGACCATCGCATTGTCGACGGCGCCTATGGCGCAAAGTTCCTGCAGGAGCTCCGCACGTTGCTGGAGTCGCCTGCGCTGATGCTGTGCTGAAGGGGGCGCGGGCATGGAGACATTTGACATTCTGATCGTGGGAGGCGGCCCGGGCGGGTACGCGACGGCCATCCAGGCCGCAAAACACGGGAAGACGGTGGCCCTGTTTGAAAAGGACCGCCTGGGCGGCACCTGCCTCAACGTGGGCTGCATTCCCACCAAGTACCTGGTCGATAAGGCGGCGACGTTTGAAAAGCTCCGGGCGCTGGCCGGAAAGGATATCCTGCGCGACGTCGGCACGTTCAGCTTCCGGAAGCTCCAGAAGGACAAGGACGCCGTGACGGCCAAGCTGGTTGGCGGGGTGCGCTTCCTGCTGCAGAAGGCCGGCGTCACGGTGGTCAGCGGCGAAGCCACGCTGGATAGCGGGCGCGTCGTCCGCTGCGGCGGGCGGGAATATCGGGGCGAGGCCGTGATCCTGGCCACCGGCTCCGTGCCGTCCGCCCCGCCCATACCGGGGCGCGAGCTGGCCATTGACAGCACGGGCGCGCTGGCGCTCGAGGGGCTGCCCCGCCGCATGACGGTGATCGGCGGCGGCGTGATCGGCCTGGAGCTTGCAAGCGCGTTTGCCGCCTTTGGCACGGAAATTACCATTGTGGAAATGCTGCCGGCCCTCCTGGCCAACGAGCAGCCGGAGGCCGCCGCCCTGGTGACGGAGGCGCTCAAGCGCAGGGGGGTCCGCATCATAACGGGGGCGAAGGTGCTGCGCATCGAGCGGACGCCGCAGGGCCTGGGCACGCGCTGCAGCGTGGACGGCGCGGAGGAGACGCTGCTGTCCGACCAGGTCCTCATGGCCGCCGGGCGCCGTCCGAACCTGGCCGGCGTGGACGCTGCGAAGCTGGGACTTGCGCTGAGCGAAAAGCGGTTCATCCAGGTGGACCGGGCGCAGCGCACCAATCTGGACGGGGTGTATGCCATTGGCGATGTGGCGGGCGGCGCACAGCTTGCGCATGCCGCATATGCAGAAGGCGAAGCGGCGCTGCACCATATCCTGACGGACGAAGAGCCGGAAGCGGCGGCGCCAATCCCGAGCTGCGTCTATACCATTCCCTGCTTTGCCCGCGTCGGCCTGACCGTCGGGCTCGCTGCACAGGCCGGGTATGAGCCGGCCATGGGCACGTTCGACTATGCCACCAACGGCATGGCGCTGGCGGAAGGGGCGTCGGGCAGGGTGTTTGCCGTTGCCGACCGGAAGACGACGAAATTGCTTGGCATGACGATCGTAGGCGAGAACGCCTCGGAGCTGATCGCCTTTGCCGCGCTGGCGGTTGACAAAGGCCTGACGCTGCGGGAGTGGGAACGCATGATCGTGGCGCACCCATCGCTTGGCGAGATGCTGCGCGAGGCGGCGCTGGATGCCTTCGGCGCGGCTGTTCACAAGGCGTAGGCCGGACAGGGACGCGACGGCCGCGGCGAAAGACATGGCGGTATCCCGCCGCCGGGAAGGGACAGAGCGAGGTATGACGATGGAGCGAAAGGCACATATGTTGATGCAGGACAGGGTTGCGGTCGTTACCGGCTCCGGGCAGGGGATCGGCGCGGCCATTGCGCGCCGGCTGGCCGACTTTGGCGCCCGCGCGATCATCACCGATATCAATATGGAAGCGGCGCAGGCTACGGCGGAGGAGATCGTGTCCTGCGGCGGCGAGGCGAAATGCCTGTATCTGGACGTTTCCGACTTTGCGCATATCCGGGAGAACGTCGCGCGCATCCGCGATTTGTATGGCCGTATCGATGTGTGGGTGAACAATGCGGGCATCGTCAACGCCACGCCTCTCGAGGAGACCACCGAACGGGATTGGGATCGGGTCATGGACATCGATCTCAAGGCCGCGTTCTTCTGCACGCAGGCGGTCATGGAGATCATGAAAGAGCAGAACTACGGGAAGCTCGTCCACATGTCCTCCCTGGCGGCGCTGCGCGGCGGGCGCAGTTCCGGCGCCGCCTATGCGGCGGCCAAAGCGGCGGTGCTCAATCTCAGTAAATGCTTCGCGCTCAGCGGCGCAGCATACAACATCACGTCGAACGCCGTCTGCCCGGGCAACATCCTGACGCCGATGGGTAAGACACTCTCCTGGTCTGCCAGGGATCCGAAGACCTACATTCCCCTTGGACGGTACGGCACGCCCGACGAGGTGGCGAACGCCGTCCTGTTCTACGCGAGCGACCTGTCCGCCTATGTGACCGGGGACGCGATGAACGTCAACGGTGGGCTCTACATGTAGTGTTGCCGAACGTTTGTTTAGTAATTTTAAAACCAGTATTTTTGTATTTATTCTTCAAAAACAGGAATTAGTCTTGACATAATCGCGGGTATATGTGTAATATTGAAGTGTAAAGAAACGATTTTTTACCATGTAACTCCGAAAAAGTTTACTAAATTTCTGAAACCGCGCGGGTATCCTGATCCCGTGTTAATGAACATCATGCGGACAATTGGGCTTTGACAGAAGAGGACAGGCGAGAGACGGAACGAAACAGATAACCCTCATCCATGCATCAAACCTCGCGTAAGACACAAAAACGGTTCAGACCAAAACGCCGGCCGGGAGCGCAAGGGCGCAAGACACCACCACGACACCGAAGGAGGCACACACGTTGGCAAGCATCTATTTGATCCGCCACTGCGAATCTGAAGGAAACGCCTGCCGCCGCACGCAGGCGCAGACGGATGCGCTGGTGACGGCCAAGGGCTATCAGCAAAGCGAGATGCTTCGCCGCCGTTTTTCCGGCACGCCCATTGATGCGATTTATACAAGCGATGCGTTCCGCTCCGTCATGACGGTGGAACCGATCGCGCGGGAGCGGAACATTCCGATACGGGTCAGGATCCATCTTCGGGAGGTCACCACGGGAATTTGGGAAGACATGGCCTGGGGCAATATCGCGCAGGACTATCCCGAGGATTTTCGCAACTGGGAGGAGCATCCGTGGGCGCATACGACGCCGGGCGGCAGTACCTTTCAGCAGGCGGCGGATCGGCTGGTATTTGCGCTGCGCCGCATTGCCCGCGAAGTGGGGGACGGCACAGCGCTGTGCGTTTCTCATTCCTGCGCCATCAAGGCGGGGCTGTGCGCGGTCATGGGCCGCCCCCTGAGCGACGTGGCCATTGTCGGGCACGGCGATAACACGGCCGTCAGCCTTCTGCATGTGGATGGCGGCGGCGAGTTTTCCGTGGCGTATGTAAACGATGATTCGCATTTGCCGGCCGACCTCCGCCGGGCGTGGAACGGCGTGGCGGGGGCGGACATCAACATGGCGGTCAATGCGGTACAGCCGGAGAAAGATCTTGACGTGTTGCTGCGGCTGATGCACCAGGAGCGGCTCGAACGCGCGGGCACGGACGATCTGGAGGATGCCGCCTGCCGCGCGCGCGCTTTGGCGCTGCTGGCACAGCATCCGAACTACATTGCCCTGGGCTATCTCAAGGGCGAGGCCGTGGGGTACGTCTGGATGGAGGAGGAGGCGCTGACGCCGGAAGAGTGCGGACATATCGGGGCGATGTACGTCATCCCTGCGCTGTGGGGCAACTGTTATGCCGAGCAGCTGTTTGGCTATGCCGCGCACGAGTTCCGCTATGGCGGGAAGGGCGTTGTGACCATGGGGCTGCCGGTGCTGCCGGAAGAGCGCCGGATTGCGGAACGGTTCCTGTTCGCGCGCATGAAAGGCTTTGGAGATAGGATCGCGCTGCCGCTCTTTTCGCCGCCGCTGCCTTACCCGATACTGGCGTAAGGCCCCCTGGGGCGCCGCGTCTCGCTCGAAAACGAGTCATGCAGAAGGAAAGGGGGAGTTCTTTTTGAAAGGATTGAGGACCACGGAAGGAGGCCATCCGCAGCGGAAGCTGAAGCGTACCAAGCCATTGCCCTATTTTCTGGTGTTTCCGGCGATGGCGCTGTTTACGCTGTTTACGTTCTATCCCTTCCTGAAAACCATCGTGCTGTCCTTTGCGCTGACGGATAAGACGGGCAATTTTACGCGCTGGATTGGCACGGGCAACTGGGTGCGGGTGCTGTCCAAGGATTCGTTCTGGGATATCATCGTGATTACGCTGAAGATGGCGGGCATCAATCTCGTCTTTACCTTTGGCGTGGCCATGCTCTTTGCACTGCTTGCCACCAAGAAGGTCCGCTTTTCCAAGTTTTATCAAACCTTGTATGCGCTGCCCATGGCCATTGCCTCGTCGCCGGCAGCAGCCATCTTCCTGTTCATGTACCGGCAGCAGAACGGTCTGCTCAACAACCTGTTCGGCACAAACATCGCGTGGACCAACGAAGTGCCCTATGCGATCTGGTCCGTATGCGCCATGACCATCTGGATGCACATCGGCGTCAGCTTCATCTTTCTGCTGGTCGGATTCCGGAACGTGCCGGAGGACGTGCTGGAAAGCGCATGGATCGACGGGGCGGGGCCGCTGCGCCGCATTCGGAGCATCATCCTGCCGCTTGCTTCCCCTCAGATTTTCTTCGTGCTGTTTTTGAATATCGGCAGCTCGTTCAAGAGCTTTGCGCAGATCCGGCTGCTGACGGGAGGCGGCCCGGCCAACCAGACCAAGACGCTCATCTACTATATTTACGAAAATGCGATCATCAACGGCAGGTTTGAAACTGCATGCGTGCAGGCGCTGTTCCTGTTTGCGATGATATTCTTCTTCACCAGAATCCAGTTTGCGCTGGAGAAAAAGGTGGTACATTACCAATGATTATGACGGAGCATACAAAAAGGAAACTGGGCAGCGGGCTTTCCTTTGCGATAAAGGCGCTCATCGGCATCCTCTTTATCGCGCCTCTGCTCATCGGCGTGGGCTTTTCGATCCAGACGGATCAGGAGCTGATGTCCTACCCGTTGCACTTGATCAGCCATTCCCCCACGCTGCAGAGCTATCTGGAGGTCTTTCAACAGGTGCCGCTGCTGCACTATTTGAAGAACTCGTTTATCGTCTGCTTTATCTGCATCGTGGCGCAGATCGTGCTCTCCTGCCTGGCGGCATATGGCTTTGTCTTCTTCGAGTTTCCCCTGAAAAGGCCGCTGTTTACGCTGATCCTGATGACGACCATGATTCCGGGCGAGGTGGTAGTCATCACCAACTATGTCACGGTACAGAACATGGGGCTGATCGACACCTTCGCCGGCCTGGTGTTGCCGTCCCTGATATCCGGCACCGCCATATTCCTCATGCGGCAATACTTTCTGACGCTGCCGCGGGAATATAAAGAGGCCGCCGTCCTGGATGGCTGCGGGGATATGCGCTTTCTGTTCCGCGTGGCCGTCCCGCTGTCGATTCCGACGATCTCCTCGCTGGCAATCTATCTCTTCGTTCAGATCTACAACCAGTACTTCTGGCCGATGCTGATCACGACGCAGGACCAGATGCGCACCATTCAGCTGGGCATCGCGTTCCTCGTCACCGCAGATGTACTCAATTACGGACATATCCTTGCCGGTGCCGTCGTTACCATCATCCCTTCGGTTCTGATCTATATCTTCGGTCAGGACTACATCATCAAGGGCATGACCGCCGGCGGCGTAAAGGGCTGATGCGACTGTTGCTCAACCAAGGTTTAAAAGCCGAATGGCTTTTAACAATAAACAAGAAAAGGAGAATTGTAATGAAGAAGCTTCTTGCGGTACTCTTGGTCTGCTCGCTGCTGTTTGCCTTAACGGCGTGCACGACCCCTTCCTCCGACCCCGCTCCGACGGACGATGCAAACGTGGAGCAGCCGACGGAGGCTCCCGACACGAGCGGAGATGACGGCGACACAGAGAGCACCGAGCCGGTGGAAGTTCTGTGGTGGACCGGGTTTGGCCAGGCCAACGTGGATCTTTTGCAGGTCGTCATCGATAATTTCAACGAGAGCCAGAGCGACTACCATGTGACCATTGAGTTCCAGGGTAACCAGACAGAGCTGAACGCCAAACTCCAGTCTACCGCCAAGGACAGCCTGCCTTCCATGTTCTCCGGCCCGGTCGAGAACGTGGCCATGTATGCCAACGCGGAATACTGCGTGCCGCTGCAGGGCTTCATCGATGCCGACACCGAGGGCTGGCCGGAGCTGGAATCCACCTGGGAAGCCATCCGCACCGCCTATCAGGACAATGAGGGCAACCAGATCGGCTACCCCATTGGTTACAGCTATCCGGGTCTCTACTACAATGCCGACATACTGGCCGAGGCCGGTATCGATCCGTTTGAGATCAAGAGCATGAACGACCTCTATGACGCCTGCGTCACCCTCGTGGAGGGCGGCTATGCCACCTATGGTGTGGGCTTCCATCCGGACGGCTTCTACTTCAACGGCGCACTCGGTCGCGAGGGCCTGCAGGCGTACAACAACAACAATGGCCTTGGCGCGGAGCGCATCACCGAGTGCCTGTATACCAGCGACCAGGCGGTGCATGACGCGATCTACAACATGCTGGAGATCTACCAGAAGTTGCATGCCGAGAAGCTGTGCGTCCCGTATGGCTCCGACTATCAGGCGGAGATCATCCCGCAGATGGCCTCCGGCAACTGCGCCATGTTCCTCGGCGTGGTCTCCATGACCACCAAGATCCTCAATTCCGTCAACGGCGCGTTTGAGGTCGGCATCGTTCCCATGGTGTCCGCCACCGAGAACGGCAAGTGCAGCGGCGAGCCGGCGGGCGGCACGGGCCTGTGGATCTGCAACATCGACGACACGGCACAGCAGCAGGGCGCCTATGAGTTCATCAAGTTCGCCAGCACCGGCGATCAGGCGGCCTACTTCGCAACGGCCACCGGTTATCTCGCGCCCAACCAGGAGAGCTACAACAGCGAGCTCTATCAGGACTATGTGGCGAACACCTTCCCGGCCATCGCAGTCGCGTACGATTCCCTCGCGGCGTCCGACGATTCCGCGACCAACCCGTATATCCCCATCTCCAATGAGATGAAGGCTGCGAACAAGCTCGCGATCGAAACCGTGGCGAACGACCCGAATGCAGATATCGACGCCGTCATCAACACCGCGTACGAGACGCTGCAGGAGGCCATCGAACTGTACAACCTGTCCAACCCGTAAGGGCTTGACCCAAACAGGCAAAGCGCCGTTTCAACGGCGCTTTGCCATCGTCAACCGGCTTGCCCTGCCACGGCGTGCGCCGCGGCAGGGCGTCTGCGGGATGATGCGGGCGCGTCCGCGCCATCCCGCAGACGAATCGGCCGCGCGTATGGCGGGATAGAAGCACGGACGAAAGGAAACGGGAAAACGGGAGATATGAACGGATGGAGGAGAATCGCCGTGTGCCTGCTCATTGCCTCGCTCTGCGGCTGCGGCGCTCCGGCGCCGCAGCCGGATGACGTCGCGGGCGGCGCGGCCGTGCCCGGGCCCGAGGCCGGCGCCGCAGTCGCAGAGGACGATGGGGCGGAGGCGGAAGCGCCGCTTCGCGTCCTCTTCATCGGCAACAGCTTCACCTATCGCAACGACCTGCCCGGGCTGTTTGCAGAGCTGGCCGGGGCGGCCGGCCACGCCGTGGAGGTGGACAGCGTCTTTCAGGGCGGTTGCTATTTCCGTGATTTTACCGATCCCGACAACGGCCTGTGCCGGAAGGTCGGGCAGATGTATGAGCAGGCGGCCTATGACGTCGTGTTCCTGCAGGAGCAGAGCGTGCAGCCGCTCAACGACCGGGAGGACTTTCTGACAAACGGCTCGCTGCTGGCGGAGCAGGCGGCGGCGCAGGGCGCGCGCGTCATCCTCTATCAGACGTGGGCCTACGAAGAGGGGTCGCCCATGCTCGAGCGCGTAGGGTATGCTTACGAGGAGATGTATCGCGGGCTGCAGGAGGCGTATGGCGCGCTTGCGGAGCGCACCGGGGCGGCGGTGTCCCCCGTGGGGGAGGCCTTTTTCCTCGCCGCACAGCAGGGGGAGGGCGCGCTCTATGACGAAGCGGACCGGTATCACCCCTCTGCGCGCGGCAGCTATCTGGCCGCCTGCGTCCATTTTGTCACGGTATTTGACGTGCCGGTGACCGGTAACCCCTGCACGGGCCCGCTCCCGGCAGAAGAGGCGGCGGCCCTGCAACGGGTGGCCGACGTCTGCACGGGGCAGGCGACCGGATAGGCGGATTGCCCCGCAGGCCGCCCATATCCGATGCAGGATTGCCGTCGCTGCGCGTTTATCCGCTTTGCCTGCGGAGGGCGGCCCCCCTCGCCCCGGCTGGGCGCGCAGGGGGGCGGCCAAGCCGAACGCCGCTTGACGGCCCCGGTGCAGCGGAGGCGCGCTGCCTCGCACAAACGACGGAAAGGAGAGACGGGCATGGATCAGATCCGAATGGGAATCAGGAGGGGCCGAGGGCTGTTGCTGCTGCTCCTGGCGTTTGCCCTGCTGGCCGGATGTGCCGCCGGGCCGGAAGCGGACGCGGTTGCAGCCACGATGACGGCAAGCCCCCCGCCGGCCGACACCCCACTTCCCACGGCGGAGCCGGAGGAGGCGGCAACGGAGGAGAAGGCCGACTTTGCGCAGCAGGTCTTTGACACCGCGCAGGACGCCGGCCGCCTGACTGCCCGCTATCTGCGCCTGCTTGAGACTTATGGCAGCGGGGATTCCACCGTTACGACGGGGGACAGCGCCGTCTACACTTCGCCGGAGGGGCTGGTGATGCTCGTGGATTGCGGCAACGTGGCCGGCGGCTCGGAGGTGGCGCAGCAACTCCAGGCCATGGGCGTGACGAAGCTCGACATCGTCGTCCTGTCCCATCCCCATGCCGATCACGTGGGCGGCTTCTGTACGATTGCCGATCTGTTTCCCATCGGGCAGGTCTACATGAACGGGCACGAGTACGACAGCGGAACCTACCGTGCGACCGTTGCCAAGATCGAGGAACAGCAGATCCCCTGCGACATCCTGAAGGCCGGGGACAGCTTTGCCTTTGGCGAACAGGTGCAGGTCCGGGTGTATGGCCCGGAGGCGGGCGACGCCGATTCCGTGGCGGCCGGCTATCAGGACGCCAACGACACGTCCCTGGCGCTGCGCCTGACTTACGGCGCGTCCAGCTTTTGGACCAGCGGCGACCTGTATATTACCGGCGAACAGCGGATCTGCGAGCAGTACCAGGAGCAGATCCAGAGCGACGTGGTGAAGATGAACCACCATGGCAAGGACACGTCGAACGGGCGGGACTTTGTCGGGACGCTGTCGCCCAAGATCGCAGTCGGCATGTTTGACAGCGTGGGCAGCCAGACGGTCGCCATGCGCTATCAGGTCGCCGGTGCGCAGGTCTATTACAACAGCGTCGATGGCGCCATCCGCGTTTCCACGGCCGGGGACGGCGTTTATGATGTCCAGACGCAATATCTGCGCGACATCGCCATGCTGCCCGATCCGGACCCGAGCGGACATTACACGGTGGAGTAGGCGCCCTGCGGAGGGATCATGCAGAGAACCATTTCCATCCTGAAGCGGCTCTTCTCAGAGGAGTGGAAAACACTGCTGGAAATCAACGTGCTGGCCGCCGTGCTTGCGCTGCCTGTCATCACCGCCGGCCCGGCCCTGCTGGCCATGTACGGCGTGCTGGTGCGCCTGGCGGACGACCGCTGTGACGGCAGCCGCTGCGCCGAATTCTGGACGCTGTTCAAGGCCAAGTTTCTGCACGGCGTGCTGGTGGAGGTCATTGCGGCGGCCTACGGTTTTGCCATGTTCTGGTGCCTGGCCGTTGCCGGTCAGCTTTCGGGCGCGCAGCAGCTGGTGCTGCGGGTCCTGAGTTTCCTGTCGCTGTTCCTTGCGGCGGGCACGGGCGCCTTTTTCGTCCCGCTGCTCGGCGGCGCCAAGATGCGCTTTTCCGCCGCTTTCTGGAATGCGTTGCGGCTGGCGTTTGGCTGCCTGCCCCGCACGCTGTTGTCGCTTGTGGCGACGGGCGCCGTCATCCTCTTTGGGGCGGCGCTATTTCCTGCGTCCGTCGTGCCGCTGGCCGTGTTCGTCGTTGCGGCCGGCGCGGCGGTTTCCGTGGCGGTCGTCTGGCCTGCCATTGACGAGCTAGTCCCGTGGGAAGAGCCGGATCCGCCCGCCTCGCTTTCGGAGGGGCGGAAACGGTGAGCAATGAGAGAAACGACGCAAAAGGAGGCGCACAATGCTGAACGGTAAAACGGCCTACATCCTGTCCATCGATCAGAGCACGCAGGGGACCAAGGCCATCCTGCTCGACGGGGATGGCCGCCTTGTCCTGCGCAGGGACCTGCCCCACCGGCAGCTCATCCACGAGCGCGGATGGGTCGGGCACGATGCGCGGGAGATCGCCGCCAACGTGCTGCAGGTCGCCCGGAACGTGATAATGGACAGCGGCATCGACCGGCGGCGGCTCTGCGCGGTGGCCGTGACCAACCAGCGCGAAAGCGTGGCCGTCTGGGAGCGGGACACGGGCGCGCCGGTGTGCGAGTCGATCGTCTGGCAATGCAACCGCGCGGCACAGCTGTGCGCGCGGATCCGGGAGGCCGGCGTGGCCGAGCAGGTCCGGCAGCGCACGGGCCTGTTGCTGTCGCCCTTTTTTTCGGCGAGCAAGATCGCCTGGGTGCTGGAAAACGTCCCCGGCGTGCGGGAAAAGGCCGAGCGCGGCCAGATCTGCGCCGGTACGATGGACTGCTGGACGATCTGGCAGCTGACAGGCGGCAGGGTGCACCGCACCGATTGCAGCAACGCTTCGAGAACGCAGCTGTTCAACATCCACACCCTCTCCTGGGATGAGGAGCTGTGCCGCATTTTCCGCATCCCACCGTCGGTCCTGCCGGAGGTGTGCGATTCCAACGCCGTCTACGGGGAAACCGACCTGGCGGGGTTTTTGGACCATCCGATCCCCATCCGGAGCGCGATCGGCGACTCGCATGCGGCATTTTTTGCCCATGGTTGCCTGGAAGAAGGCAGCTGTATGGCTGGACACGGGACGGGGACATGCGTTATGATGAATATAGGCGGCGTACCGATGCAGTCTACGCACGGCATCAATACGACGGTCGCCTGGCGCATGGACGGGCAGACCACCTATGCGCTCGAGGGCGTGGTAAACTACGCCGGCGCTGTCACCACTTGGATGAAGGACAGCGTTGGATTGGTGCGTACGCCGGAGGAGACGGAGACGCTGTCCTTTGCTGCCGAGCCCAACGACAGGACGTATCTCGTGCCGGCCTTCACCGGCATCGGCGCGCCCCACTGGGACGATGGCGCTTCCGCCTGCTATGTGGGCATGAGCAGACTGACCGGCCGGGCCGAACTGGTGCGCGCCGGCATTGAGAGCATCGGATATCAGGTGGCCGACATCATCGGCGCCATGGAGCTGGACGCGGGCCTGCGCGCCGCCGAGGTGCGCATGGCGGGCGGCCCGACCGGCAACGAATACCTGATGCAGTTTCAAAGCGACATATTGGACCGGCCCGTCGCCCTTGGCGCATATGAGGAACTGGTCGCGGTGGGCGCAGGGCAAATTGCCGGGCTGGCGATGGGCCTGTACGACCGGGCGGCGCTGGAGCGGCTGCGGTCGCTCCGCTATTACAGGCCGGCCATGCAGCCGCCGGTGCGGCAGGCCAAGCTGGCCGGATGGCGGGACGCCGTCGGCCGGGCTTTGAGCCGCTGACGGGCGCCCCGGCGCAAATGACAATGAAGAGAGCAAGGAGCAAGGCGATATGAAAAAGAGGATTCTGGTCTACTCGGTAGACGCAATGGTGTGCGAGGATGTGGACGCGCTGCGCAATATGCCGAATTTCAGCAAATACCTCTCCGGCGGCTGCGAGGTGACCGGAGGCATGCGCACCATCTATCCTTCGGTCACCTATCCGGCGCATGCGTCGATGATGACGGGATGCTACGTGGGGAAACATGGCGTGCTCAGCAATTTTTCCTTCACGACCACGAATAAGGACGACAAATGGCTCTGGTTTTCCGATGCGATCCGGGTCGAGGACATCTTTGCCGCGGCAAAGCGCGCGGGATATACGACCGGCGCCATTTCCTGGCCGGTCACGGCCGGGAATCCGAACGTGGACTGGCTGATGGCGGAGTACTGGATGCCATATCCCGGCGACACGCTGCGCAGCAGCTTTGCGCGGGCCGGGTCGTCCCCGGCCATGCTGGACATCATCGAGCGGAACGCCGGCCTGCTGCCGCCAGGATGGGAAAAGGGCGGGAAAAAGAATTTCATGCAGTGGCCGCAGGTCGATGAATTCATCCTTGCCGTCGCTGCCGACGTCATCCGCACGCACGCGCCGGAAGTCCTGTTCGTCCACACGGGCACCTTTGACAGCTTTCGACACGCGCACGGCGTGTTTGGCGCGCATCTGGACGAGGCGAGAGCCAATCTTGACCGTTATATCGGGCAGCTGATGGCCGCCTGTGAAGACGCAGGCGTGGCGGAGCAGACCAACCTGTTCCTCGTCAGCGACCACGGCCAGCGGGATATCTGCCGCATTCTCCATCCCAATGTGTTGCTGGCCGACCGCGGGCTCATAGAGCTCGATGAGGAGGGCCGGGTGCGGGACTGGCAGGCCTATTGTTCCTCCAACGCCATGTCCGCCTACGTCTATCTGAAGGACCCGGATGACGAGGGCCTTCGCCGGACGGTTGACCGGTGCCTGCACGAGCTGGCAGAGGAGGGCGTATATGGCATTGGACAGGTCTTTTCCGCAGAAGAGGCCCGGGAAAAGGAGGGGCTGTACGGCGGGTTTTCCTTCGTGATCGAGTCCGACGGATACACCTCCTTTGGGGAGCGCGCCGTCCGTCCGCTCGTGCAGAGCTTCGACGTGAGCGACTATCGGTTTGGCCGCGCGACGCACGGCTATCTGCCGGATTTCGGCGCGCAGCCGGTCTTTGTAGCCAAAGGCCCGGATTTGCGGGAGAACGCCGTGCTGCCGCGCGGGGCGGTCGTGGACGAGGCGCCTACCTATGCAAAGCTGCTCGGCGTGTCGCTGCCGGAGGCGGACGGGCGGCCGATGGACAGCCTGCTGCGCTGAGCGCGGCGGGCTGGATCGCCGTACCGTTGGCCAAATGTCACAGAATTTGAGAAGCGGGAGTAAGATGCCTTGAAACGAATGACCATTACCATGCAGGATGTTGCGCGCCTGGCCGGCGTGTCGCAGACCACGGTCTCTCTGATCCTGAACCAGGCGTGGCCCGGACGCGCCTCCTTTCCGCAGGAGACGATCGACCGGGTCTATGCCGCTGCCGAGCAGCTGAGCTACAAGCCCAAGCACGCGCCCCTGCCGGAGCAGAATTCCAAGACGATCATGGTGCTGATGGCCAATCCCAACAACCCCTATTATACGGCCATGCTCAGCAGCATTGAGGACGCCTGCTACAGTGGGGGCTATCAGGTGGTCTCCTGCTGCACCTACCACAATATGGAGGTGGAACAGCAATATCTGCAGATGGCGATGGGGCAGAACTATCTCGGCGTCATCCTGCTGTCCCCGCCCGACAACCCCCGCTTTCTGGAGACGGTTTCCCCCCGCCTTCCCATGGTGATCATCTGCGACCGCCTGTCCCGGCTGGAAACGGACATTGTAGAGCTGAACAACCGCCTTGCCGGGGAGATGGCGGCGGAGCATCTCTATTCGCTCGGGCACAGGCATATTGCCATGCTGACGAGTTCGCTGGAGCGGAATACGGCCCGTACCGAACGCCTCAATGGCCTGCAGGCATATTTTGAGCAGCATTTGCCGGGCAACAATCTGGTGCTTTGCATCGAGAGCAATTCCCAGGCGGACAACATGGCGGAACGGCTGAACGATTACCACGCAGGGTATCTGCTGGCAGGCAATGAAAAACTGTATGGACAGGATGTGACCGCCATCATCTGCATCAACGACATGCTGGCCTACGGCGCGATCGACTATTTCCGCGAACACGGCATATCCGTGCCGGAAGATGTCTCCGTGCTGGGCTTCGACAATCTGTTCTATTCGAGGCTGTCGGGCGTGGCGCTGACCACGGTGGACCAGCACACCGAGATGCTGGCCAGAAGCGCCGTGGACGTGCTGCTTCAGAAGGTCAGCCGGCCGCAGAACGCGACCAGCAGCAAACCGCGGTTCAAGATCGAGTGCCCGCCGCAGCTGATCGTGCGCAAGACGACTGCGCCGCCCCCGCCTGTCTCGCGGCTGACGGCAGACGCAATCGGCGGGTAACGCCGGCGTCAGCGGGTCAGCTGTTCCACGCGGCGAATGTCCCGGTGGAGCCCTTCTGCCGTGACGTGCGGGCCGGGCGCATACTCGAGGATCAGGTCCGCCTGCGGCGTGTAGCGGGCGATAGCGCGCAGAATGCGGTCCATTTCCGCCTCAGGGCAGACGGTTCCGGCTTCGTAAAGGGGAAGATGGCTGTCGTGGATGCCGTCGTTGTTGTTGAGATGGTAACCGCGGATGCGCGTGCCCATGCGGGCAATCAGGGCCGGGATGTCCCAATGGTTGAGCAGGGCGTGGCCGATGTCGATCAGGCACCCCGCCCCCGCGGGCAGGCGGTCAAAGAGCGCGACAAACTGCGCCTCGTCGAAAAGCACGTTGTCCTTGCCGGGGTAGCCGACGTTTTCCACGGTGATGGAAATGCCCTGCCGGAGCATGCGTTCCGTCCAGGCCTGCAACACCTCCGTGGAGCGGGCGCGCCGGCTGTCGGCCTGTGCGGCCGGAAAGCTCCCTTCGTGCGTGTGCATGACCATGGAAGAAGCGCCAAATTGGGGATACAGCGTGCATGCCTTTTGAAACATAAGCTCCATGAAGGCCTCTTCCGGGCTGCCGGGCTCCGTGCAGATCTCCACAAACGGGGCGTGCAGGGTAGCCGGCCGGCCGGCAAAGGCGGGGATCTGCGCAGCAAGAAGCCGGTCGAAATCCGGCGTTGGCCAGTAGGTGGCAAACTCGATGCCGACGGGGAAATCCGGGAACTGCTCGACACATCGCTTCAGGAAGGCATAGTTCTGAAACAGCACGCAATAGGTGGACAGATAGATTTGCTTCATGGCGGGCGCCTCCTGCATGTGGGCCTTGCAGCCAGGGCGGGGGGCTGCATGCGGGCGGCCGGAACGCGCGGCTGCCGGGCCGGCCGCCCATGATGGCGCTGCCCGGCCCAAGCGCCGGGCCGGCGGCTTCGGCCCGTTGGGGAGATTGTATGCCATCGTCCCCGGGTTGTCAAGACGGGCGCGGCCGCGCTGCCGGCAAGCGGGGCGGCTGCGGGCGCGCGGTGGTTTTGCACGGCCGCACAGGAACGGAGAGAGCGGATGAGCACTGTAAAAGAGGCAAGGGAACTGATCTGTTTGGGCGACAGCCTGACCTTTGGGTACGGCGTGCCGCATGGCGATTGCTGGGTGGAGCGCTTTGCCCGTGCGAGCGGCTGGCGCACGCGCAACTGCGGCATCAGCGGCGACACCACAGGCGGGATGCTCGCCAGACTGGAGCGGGACGTCCTGAAGCCCGCCCGCGTCGCACGGGCGGAGGGCCTGGCGTGCGCCGTGCTGATCCTGGGCGGCACCAACGACGTGTTTTTCGCCGGCACGGACGTGCCCGCCCGCGCCAACATGACGGCCATTTCCCACCAGCTGCTGGCGGAGGGGTTCCCGCCTGTCATAGGCGTCCCGCTGCCGGTGGACTGGCTGCATGTGCCGGAGAAATGGAAGCGGACGGTGGACTTTCGCACGGCCGCGCGGCAGATGGACGCCTACGGCGATTGGCTGCGGACTTTTGCCGCCTGCGCCGGGTACCGGGCGGTGGATTTTGCCGCGGACTTTTTTGACGGCGAAGGCCGGGTACGGCAGGAACTGCTGCTGGACGGCATTCATCCGAATGCGGCAGGCCACCGGACGATGGCGGGCCGATTGCTTGCCGCCATGGGCTGCTGCGCGGCGGAAGGGGCGCGGCGGCCTTAGCGCGCCCGCGGCGCGCGGCCGACGGCGGGGCGCAGGGCGAAGGGAGACCGATACCACATGGTTTTTTTTGAGAGCAAAAGCACAGATCCCTACTACAATCTGGCGCTGGAGGAATATTTCCTGACCCGGCTCGACCGGACGCAGGACTACTTTCTGCTCTGGCAGAACGACTGCGCCGTCATTGTGGGGAGATATCAAAATACGATCGAAGAGATAGACGGGGCCTTTGTCCGGGAACAGGGCATTCGCGTCGCCCGCCGCCTGTCCGGCGGAGGGGCGGTATACCATGACCTTGGCAATCTGAACTATACCTTTATCGTAGACGACGACCGGGCGGAGCGATTCCATTTTCAGTTTTTTTCAGAACCGCTGCTTGCAGCGCTGCGGCAGCTTGGCGTGCAGGCGCAGTGCACCGGCAGGAACGATGTGACGATCGACGGGAAAAAGATTTCCGGCAGCGCGCAGTATGTGCGCGACGGGCGGCTGCTGCACCATGGCTGCATTCTGCTGGACTGCGACGCCGGGACGCTGGCGCGGGCGCTGCGCCCGGGAACGGACAAGATCGCGTCTAAGAGCATCAAGTCCGTTCGCAGCCGGGTTACCTCCATCAACGAGCACCTGCAGGCGCCGATCTCCATGGACAGGTTCAAGGCTGCCCTGCTGGAGCAGGTATTTGCGGCGGGAGATCCGTCCTTTGCAACGCTCCTGCCGGCGGACCGACAGGAGATCCTCCGGTTGCGGGACGAGAAATATGCGACCTGGGCGTGGAACTATGGCCAATCGCCGCGCTGCGACGTGGAGAAGAAACGCCGCTTTGCATTTGGCGAGGTGTCGCTGCAGCTGCAGCTGTCGCAGGGCGTGATCGAAGACATCCGGATCTACGGCGATTTTTTCGGCCGGCTTCCGCTTGCGTCGCTGGAAACCATGCTGCGCGGCAAGCGCCTGACGCCGGAGGACCTGCAGCCCCTTGCCGACGTGGACCTCTCCGCCTATGTGTCGGGCCTGACTTGGCCGGCGTTCCTTGCGCTGCTGTGCGGTTGAAGGCGTGACTGTCGAGGATGCGGTGCCTGTCGGGCTGCTGCCGGACGCCGGAAAAGGCGCCCGACGGCAGCCCGCAATTGCCCTTGCATGTGTCAGCTGTCCGCTTGGGAGCCGTTCTGTTGCGCCACCGTTTGGAAGATGAAAAGAAATGCCGAAGGCGCTTCCGGTGGGAAGGCGCCTTCGGTGCGTTGTTCGAGGATGCGTCTGGAAAGTTGAGGCGTGTTACAGCACGCCGCGAACGATGTAGGTTTTTTCCTGGCTAAACTCTTCGAGGGTGGCGCTGACGCCTTCCCGCCCGATGCCGGATTTTTTGAAGCCGCCAAACGGCTGGTCCAGATGGCGATAGTTGCCCGTGGCATTGGTGACGACTGCGCCGGCCTGGAGTTTTGTGGCCATCCGAATGGCTTGCGCATAGTTGTTGGACACAATGCCGGCAGACAGGCCATATTTGGTCTGGTTGGCGATGTCGATGGCTTCTTCTATGGTGTCAAACGCAATGATCGGGATGACCGGCCCAAAGATTTCCAGGTCTTTGGCGACATCCATATCGCGGGTGACATGGGTAAAGACGGTCGGCTCGAGGAACGTTTCGTTTTTGAGCGTTCCGCCATAGACGCAGACGGCGCCCTGCGCCTTCAGCTGTGCAATCTGCTCCATGACCGTTTTTGCTGCTGCGGCAGAGTGCATGCAGCCATATTCGGTGGCCGGGTCGGTGGGGTCGCCGCGGCGCACGGCATCCAACCGGGCGCACAGGCGCTTGACCAGTTCATCGTGGATGCTCCGATGAACGAGGAACCGTTTGCTGGCGCAGCAGGTCTGCCCCACGTTAAACACGCGGCCCCAGTAGATCTGTTCTACGGCATAGTCGATGTCGGCGTCTTCGCAGATGATCAGCGCATCGTTGCCGCCGAGTTCCAGAAAGACCTTGTGCAGGTAGGGGGCGCTGTCGCGCTGGACGGCAATGCCTGCGGCCGTGGAGCCTGTAATGGAGACCGCCTGGATGCCGTCCGTTTTGATGAGCTCTTCCGTGGCAAACGTGCGGTCGGCATAGACGACTTGTGCGGCTTCCGCGGGGACGCCTGCTTCTACCAGCAGCTTTGTCATCTCCGTCAGGGCCAGTGGATTGGAGGACGGCACCTTGATGATGACGGCATTGCCCATGATGAGCGCAGGGATGATCTTGTGGGCATACAGCTCCAGCGGGAAGTTGAATGGTACCACGCAGAGGATCACGCCCAGCGGCTCGCGGCGGGTGAAGATGAGATCGCCCTCCAGGCCGGGTTGATTGTCGTTGATGACCTTGCCATACAGGTGGTTGGCGCGCTGGATAAAGCCTTTGGAAATGTTGGCGGTGCCAACGGCTTCGCCCATGGCTTCCCCGTAGATTTTGCCCATTTCACGGCTGAGCAGGAGCCCAAGACGGTCCTTGTTTTCCCCGAGCAGCGCGACGTAGCGCATGAGGATATCCGTGCGCTGGTGCATGGGCATGGCGCTCCAGACGGCGAAGCCCTTTTTCGCAGTTTCCAGGATGCGCGCGCCATCGCCGCTGACGGCTTTGTAAATGGTGCCGACGAGTTCCCCGTTTGCCGGGTTGTGGATTTCGACGGGTTTCCGGTCCTCTGGTTGCGTCTGGTAACCGTTCAGATAGATGCTCATGTTGAAACCTCCATTCGTGTGTTATGGTTTGGCAGCATTCGCTGCAATGTGTATGGCGTCCCATACGGAAGAGAAGGGGGGCGCATAGCCCAGATCGGCCGCGCCGAGCTGTGCCGTGGTCATGCCTCCGTCGATGGCGCAGGCAAAGACGTTGATCCGCTGCGCGCTTTCGCCGCGGCCCATGAGCTGCGCGCCAAGCAGCTGCCCGTCGCCCCGTTTGAAACACAGTTTGATCGTAATGGGGATGGGAAGCGGCTGCGTGTAATAGGGCGCGTGGGAAGGGGCTGTTACGGTAACGCTTGCGGCGTCAATCCCGGCTTGCCGGGCCTCGGATTCCGTAAGGCCGGTCTTGGCCAGTTCGAGCTGCACGCAGCGGAGCATGGCGGTGCCCAACGCGCCGCGATACCCGGCATAGGGCCTGCCCAGCATGGCGTCTGCCGCAAAACGCCCCTGCTTGTTGGCGTTTGTGCCCAGCGGCAGGTAGGCGGGCTTTTGCAGGAGCCTGTGCATCACGGTGGCGCAATCGCCCGCGGCATAGACGCCGGCAACGCTGGTCTGCATTTGTGCATTCGTTACGATGGCGCCGTTTCGGAGCATGTCCAGGGGGGAACCGGCCAGGAAAGCCGTGTTGGGGCGCACGCCGATGGCGAAAATCACGACGTCTGCCGGATAACTGCCTTTGGGCGTATGGAGCGTTTTCTGGCCGTTGTGAGTTTCTATGCGCTCAATGGCCTCTCCGAGCTGGAGCGAAACGCCGTGTTCGCGCAGCTCTTCCGCCGCAGCCTCGCTGAATTCCGGGTCAAAGCCGCTCAACAGCCGTTCCTGAGCTTCAAACAGCCGTATTTGCTTGTGCAGTCTCAGGCAAGCTTCCGCAAGCTCCAGGCCGATGTAGCCGCCGCCGACGATGGCGACTTGCCGGTTTTCCTCAAGCGCCAGCGCCGTTTGCAAGGCAGCGCCGTCGGCGAGCGTTTTCAGGGTGTACACGCCCGGCAAGGCAATCCCGGGGAGCGGCGGCAGGATCGCGGAGGAGCCGGTTGCGATGAGGAGCTGGTCGAAAGCTTCCCGGTAGCAGCTGTCCGCGGTCTGAATGACCGCTTCACGCTGCGAGAAGTCGACTTCTTTGACGCAATGGAACAGCCGCAGATCGATGCCCTGCGCCCGGAAAGCCTCCGCACTGCGAATGCGCATGAGATCCAGGTCCTGGTTCAGCCCACCGACATAATAGGGGAGTCCGCAGGCGCCATAGGAGACCTCGCCGCTCTTTTCCACGACCACGACCTTCGTTTTGGGCGCTCTTCTCAAAAGCCGTCCTGCTGCGCTCATTCCCGCAGCATTACCGCCAAGAATCAGGATCTTCATAGATGGAGCCTCTTATACGACGATATTGATGAGTGTGCCGTTGCGGAGGTAGTTGGCAATGAGTTCGCCTGCCTGCGCGCGGATGTTCCAGTCGGAACGCTCCGAGTAGTAGGCGCTGTGCGGCGTAATCAACACCTGCTCAAAAGAGGCAAAGCGCTTGGCGCCTTCCAGGTCGCCATCGATGACATCCAGCCCGGCGCCGCGGATCTTGCCGGCCTTTAAGGCGTCAAACAGGGCGTCGTTGTCGATGAGCGGGCCGCGGGCGGTGTTGAGCACGCAGGCGGTGGGCTTCATGAGCGAAAATGCTGCCGCATTCAGGATACCGCGCGTTTCGGCCGTCAGGGGAACGTGAAGCGTAACATAGTCCGCCTGTGCGAGAAGCGCTTCAAGCGGAAGGAGCGTCAGCCCCAGCGCGGACGCTTTTTCCTCCGGGAGATAGGGGTCATAGCCGATGAGCCGAACGCCAAAGGGCCGGAGCCGCGCCATGACCTTCTGCGCAATGCCGCCGCAGCCGACAAACCCGACGGCGGCATCCTGCAGGCCGCGGATGGGCCGATATGTGCTGACGGGGTTCCAGCTGCCGGCCCGGATATCGCGAACCTGTGCCGGAAGCTGCCGTTCGAGCGCCATCAACAGTGCGACGGTATGGTCGGCCACTTCATCGTGGCAATAGGTCGGAAGATTGCACACATGGATGCCGCACTCTTTTGCGGCGGCGAGATCGATATTATCCACGCCGATTCCTGCACGGACGATGAGCTTGAGTTGCTTCAGGGCGCGAATCACGGTCCCTGAAACTTCCGTAAGCGCCACCAGGAGGACGGTTGCGTCCTGCCCGGCAGCGATGATGTCCTGCTCGCGTTCACTGCTGATCAGCGTGTAGCTGCCGCCGGCCGCCTCAATCAGACCTTTTTCCACACTTCCATCGGTATATCCGGTGGAGATTTGCAACACCTTCATGACGATACGCTCCTTTTTTCTTTCTACCCCAGAGCAGCGCCCGTATCGGACGAAAGCCTCAACTTGCCGCAACCGGCTGCGCGCTTGCGCCGGTAGCGGTGTCGGCACTGGCACTGGGATTGGTGCTTGAGAGGTAGTTTCTGTAGCTGTTTATGACAAAGTCCAGATGTTCTTTCATCCGGGTGCGCGCAAGTTCCGGGTCGCGCATGGCCATCGCGTCTATCAGCTTGAGATGCTGTTCATGCGCGGCTTCCTTCACGCCGGGTACGGCGGAAGTTTGCTTGCGGCTCATCTCTCCAAGATAGGTAATGCTCGTGATATAGCGCAGCAGGACGGGGTTCCGGGTCGCTTTGGCAATCATCTCATGGATCAGGATATCCGCCTGAAAGCCCTGCATGGCCACGGCCCGGAGCTGGTTGATCTCCTCGTCGCTGGCACGCAGCGTTGCGAGATACGTGATCTCCGGTTCCAGGATGCGCCGTGCTTCAAACAGGTGAAAAACCGTCGACTTGTCGAGATCCAGCACAAATTCCAGATGCTCGAGCAGCAGGCCGGAGTCGAGCGTCGTGACAAAGGCGCCCTTTCCCTGCTTGATGTCGATCACATTCATGATGCGCAGCGTGCGGAGCGCTTCACGGACGGGACCGCGGCTTACCTGATAAATTGCAAGCATCTGTTTTTCGCTTGGCAACTTATCCCCGGGTTTCAGGCGCCCGGCCTTTACATCTTCCAGAATCGACTGAACAATCTGTTCCGCCAGTATGGTGTCCCGTTCCACTTGCATGAGTTTGTGTGCCCCCCTTTGCTTGATTGATTGGATCTGTGATACTGCGACCATTAAATGCGGTGAAAGACAGGCAATACGATGCCGTTGCCCGCATCGACGAAGCCGACTTCGACAACGATTCCACATTTAATAGTCGTATCATAATCAAAATCAATCAAGTTTGTCAACAAACGTACGCCTTCGTCGAGATCAACGGCCGCAACTGCATAGGGAATGCGGTCGGCCAGGGCGGGATGGAACGCCCGGTGAAAGACGACAAAGCTGTAGAGCGTTCCTCGGCCACTGCTGGGTTCCCAGACAAAGTCCGGGGACAGGCAGTCCGGGCACAGGAACGATGCAGGCATGCGCGGCTTCCCGCAGTGCGTGCAACGCTGGTAGCGAAGCTCGTGCTGCGCACAGCCCTGCCAAAACGGAAGGCTGTCTTCCGTTATGCGCGGCAAAAAGGGATAGGTCGGATATCCTTTCGTCGCCACTTAGCATCCTCCTTTCAGAATCAGGCACAAATGGCTTTGAAAGGTTTCGCCATTGTCGCTGCAAAGCATCAGGCGGGGCGTTTTGCTTCCCGGCAGGACGCCCAATTGCCGCTCGCCACACCGGCCGGACAGCTGCATGACCGCCTCAGAAACCGGGGTGAGGCCCATGCAATATGCCTCGGACAGCAATCCGCCGGACGTATTGATGGGTAGGCTTCCGCCAGGTCCAATCCGGTCCGGTACAAAAAACGCCGCAGATTCCTTTGGCTCAAAAAAGCCGTAGTCGCGCATCGTCGCTTCGACGGTATAGGTGAAGCAGTCGTAGATCTGGCAGGCGTCGATGTCGTCCCGTGTGACGCCTGCCATTTCAAATGCGCGCTGCGATGCGACAGCGGCGCCGGCCGTCCGATCGCCATGCTGCTGATAGAGCGGCAGGGTCGCCTGGTGGCTGACGCCAAACCCGCTGATCAGAACAGGCGGTTGCCGCAGGTCCCTTGCCCGCTCCGCCGTGGTGAGGATTATGGCCCTGCCGCCATCGGTGATCATCGTGGCGTCCAGCATGCGGAAGGGGTCCACCATGTATTCCGTGGCGAGATAATCGCTGGGCGTCATGGGCTTGCCGTACATGGCGGCGCGGGGATTCAGGCAGGCCCACTGCCGCTGGCAGGAAGCGATCTGCTTCCAGACGTGGGGGCCGGTGCCGTCCTCCTCCATGGCGCGCCTTGCCAGCATGGCATACTTTGCCATCAGGCTCAGGTCGCCAAAGGCGGCGCTTTCGTCGGTTGGCTCGTCGCCACGCACTTCGCTGACGAAAGCGCGCTTGCGCGTGCGGCCGTTGTCACCATAGCTGATGAGCACATAACGGCACACCCCGGTTTCCAGCAAGCCGATGGCGTGGGTGAGCCACGAGCGATAACAATAGGTTTCCTGGCTGAGCACGGCCGGATGGAGCCCGAGATGCTGCGCAACGAGAAACCCGCTGACATCGAAATCGCTGCCGAGAGGCTCCAGGTGCCGATAGAGAAACAGCCCGTCGATGTCATCTTTGTTCAGCCCGGCATCGGCAATCGCATTGGCGCAGGCTTCCAAATGGAAGCTGAGCGCCGTGCGGCCGCCTACCTTTCCCTGAGGGGTATATCCCACGCCGACGATGGCGAACTTGTCCTTCAGACGATAATAGTCCATGACAACCCCGTGTTTACTGGTACTTTTTCACAATCTCCACGAACTCTTCTTCGGTCAGGCCGCGCTTCTTCATCAGGCCGGTCTGTTTGACGTCGGCAAGGATGCTGGCCACGTCCTGCTCGTCTTTGATTTGCAGGTTCAGCTTGTCCAGCCAGTACCGGATGGAGGAATGGCCGCTGCCTTTGCCGAGGACAATCGTGACCGGCGGCTGCCCCATGACGGAAGGCAGGATCCCGTAAAGCGAGAGCGGATGTTCCTTTTCGACGTTGGGCCACCAGGTTGCCGGCATGCCGGCTTCAATGAGATACACCTTGTCGCCTACGACGGGCTGGTTCCCGGGGATCTGCACGCCTGCAAGGCGGCCGGTCTCGATGCCGAGCTCGTACAGCTTGTCCAGCTGGATCCCGCAATCATAGCCATAGAGGAGTTTCAACGCGATGGCGACCTGTTCGGTAGCGCCCTGGCCGGCCCGGGGCCCAAGCCCGAGCAGAGTGGTGTGCAGCACGCTTGCGCCCGCTTCAAAGGCCGCCAGCGCGTTGGCCGTGCCAAGCCCCAGGTCATTGTGGAAGTGGGCTTCCACGGGGATGTCCAGCAGGCGGACCGCCTCGCCGACCATGTGGCGGGCGCCAGGGGTGGACAGCGTACCCTGGGTGTCAACAATGCTGCAGGAATCGACCCAGCTGTTGTTTTTGACGGCCTGCACCTTTTCCACGAACTGCTCCACGGTCAGGCGGGAAGAATCCATGAGGAACAGATCCACATAGAGCCCGCGTTCATGCGCCAGCTTACAGGCCTTGCATACCGCTTCAAAGGGGCGGGAGAGCGGCCACCGGAAGCCGAATTCCACCAGTTCGTCGTTGCTGGGGATCTCGATGACGACGCCGTCCACACCCAGGCTTGCGGCAAGCTCCACATCGCTTTCGGTCGAACGTGAAAACGCAAAGATCTTGCTGCCAAGTTTCATGCGCACGATTTCGCGGAATGCGTCCGCGTCCGATTTGGACACGGCCGGCATGCCCGCTTCAATGCGATGGACGCCGACTTCTGCAAGCATCTTAGCGATGGCGACCTTGTCCTCTTTGGTAAAGGCGACGCCAGGCTGCTGTTCGCCGTCGCGCAGCGTAACGTCATGGATTTCCAGTTTTTTGGGGAAGTGGAAATCTTTCACCGCTTCCGGCGCATAGTCGCAGGGGCTTACGAAATAGTTGCTGCTCTTCCATTGTTCACTCATGGTTCCAAGTCCTTTCCGTTGTGATGATGTTGGGTTGTCTATACCAGAGAGGGGCCGTCCTTGCCGTCACACCAGGCATAAAACTCCCAGATATTTCCCTCGATATCCTGATAGTAGGCGGCGCGGGAGCCGAAGTGATAGGTGTTTGGCTCGCGCAGGCATTTGACGCCGCGTTCCATAAACCCCTGATGGATGACATCGACATCCTCCACACTCTTGAGACGCACGGCAGTCATGAAGTTGTGCGGCATGACGGGCTGCTTTAAATGGTCCTCGCCCATGATGTCGGCCACGGCATCGCGCGACCACAGGGCGAAGGTGGCGCCCTGGAATTTATACTCGATAAAGTTGGGGTTTTCCACGGTGGGATCTACGCCGTCATTTTGGATCCGCTTTGGCCGAAAACCGAACACGTCCTCATAAAACCTGCGGGAGGCCTCAAAGTCCTTTGGGAACAGGCAAACCGCTTCAATGTTGTCGATCTTATCTTTGTAGCTCATTGTCATTCCTCCTTGTGATGCATCGTTCCATGGATCGGCGCAAATCCAGGTCAGACCAGCGCCGGCCCGTCTCCGCCTTCACACCAGGCAAAGAACTCCCAGATGTTCTCCTCGTGATCGAGGAAATAAGCCGCCCGCGACCCGAAATTATAGGTGTGCGGCTTGCTGATGCATTTGACGCCGCGCTTGGTAAATTCTTCATACAGCTCGTCCACATCTTCCATACGGGGGAGCTTTACGGCGGTCATGTAGTTGTGGCCCTCGCCGCCAATGGCGTCGGCGCCCATAATGTCGGAAACTTCCTTGCGATCCCAGATGGCGATGGTCGCGCCACGCAACGTGTACTCTATGAAATTCGTAGTAAACCCGGTTTCCGCAACAGGCGGCTGGATTCTCTTGGGCTTGAGCCCCCAGACTTCTTCAAAGAAGCGGCGGGAGCCCTCAAAATCCCTGGGGAAAAAACATACGGCGTCGATGTTGTCGATTTTGTCCTGATAGTTCATCACAAGTTCTCCTTTCCTTTACTTCTGGTAAGATCAACCGCCGGACTTGCGACGGATGTTGATGTTGCGGATGGCGGTGCCCAGCGTGTAGACCAGCAGCGCCAGCAGATAGGGGAACATCTTGACGATGGAGGGCGAAACGCCCGTGCTCTGGATTTCCAGCCGGATGCCGGCAGCATCTGCAAAGCCCAGCAGGAGCGATACTAGGAAGGTCAAAACGGGATTGGAATTGGCAAACGCCACGGCGGTGAAAGCCGTAAAGCCGCGTCCCGATACCATGTTCTCCGTGAATTCCGAGACGACGACCGTGGACAGATACGCGCCGGCCAGCCCGCAGAACGCACCGGACAACAGGAGCATGGCAACTTTAATGCGCGTTGTCCTGATGCCGCAGGTCAGAGCAGTTTCCGGGGATTCGCCTACGCTTTGGATTTCAATGCCAAGGTGCGTATGCCGCATGATAACGTGTACGATAAATATCGCAATGATCGCAAAATAGGTTACGATGCTTTGCTTGCCAATCAGTTTCCCGAGCAGAGGGAGCTCAAATTCGGTCAATTTGTTGATGGTGTCGGGCCGCAGCGCGCCGGTCGTGTCGAAAATGGCCCGCAGCAGGAAAGAGGTCAGGCCCAGGGCCAGCATGTTGATGGCAAGGCTGACGACGATCTCATTGGCATGCAGTTTGACGGAGGCGAGCGCGAACAACGCCGCCATCAGGATGCCGGCAAGTATCGCAACCAGAAACCCGACATAGACGCTGCCGCCGCCCAGGATGACGCCTGCCACGCCGGCAAACGAACCGACCAGCATCAAGCCCTCGAGACCGATGTTGAATACGCCCGCACGGAAGCACAGCAGGCCGCCCACTGCCGCCAGCATGATCGGGGTAGCAATGCGGAACGAAGCGGAAATGATGTCGTTCATTCGGGCTGCCCTCCTTTCCGGTTTTGCAGCGCGGCGCTTAAGGCGCGCCGGCTGGCGAGATAGGATTTCAGCTTTGGCGCGACGATGGTGACCGTGACGGTCAGGATGACCAGCGCCTGCACGATCTCGCTGACGGCGGCAGGAATGTCGCTGATTCGTTCCATGTTGCTCGCGCCGTTTTTCAGCGCGGCAAAGAAGAATGCGGCGGCAATGCATCCGATGGGGTTGTTTTGCGCCAGAAGCGCCACCACGATGCCGTCAAAGCCGAGATCCTGGTTAAAGCCCGTTGGCAGGCGGTGGAGAGAGCCCATGACTTCAACGGTACCGGCAAGGCCGGCGACGGCGCCGCTGATGAGCATCGTGCCAAGCGTGACACGCACCACGTTGATGCCGGAATATTTCGCAAATCGTTCGTTTGCGCCGACGATTTTCACCTCGTGGCCAAACGTTGTTTTGTACATGACAAAGGCCAGCAGCGCCGCGCAAAACAGGGCGATGAACAGCCCGATATTGGCCTGGGAGGGCGTCAGGATCCGCGGCAGCCACAACTCCTCGGCAAAATTTGCCGTAGCCGTGGTGCCGGTGACTTCCTCCGGCTTGAGCGGCCCAAGCACCAGCCATTCGGTAAACTGCACGGCGATGAAGTTCATCAGCAGCGTGGTGACGACCTCGTCCGCGCCGACATAGATTTTGAGCAACGCGGGTATCCCTGCGTAGATCAGGCCGGCGAGCATGCCGGCTAAAATTGCCACAAGGACCGTCACCAGCGGCGGGAGGCCGCTGATCTGCAGGGCCACAAAGGAGGCGGCGCACGCGCCCAAATAGATTTGCCCGTCCACGCCCAGGTTGAACAACCGGGCTTTCTGGCTCAGGCATACGGCGACGGAGGTAAACAGCAGCGGCGTCATCCAGCGGACGGTGCCGGCAAAATCGCTGGTGATCCCCAGCCAAACGCCGCGAAATACGGTAAAGAAATCATAGCCGCTCAGCAAAAGGAACAGCGAGGCGATCAGCATCGCAATCAGGATCAGCAGCAGCTTCTTGCCGAGGCTCTTGAGAAGATCTGCGGCCCGATAGGTCCAATCACGCTTCATTGGCAATCCCCGCCTTTCGATACATGTTTTTTGCACCCGTCATATATAGGCCGAGTTCCGCTTCTGTTGTGGACGCAGGATCGAATTCGCCAACGATCTCGCCCTCATACAGCACGACAATGCGGTCGGAAAGCGCGAATATCTCGCTGAGTTCGGCAGAGACGAGCAGGATGGCCTTGCCGGAATCCCGGAGCTTGAGAAGCTGTGCGTGAATGTATTCGATTGCGCCAATATCGACGCCGCGCGTAGGCTGTGCGGCGATGAGTATATCGGGGTCCACTTCCATTTCGCGCGACAGGATGACCTTTTGCATGTTGCCTCCGGAGAGGGTGGCGAGCGGATACTGGATGCCGGCTGCGCGGATGCCGTATTCCTCCACGAGCTGCGATGCAAAATTGCGGATGGGGCCCGATTGCAATACGCCGCCGCGGGAGAATGGCGCCGAGTAATATCGGTTGGCAATGATGTTATCCGCGATGGAGCATTGCTTGGCGCTGCCGGTCTTCAGGCGGTCTTCGGGGATATGGGACATGCCGCTTTTTCTGCGCGTGCGCACGTCGGCATGTGCAAGCTCTTTTCCCAGCACGGCGATGCGGCCCGTTTTGGAGCGCAGCATGCCGGTGAGCAGCTCCACCAGCTCGGTCTGCCCGTTGCCTTCCACACCGGCGACCCCGAGGATTTCGCCGCGGCGGACGGACAGGCTGATGTCCCGGACTGCCGGCAATCCGCGTTCGTTGTTGCAGCTCAAGTGCTCCGCCTGCAGCACCACCTCGCCCGGGGCAAACGGCTGGCGGGGCAGATAGTTGTTCACGACGCGCCCTACCATCATGGTGGACAGGTCTCGTTCGGTAGTGTGCGCCGCATCGGTCCTGCCGGTTACCTTCCCTTTGCACATGACCGTGATTTTGGAGGCGACGGCCAGGACCTCTTTTAATTTGTGCGTAATGAAAATGATGGAACAGCCGTCTGCCTTCAGCTTGTGCAGGATGGCAATCAGTTCCTGCGTTTCCTGCGGCGTCAAAACGGCGGTGGGTTCGTCGAGAATGAGGATTTTTACGTCCCGATACAGGGCCTTGATGATTTCCACGCGCTGTTTTTGCCCAACGGAAAGCTGATATACCTTGGCGTCCAGATCCACCTGGAGCCCATAGCGGTCCATGATCTCCTGGATCTTTGCCCGGGCCGCTTTTTGCCGGATAAAGATACAATCATGGCTGGGATTGCCCAGCACGATGTTGCGCAGTACGGACAGGGAAGGAACGAGCATAAAATGTTGATGGACCATGCCGATGCCGTGCTGCATGGCATCCTGTGGAGAATGGATGGCGAGCCGTTCCCCATTAATTTCAATTTCGCCTTCATCCGGCTGGAGGATGCCATAGAGCATGTTCATCAACGTGGACTTTCCAGCGCCATTTTCGCCGATCAGGCCATGGATCTCGCCGGATTCCACCGTGAGATCTACGCCATCTACCGCCTTAATGCCGGGAAAGGCCTTGTGGATGTTGGTCATTTTGACTGCGTTTTGATTCATATAAGAGACCTCTTGCAGATGAAAGTACGCTTCGACATCAGGTTCAAAAGCAAGGTGCGCCCGCCGCGCCCCCGGTGCGAAAGCGCGGCGGGAGAAATGGGAGGCCGGTGGCGCGCGAATGGTCTATACGCAACCACCGGCGGGAACAGTGCCAGTCTTATTTATTGATAGTTTGCCCAGTTGGGGGTTTCGGTGTTGAAGGGGATGCTCAACTCGCCGGACAGGACCTGCGCATACAGGTCTTCGTACAGGGCGATCGCCTCATCCATCAGGTCTGCATAGTCGGGGCGCAGCGTCTTGAAGTTTTCAAACATTTCCGGCGTCAGGAAGAAACATCCGTTTGCCAGGTTCATGATGCCGGTGGTGCCGCCTTTGAAATTGCCTTCCACATAGTCCTGGACCATGAGATACACGCAATTTGTGAAATCGCCGCCGAAGTACCCGTAGACGCCCTCCGGATAGGTTTCAGAATAGTCGTTGGTATCGCCGCAGACGAGGATGCCGGCATCTTTGGCGGCCTCCATAATGCCCACCTGGCACTTGCCGGCGTCGGTCTGAATGATGTCACATCCGGCATTGATCATGGCAACGGCAATTTCCTTGGCCTTTGCAACGTCCTCATAGGAGCCGACATAGGCGAACTGCACTTCGCAATCGGGATTGTAGGTTTTGATGGCGCTCATGAACGCATTGCCGTCGGCGTTGGGGGACGGCTCTTCCGCGCCGCAGATCATGCCGACTTTATTGGTTTTGGTCAGTTTTGCCGCCATGGCGCCGAGGATATACATGGCCTCCTGCCCGTGGAACTGCGCGTCGTAAATGTTCGGCACGCTGGTTTCTTCGCTGTTTACAAACTGGTAGATGCAGCCAAAGCTGGTGTCGGGATATTCCTCCGCCACGGTCACGGTGGCCTGCGTCATGTTCGGGAACGTGGTGATGATCAGGTCATAGCCGTCGCGCGCCATGGCCCGGACATCGTCCTCATGCGCGGCCACGCCATCCGACTCCAGAGCCTTGATTTCCACGCCAAAATCGTCGCGGGCTTTTTCGAGACCGGCGAGCATCTGGTCGCAGGAGCCCATGTCGCCGAATTTCTGGTTCACGATCAAAGCCACGCGAATGGGATCTTCGCTTTGCTCGGGGTCAGTGCCGGGCTGGGACACATCCGCATCGGGGGCTGCAGTACATGCCAGCGCCATGGACACCAGCATCATGATCGAGAGTAAGAGTGCGATCCGTTTTTTCATTGCTTGCTTCCTCCATTTTTGTTATTTGGGTACATCAACCGCGAACAGGGTGGGATTGATCTACCAAAGCTTTTCTGTGCGGGATTCAAGGGACACCGTCGTGATCCTTTCGTTGCGTACTGGGGGGATGCATACAAGATGGATAGGTATATCTCATAACATATGCATATCAACCTATGCATATATGTTAAGCATATGATAGCAGATGGGGGTATGCTTGTCAACACAAAAAACGGTTTCCAGATGACGAGACGGCAAAAAGCCGCGCAAGCTGCCTGCCGGACTTGGTTGCCGTATTCAGGCGCAGAGGCTTGGGCCGATCGCGGCGCCGTCAGGCCGGTGGTTCCGTGGGAAGGCAGGGCGTTTGCAGGGCGTGGCGGGGACTGGTTGCGAGGCGCGAGGACGTCCTGGAAGACGGGGGCGGTGACGCGGCGCCACGCTGCAGGGCGGAGGCGAAGCCGGACAGGCGGGGTTGAGAGACGCCTGCGCGCTTGCGGCCGCCTGCGGAAGCAAGGAACAATCTTGCTGGAAGTGATTGACAAATCCATCCGCATCATGTAATCATATATGCATAGGTGCATAACTTTGGCATGCAGATCTTAACATGCAGCGGTCTCATCCGATCGTTTGATCTATCCAATGTTTCGATTCCCGTTGGGGATACACGCCGATAAGGGCTGCAAAAGAACGAATGCAAGCGGCTGGCAGCGGCTGACACGTGAAAAAGGGCGGCCAAGGCCGATGGAATTGTGCGACACGGGCATCCGGGAAAGGGGCGTGCGATTGTGTCAAGGCGGATTTCCCCGCTGACGCGGCGCGGGCCCCGGCCCACCGCCCCCAATGGCCGCAGGCGAACAGGCCGTAAGCGCCATCGGCCCCGAGATACCTTGCGGCAGCGAGAAGCGCGCAGCGCGCCGCCAAGCGGAGGGTTCGCTGCCTCCCGGCGTGTGGCCACGGCCTTCCCAGCTCCTGCGCGGGATGAGCGCGCTATGGTATGCGCAAAACGCACGCATAACGGCAAGCGGGCCTTGCCGATGTGAAATCCAAAGAGAAGGAGAAGCAAAATGAAAAGACAACGATGCAAGGTGTTCCTGGTTTCCCTGTTACTGCTCGCCATGCTGTTCGGCTGTGCGGCGCCGGCAGCAGCCCCAGAGGCCGCGACGCCGGAGGCAGAGCTGCCGGAGGCCACCGCGAGCCTGACGGCTGAGCCAACGGACGCCGTAACCCAGCCCGATCCGCTGGGAACAGCCGTGCGCGAGGACAGCGACGCAGTCAATGCCGCTTACGCAAAACAGTACTTTGACATTGTGTTTTCAGAGACTGTGACGCAGCAGGAGTTTGTGACGGCGTTGGAACGGGTGCAGCACGTGCAGAGCACGGTAACGCTTGCTGCCACGGATGCGGCTGCCGCGTTGCAGGGACACAGCGCAGTGTCGCTTGCCGTGGCCGGCGCGGGGCTCGCCGAGCTGGCGGCGGTCTATACGCAGGAGAAAATAGACGCCACGCTGCAGGGACTCGAGGTCGAGGGGACGGTGGCTGCAGACTTTGCCTGTGCGCTTGACACGGGACTTGTAAACAGGGAGCGCGCACAAGTGCTGGCCAAGAACGAGGCGGTAGATGCTGCGCTGGCCACGCGGCTCCTGATGGCGGTGGCAACGCACAACGGTACTGCGAGAAACATGATGGGCTACACCGATGACCCGGAAACCTATGCCCGCATTATGAACATGTGGAATACCATTATGGCGGCAAATGACCCGGCATCGCTGTGCGAGGACGAAACACTGGTCAACGTTGGCGTGCAGATCCTGATGGAGGGCGTTGCCACCGGCTTCAATATCGTGGATATTTCTCGCGACGGCCGTTTCTTGCCGGAACTTACGATCAACTATTTCCACGATGATATCCGGCATCTCAGGCAGGTGATCGGGCTGCTCAACAGCGAAGGGATCGTCTGCAAGGTGCAAATCAACCCGGAGTTTTCCGTGTACCAATACCTGCCGGAATGGGACGACGATGAACCGACGCCTACCTATAAGGTTGTGCAGATGGCGGAGGATTTCTATGTCGTCAACACCATTGGCTACTTCATGGAGCTGGAATTTGCAAATGCAGAGGACCGGCTGGCATTTGACGCGCTCATCAAAGAGGTTGCCAAAAAGAATTCGGGGGAGGAAGGCAAGGCGCTGCTGCATAATTCCTGGTGGCAGCCCACCTACGAATCCTATGTGGAAGTGGACGACACCTATTATGAGGTCTATGACCAGACGATTTCCCATGGCACCTATCTCATGCGCATCGGCACCTTAGACGATATCTTGACCCCGTTGCAGGAACTGGCGGGAGAGGACTGCACGGTTGCGCAGGGGAAATATTGGATTAACGATGCATACTGGCGATATATGAACGGCGAAGATCAATGACGGCTGCGCAAAGACGGGGGCGCCTCCCCGGCAGAAGGGGAAGGGCGTTATACAAGCAGCGCCGGGAACGTTTCTGTTCCCGGCGCGTGATTGTTTTGGGGAGCGGCTGACATTATCCGATCGTGCGCGGGAACGCAAGCCCCGGTTTGGCGATCCAGGTGCGGCGTTCCTCCGGCGATGAACGGCCGGTGCGCCGTTTCCGGGGCTCCGCCAGGCCCGGGTGTTGCTTGGGCCGGGAGGATACGGGGGCAGGGAACGCATCTTGCCGCCTGCAAGGCGCCGGAAAGCGCAGCGGTTTTTACAATGGGGAACGGAACCCTCCAGATGTGTTCGCAGCCTCCTGCAACGACGGGTTCCGGCCGGCCGGCTTGTTTACCGGAGGCTGCCGAAGAGGACGTTCCGGCATATTTCTCAAGGGCTCGTAATCGAGGCTGACGTTGTCGCGCCGCGCAAGGGCGAAGCCGGCAGAGCGGCGCGCTTGCGGGAACAATGAGGGCGTGGCGCCGGACGCGCGCGGGCTTTTGCTTGCATACGGGCGGCGCGCTTTGCTATAATGCGGGGGAACGGCGGCGCCGTATTTTGTCGGGGCGTGCCGCAAATGGAGATGTTGCAGACGGGGGAGGCGAGAGCGTGAGCGTCACGGTGGAGCAGCTTTTGAAGCTCCCTTCGCTCAGCCGTGCGAAGGTGATCGGCGGGCGTCGGGGCCTTTCCAAGGTGGTGTCCAGCATCTCGGTGCTGGAATCTACCGATCCGGGCGTGCTGGTGGACGAGGTGTTCCCGCAGGGCCAGTTTTTCGGCAGCGAGATCGTCATCACCGGCTTTCTCAACAGCACCGATAACGTTGCCCTGCAGCTGGCCAACGTCCGCCGCCTGGCCGAGGGCGGGGAGGTCGGTCTCATCGTCTTTTACGTGGGCGTGTACCTGCCGCGCATCGATCCGCAGCTCGTCGCCCTGGCCGATGCGCTCGACTTTGTGCTGATCGTCATGCCCGAGGGCGAGGCCACGCTGCGCTACGGCGAGGTCATCAACGACGTGATGGAGTGTATCTTCCGGGACCGGATGCAGAGCAGCTCCGTGGTCCTCGATGTGCTCGCCGGCATTTCGACCCTGCCCAAACACCTGCAGACGGTCAATACGGCCCTCAAAATCCTGAGCGACCGCATTTCGGCGTCCGTGCTGCTGTGCGACTCGTCCTTCCACGTGCTCAACCTCGTGTCCTGGCCCCGCGGCATAGAGGCCGAGGTGTCGGCCGGCTTTCAGGCGATGCAGCATTTCCCGCGCGCTGGGGACAGCGAGGTGTGCCCGTTTGTGCCGGATGCGCGCATCTATCGCATGAGCATCGGCGTCGACGGCGGGCAACAGATGGAGCTGCTGCTCATCAAGGCGGGCATGCCCTTTGACGCTGCCACGCTCGGCCAGGTGATGGATGCCACGCGCATCTGCATCAATATCTGGGGCCGCCGCCATGGCGAGATCGCCATCCACGAGCTGGTGCGGGCGATTTTGCAGGACGAGCCGCTGAAGATGCACCGCCTGGCCGAGATCTTCCGTGTGGACGTGGCTTCGCTGCATGAGATGTGGATCGTGCAGTCGGATCTCGAGGATGCTAAGCAGCGGTTCCAGGCGCTGCTGCCGGCGTTTCGCGAATGCTTTGTGGGCTTTTCCGGTTCGCTGATCATGGATATATACGGCGGGCGGCTGCTCATCTTTCTTGGAACGCCGCAGACCCAGCAGGAGGCGGAGCGGCTGAGCGCCGCGGTCCTGAAGACGGCGGCGGCGGAGCTTCCTGACGCGGTGCTTTGCCGCTGTTCGGGCCTGCAAAACACGGCAGACGTGCGCACGGCCTATCTGGGGTTCCGCGAGAGCCTTGCCGACGCCATGCGCATCTACCCGAGGCGGCGCGTCTATACTTTGGGCGACATCCGCTTCTCCAAAGATTGCCGCCTGGCCATCCGGGGCGGCGAGGCGGCCATCGCGGCGTGCCTGCGCCCGATTTCGCCTGTGCAAACGGACAACGAAGAGCCCAACCTGACGGAGACGCTCTGCACCTATCTGCTGGACGGGGAACAGAGCGTGACCCGTACCGCGGAGCTGCTGTTTGTCCACAAAAACACGGTAAAGTACCGGACGCACCGTATTTCCAACCTGTTGGGCTATCGCGTGGACAAGATGCCGGAACTGCTGGATCTTTACAAGGCCTGCGCCGTCCAGCACCTGATCCGGGATGAATGAAACACAACGGCCCGCCGGATTGTCCACTTGGACAATCCGACGGGCTGTTTTTTTTGCCGCCATGACAGTGTTCATGCTTCATGTGACAGTGTTATACTGCAACAAACGGCAAAGAACCGCTCTCATTCGGTTTTTGCTGCACACTGTATGAGGATGTGAGGAATGATGGAAGAAAAACGGAGCGGATTTGAAATCCAGGAGAGCCAGCGGCAAAGCTGGCTGTCCATCGCCGCGGTGTGGGCGGGCGGCATGATCTGCGTGCCCTGCCTGATGATTGGCGGCGTCCTGACCGGCGGCGGGCTGTCCCTTTGGGAGATCGTGCTTTCGATCCTCATTGGCTACGGCCTGATCTGCCTGTACATGATCTTTATCGGCATGCAGGCCTGCGACACCGGGTTGCCGGTGGCGGTCATGGCCTCGGGCGCGCTCGGGGAAAAGGGCGCCCGCTATGTGATCAGTACCCTCATCGCCATCGCCTGCATCGGCTGGTTCGGCATCCAGTCGGCCACCTGCGGCCAGGCGTTTGCCTCCATGGTTGCGCCGCTGCTGGGCATGGAAGCCACGCCTGCTTTTGTGGCAGTCAGCTCCATCATCTGGGGCGTCATCATGCTGGTCACCGCCTGCGCAGGCTTTAAGGGCCTCAAGTGGCTCAATTACATTGCGGTGCCGCTGCTGGTCATCGTCTGCCTGTATGGCCTGATTGCGGGCATCACCACCAACGACGGCGGCGCGGCGATCTCGGCCTATGCGCCGGCAACCTCTTCCGGCCTGGTGTTTGGCATTTCCATGGTCGTGGCGTCCTTTGCGCTGGGCGGCGTCATCTCGGCGGACTACTGCCGCTTTGCCAAGAGCCGCGCCGACGTGGTCAAGAGCTCCATCGTCGGCGTCATGCCGGCCGGCCTGTTCATGCTGCTGACCGGCGCCCTGATGAGCATTGTCACGGGGCAGTACGACATCTCCGCCATCCTGGTTTCCCTCGGCGTTCCGGTGCTGGGCCTGATCGCCCTGGTGCTGGCCACGTGGACGACCAACGTCACCAACGCATATTCCGGCGGCCTGGCGCTGAGCAACCTGCTGGGGTTTGACGAAGGGAAATTCAAGATCACCACCGGCGTGGCCGGCGGCATCGGCACGCTGCTGGCGTCGTTTGGGCTGCTCAATGCGTTCCAGGGCTTCCTGTCGCTGATGAGCGCGCTCATTCCGCCGCTGGCCGGCGTCATCATCGCGGCATACTGGATCACCGGGAAGGGGAAGAAGGAGACGTTCAGCTTCCAGCCCGGGTTCTCTGCGGCCGGCCTGATCGCTTTCATCGTGGGCGCGCTGGCCGCGTGCATCACCGGCGGGACGTTTGCGAGCTTCCCTGGGCTGGTGCAGGCGGCGCCGTTCCTGAACACGCCCTTCTTTGTGGGGCCGGTGAACGGCATTGTGGTTTCCCTGGTATTGTACGTGATCCTCGCCGCCGTGCTTCCCAAAAAGAAGGCGTAACGAGGGGACCTGTCAACCCGGCAAAGAGCGGAGCACGCTTCCGCTCTTTGTCTTGACAAAACGGAAAAGGAGTGGTTTTCATTGCGCAAGATCGGCATACCCGAAATTGAAGACATTGCGACCGGCGCCGCGTTGCTGGGCGCGGGTGGCGGCGGCGATCCCTATGTGGGCAAGCTGGTCGCCATCGGCGCCGTCCGGGATTGCGGCCCTGTCACGCTGCTGGACCCGGAGGAGGTGCCGGACGACGCGCTGGTGGTGCCCATCGCCATGATGGGCGCGCCCACGGTGCTGGCGGAAAAGGCCATTGGCGGCGGGGAGTACCAGCGGCTGTACGAGATGGTCTCCCGGTTTTTCGGCCAGAAGATCTACGCCTTCATGCCCATCGAGGCGGGCGGCGTGAACTCCATGCTGCCCATTGCCGCGGCGGCCAGGCTGGGCCTGCCCCTCGTGGACGTGGACGGCATGGGCAGGGCCTTCCCGGAGCTGCAGATGGTCACCTTCACCATCGGCGGCATCAACGCCACGCCCATGGCGCTCACCGATGAAAAGGGGAACAGCGTGATCTTCGAGACGATCACCAACAAGTGGACGGAGGAGCTGGCCCGCTCGGTGACCATGAGCTGCGGCGGCTCGGTCTCCGTCTCCCTCTACCCGATGAGCGGCGCCCAGATGAAGCAGTACGGCGTGCACGGGATCGTCACCCGCAGCCAGCAGCTGGGGGCGGCCATCCGCACCGTCAAGGCCGCAGGCGACCCGGAGCGGCACTTCCTGGAGTTTACCGGGGGCTACAAGCTCTTCAAGGGCAAGATCGCCGATGTGCTTCGGGAGACCAGGGCCGGCTTCAACTTCGGCCGCGTGCTGCTGGAGGGCATTGGGGAGTGCAAGGGGCGCTCCGCAGCGGTCGAGTTTCAAAACGAGAACCTCACCGCCGAGGTGGACGGCGTCATCGTCGCCACGGTGCCGGACCTCATCTGCCTCGTGGACACCGAGACGTTCGCGCCCGTCACCACCGACGCGCTCAAATATGGCAAGCGCGTGCTGGTGATCGGCCTCAAATGCTTCGAGATGTGGCGGTGCGAGGCCGGCATTGCGCTGGTTGGCCCGCGCTACTTCGGCGTGGATACCGATTATATTCCTCTGGAGGAGCGCTGCAAGGAGGTGTGCCTGCATGTATAAGCTGGGTATCGACGTGGGCGGCACGAACACGGACGCCGTCCTCATTGACGAAAACCTGCAGGTCCTGGCGGACATCAAGTGCCCGACCACCGGCGACATTTACGACGGCATTCTCGCCGCCCTGCGCACCGTGCTCGCCGTGTCCGGCGTGGACAAGAGCCAGATCCGGCAGGCCATGCTGGGTACCACGCAGTGCACGAACGCCATTGTGGAGCGCAAGAATCTCGCCCCCATCGGCATCCTCCGCCTGGGCGCGCCCGCCACGCTGGGCATCCCCCCCATGGTGGACTGGGCCGACGACATCCGGCAGATCTGCGTGGAGAGCGCCGTCATCGGCGGCGGCTTTGAGTATGACGGCAAGCAGCTCGCGCCCTTCGATGAGGCGGCGGCGCGCGCCTTTTTCCAGCGCATGAAGGACAAAGGCGTCAGATCCATCGCCATCTCCAGCGTGTTCTCCACCGTGCGCAACGACCATGAGCTGGAGGCCGCAAAGCTTTGCCGCGAGGTCATGGGCGAGGACGTGCACATCTCCATTTCCAGCGAGATCGGCTCCATGGGCCTCATCGAGCGGGAAAACGCGACCATTCTCAACGCCGCGCTGTGGAAGGTGGCTGAGCGCTTTACCGAGGGCTTTGCGCAAAGTCTGGCCGACGAGGGGATCACCAACGCCGACGTCTACCTCAGCCAGAACGACGGCACGCTCATGACCATGGAGCACGCGCGGCGCTACCCCATCCTGACGGTCGCCTGCGGGCCGACGAACTCCATCCGCGGCGCGAGCTACCTCAGCCATCTGAAAGACGCCATCGTCATCGACGTGGGCGGCACCACGACCGATTTTGGCGTCATCCAGAACGGGTTCCCGCGCGAGTCCAGCGTGGCCGTGACCATCGGCGGCGTGCGGACGAATTTCCGCATGCCCGACGTGGTGTCCATCGGCCTGGGCGGCGGCTCCATCGTCCGGCAGCATGCGGACGGTTCGGTGACGGTCGGGCCCGACAGCGTCGGCTTTGAGATCACCAGGAAGGCGCTCGTCTTCGGCGGCGACACGCTGACCGCGACGGATATCGCCGTGCGGCTGGGCATGTATCAGCTGGGCGACCCCTCCCGGGTGGCGCACATCCCGGAGGAACTGGCCGTCAAGGCGCTGGCCGCCATCCGCGTCCTGGTGGAGGACTCCATCGACTCCATGAAGGTGTCCAGCGCCGATATGGACGTCATTCTGGTGGGCGGCGGCTCCATCATCCTGCCGGAGCAGCTGGCCGGCGCGGCGACGGTGGTCAAGCCGGAGCATTTCGGCTGCGCGAATGCGATCGGCTCGGCCATCTCCAAGGTGAGCGGCACGTATGAACAGCTCATCAACTACGACGAGATCCCCCGGGATCAGGCGCTCGAGCAGGCCAAGGCCGAGGCGGTGGAACTGGCCGTTGCCTCCGGCGCGATCCGCGATACGGTGGAGATCATCGAGGTGGAGGACGTCCCGCTGGCCTACTACGCCGGCCATACCAGCCGGGTCAAGGTCAAGGCTGCCGGCGATCTGGCCAACTGAAGGCCGGCCCGCCCGGCGGCGCGCCGCGTTTCCGCGCGCCGGACAAAACGGATCGACTGTTCTCTCAAAGAGGGCGCCCCTTGGCGCCCTCTTTTTTCATAGACAATTCGTCTGTTATTCCCTTGTTTTTCCTGCCTCTCACGACGCATTTCCGCTCCGTCCGCCCCGCCCGTTTCCAGGCGGTTTTCCCCCACGCATGGCGATTGAACGGTCCGTTTGTAGTCAATGACAAGCAGTAATCATCCGTTGTTGCGCGCCATCAATGCCACTGTCTCGACGGTTGTTTCAGTTTCCAAGGGAAGTTCTTTCACTTCCTCGCCATCAACAGGCACAGGGAAGTTGAATACAATCTTCTTTATCCAGCTTCCGTCTTTTCTCTTTTCCGGGAACATCTCAATTCGCTCGATAAAGGCTTTCATAAACTCTTTCTGTTCCACTTCCGTTGCGGAATGGTAGACTTCATCAAATGCCAGTAAGAGCCTGTAAATGTTATCGCCAGAGATTTTCTCCTGCTGGATGCTGCGTATTTGACTTTGCAATTCGCCAATCTGAACCTCGATTTCCTCTATGATATCATACTGCTCATCATAGCGTCGCTGCAAGTCCAAAATCTTTCTGTCATAGTGGGCATCATTGATGTCCAGAGTATCCATCTGACGCTCCAAGCGGTTTTTCGTGCCAAAGGCTTGCTTTAGCTGCCCTTGTAGGACGGCAATCTGCTTTTCCATATCTTCTGTATCAACCGCTGTTCCGATTTTCGCTTGAATTGCTTCTACAAATCGGGGATTGTTGACCATAGCGGAAATGACCTTCGCCACAAATTTGTTGATCTCTGCCTGCTCGATATTCAGCCGGAAGCTGCACTCATGTCCTGTCGGTGTAACCGTATTTTTGCAGTAGTAATAATACCGTGTTTTCTTGTCCTTGCTGTGTGCCTTGGCGATATTGCCGTACATACTCTTTCCGCAGCAAGGGCATTTCAAGATACCGGACAGGATGTGGGCGTGATCTGGATTGTTGACCTTTTCCCGCTTAAAGGAATTGATCTTGCGCTTCTCCTGTGCCAGATACCAATCTTCTTCGGAAATAATGGCTTCGTGCTGCCCATCGTAAACAGGGAACTCCGACTGCTCAACCACGTGCATCTCATTTCTTGTACCCTGTTTCTTTTCGGTTCTCCGTCTGCCATAAGCAATTTTACCCATATAAACGGGATTGTCCAGTACGTCCTGCACGAAGTTTCTTGAAAATCCGGGGATGGTGTTATTCTGCCGCAGTTTCTTGATAAAACCGTTGCGGTTCAGATATTTGGCTACTCCGGCAACGCCCTCGTTGGTATGGATGTAGCGGTCATAAATAACACGGATTACTTCTACTTCATCCTCCGCAATGACAAGATTTCCGTTTCCCAGTTTATATCCATAGGGAGCAAAACCGCCGTTCCACTTGCCCTCACGAGCCTTTTGTTCCCGTCCCGCCATTGTCTGTGTGCGGATATTCTCTCGCTCGATTTCTGCCACCGCAGACAGCACGGAGATCATCAGCTTTCCGGCATCCTTGGAGCTGTCAATGCCATCCTCCACGCAGATCAGGTTGACACCAAAATCCTGCATGAGCTGCAAAGAGTTCAGAACATCGGCTGCATTTCTGCCAAATCGGGAGAGCTTAAAGACAAGCACATAGGAAATGCCGTCTTTGCCGTCCTGGATATCGTTCAACATCCGTTGGAACTCCTGCCGCCCTTGGATGTTCTTGCCGGAAAATCCCTCGTCAGAATACTCCCCGACAACGATCATATCTTCGTATGCCGCATACTTCCGCAGCTTGTCACGTTGGGCATCCAAGCTGTACCCGTCTACCTGCATGGAGGTGGACACTCTCGTATATAGATAACATTTAAGTTGCTTCTTTTTCAGAATCGCCACCTCCTTCGCTCATTTCTTTTACCATCAATCCCTCGTTGCGGATATAATACTCCAAAAGTCTAAGCACATAATCCGGTGCATGGCGGTTGTCCAGTTCCCACTCGGTCATTGTCCGGTATGGGATATTGACAAGCTTGCAAAAGTCCTTCCGGTTTAGCCCTGTGCTTTCCCGCAACTTTATAATTCTGTTTTTACAATCCATCTGCCTATCTCCCTAAAAACAAAAATACACGTTGCGTAATCATTATAGCACAGCTACATCGAATACGCAACGTGTAAATCGTAAATTTTTACGCAGCCTTATCCGCTAATGGCTGCGCTTGCTTATCATCCTTGGAGCAATCCGCCGTTTGCGGAGCATCCTGCTCTAATTTATCTAAAACCTGATGCCCGTATTTCTGGAGCAACTGAGTCATAACATCCACACAGCGGTCAAATGCCGCATTATATTTTGCTTCCTCATAGTATTTCATCAATAGGCAATCCCTCCATCAAATTTCCATATCCTGTCCACGCTTGCGGGCAGGTGTTTTAAGTTCCCTTGTTTCCTTTCCTCTGGCGAGGACGGCAGAAATAAAAGCCCTGACCCTTTCCGATGCAATCTCCAACGCATCCAGATAGGGTTGGGCTTTCTGTTTGAGTTCCATATATTTTTCGTTCAGCGCATCGTACCGTTGCTTCCAGATGGAAGCCGTCTTTTCAGCGGAAGCCAATTTTTCCTTCAAGCGCTTGTTGTCGGCGTTGGCAATAATGCCGTTGACTGCATAGCGTTTCAGGGTCTCGCACTGATCCTGTGTCAGAGAGACATTTCCGGTGAGGGCATTTTTCTTACCCATTGCTTCAATGTCCTGCACCGTCAGCGCAATAGTCTTTGCTGCCTTGGTTTCCTTTTGCAGAGCTTCCAGTTTCTTTTTCTGCTTTGCTGTGGCAACCTTGGTATCCTCCAAACTCTGCTCGGCCTGTGCCACCTGTCCGGTCACAGTTTCCAGACGCTGCTGTTCAGCCTGTACCTTGAACTGTGTCACCGTCAGATGTTCCTCGGTGCTGCCACGCTCTCCACGCTCCACATCGGTGTAACCGACATTTCGCATAAAATTGAAAAAGTCATCCTGCAACACACTGTAGGACGACTTCAATATCTTTTTCCCTTTTGCGTTCAACATCGGATTGCCGTCCTCGTCAAGAACGGGCTTGGAATCCCATTTCTTGCTGCGGCTGACCTGTGTGATGATCTCCTTGACGGTTCCCCGGAGAGCTTCATCCTTACACCGCTTCGACCAGAGGATCTGCTTTTCCACCACCGGGATATAAACCACATGAAGGTGGTAGTGGTACACATCCTCGCCCAGAGCTTCGGACATTGCCCGGTTGCGCTCGTCGGCGTGCATCACAGCGGAGAGGATATACTGCTCACCGCCCACAATCTCCACGGCGGCTTTGTAAGCATCAGCATAAAACTGTTTTGCAAATTCATAGCCGCCGTGGTTGTAGAAATAAGCGGAGTTTACATCGAATACCAACTCACCATATTTGATGGCATCCGGTTTCAAACCTCTGGTGGAGATTACGCCGTCCTGTTCCATCTGCTCAAACATTTTTACATAATCGTCCGTGGGTGCTTTGAAATGAACGTTCAGAGAAGTGCGTTCCGGCACGATGTCCTGATTGCTGTAGCTGTCCTTTTCACGCTCATTGTGTTCCTGTACCTTCGCCACATCAGCCGGTGTTTCCAAGTCCTGATTTCTGGCTACGGTACGGTCTATTCCATCATTTCTTGCCATTGGATTTTTCCTTTCTTTGAAATTTGCAGACAGCGGAGAGCTGGAGAACGGCACTTTTTCAAAGTGTAATAACCCACTATTACACTTTCATCCATACTGGCTGCAAAGTGCCGTGGGCTCTCCCGAGGGGGAATGCGGTCACTGCGGTGACCTCTGCTGACCAAGGCGAAAATGTCTGCGCCTTTTCCCATGGTCAGACCGTCTGCATGAAGCTGTTCTGCGGAACATTTCTTGCAGACGGCGGCAGTGAAAACCGTATCTTTCACTGCCTGTCCATAGGCAGCACTGCGGTGCGCCTATGGGGACGGGAGATGCGAGGGGCTGTTGCCGGGGCATCACTTCTCCCGTTTTTTCTGCCATACGATGTCGTAGCCAAGCACAGCGGCAAGCTCCAATACTTCCTTGTATCGGATGCTTTCCCGCTGCAATTTTGCGGACAGGTTGGAAACGCTGTCGCTCCATCCGTACTCGTCCGAGAGCAGGTCAACAACTTCCTGCATGGTCATCCCGGCACGGATGATCTGTGCCTTTATTTCGTTGCGTACATTCATATTGAAAAATCCTCCATAATTCTGTTTGTGGTTCGGTGCAACCTCTGCACTCCAAAGCGGAGCAGATACGCCGAACAGCGAAAAATCTGCAATCTCCAAAATCCGTTCAGAATTTCGCTTGTGATGTCCTGTCCGTATATGACCATATCCCGCTTTACTGTTTCGTGCGGTTTGGTCTGGAACAGTGAAAACACCCATTGTTCCGTGTACAGGGTACACGGTTCAGAGAAGCACGATTTCGTGAAATAGTTTTGTCCTGCGGTCAAAAACTTTGCTGTTTCCATTACCACTGATTTTCAATGCCCGAAAACAGGTCTGTTCTGAAAGTTCCTGTTTCCTATAACGGGAGAAAACAGGGGTAAATGCTGCGTACATACGTACAGAGCATGGCTGGCAAAATCATTCCCGCCAGTCCTCCGGTACGTACGTACACGGCGAATCTCCGTAAAACCCATTTATATGAGGTC
>URQH01000002.1 GCA_900549955.1 uncultured Eubacteriales bacterium | reverse complement strand
GTCCCTATCCTTCTTCTCTTTTTTCCTCCTGTCCAAGATGTATTGTATACCTACACTTGTATGAACGGGCTTGTATGAACGGGCTTGCATGTTTGCGCGCCATCGTGTACAATATACCAGTACGCATTCGGTTTGCCGCGCTAAGCGGGGAGTTAGCGGTGCCCTGTACCTGCAATCCGCTACAGCAGGGCCGAATGCCTGGCCTGAGGCGTTCGTGTGTGGGGTCGGACCCCGGTAAGGAGCGTTGAGCGTCGGGTCCCGTGCAATCGGACGCCGTGAACCATGTCAGATCCTGACGGAAGCAGCATTAAGCGGACTGTCCGGTGTGCCGCGGGGCAACCTGAAAGGAGTCACCTGCCGGATCATCGCCCATGCGCGGCCAGTCGAAAGCCGGGTGCGCGGCAATATGTTTGAACCGGCGTCGTAACAGGCGTCGGTTCCCTTTTTGTGGCCGTGAGGTTGTGCCGCGGATGTGCGCGGCTGTGATAGGGACGCCGCTTTGGCGGAAGAAAAGGCGAGGTGTGCAATGGAGCAGTTTTCCGTTTTCGACATCATCGGCCCGCGCATGACGGGGCCGTCCAGCTCCCATACGGCCGGCGCGGTGCGCCTGGCCAATATGGCGCGCAAAATTGCAGAAGATGACGTGGCCGAGGCGGCGTTCACGCTGTATGGCTCCTTTGCCGAAACGGGCAGGGGACACGGCACCGACAAGGCGCTCATCGCGGGCGCGCTGGGGTTGCTGCCGGATGATCCCCGGATCAAGGATGCCTATCGCATTGCCCGCGAGATGGAGGTGCCGGTAGACGTCACCTTTTCGGAGGAGCCGGTGCGGCAGCCGAACACGGCTCGCATCCGCATTACCGGCTCCGGCGGGCGCGTCACGGAAGTGATCGGCGTCTCCGTGGGTGGCGGCAACATCCTCATTACGGAGATCAATGGCCTGAGCGTGGAGCTGACCGGCGATTATCCGACGCTTGTGGCGCAATATCGGGATGAGCCTGGCGTGATTGCGGAAATTTCGCACGTGCTGGCGCAGCTCAAAATCAACATTGCGTTTATGCGCGTATTCCGCCACGGCAAGGGGGAAGATGCCTATATGACCATCGAAACCGACCAGCCCATCAATGCCGACATGCTACACATGATTCAGATGCTCTGTCCCACGTTGCAGCGCGTGTTCGCCGTCTGAAGGAGGTCCAAGATGTTAGCAGACGTATTCGAAAACGGCGAGTCCATCCGCCGGTATTGCCTGGAAAACCAGATTTCCATTGCGGAGGTCATGCAACGGCGGGAAGAACACCTGTCCGACATGTCCCGCGCCGAGATTCGGGCGGAGATGTATAAAAACCTGGTCGTCATGCGCGATTCGGTCCGGCGCGGCCTGTCCGAACGCATGGAGTCGGTGAGCGGCCTGTCTGGCGGCGAGGCGATGCGCCTGTTCCGCTATGGTAAGCTGACGCCGTTTTCCGGCGCGAATGCGTGCCGCGCGGCTGCGTCGGCCATGGCGGTGGTCGAGGTCAACGCTTCGATGGGCTGTATCGTCGCGGCGCCGACCGCCGGCGCGAGCGGCATTTTGGCGGGCGTGCTGATCGAGAGCGGGCATGAGCGCGGCTGGTCGGACGACCAGTTGATCGACGCCCTGTTTACGGCCGGCGCAGTGGGGCTGATTTTCGCCAAGAACGCCACCATTTCCGGCGCGGGCGGCGGTTGCCAGGCGGAGACCGGCGTGGCTGCGGCCATGGCTGCGGCGGCGCTCGTCGAGGCGAGCGGCGGCGCGCCGGTGCAGGCGCTGGATGCGGCTGCGATGGCCATCAAAAATGTGCTGGGCCTCATCTGCGACCCGGTGGCGGGGCTGGTGGAATGCCCGTGCATCAAGCGGAACGCGCTGGGCGCCGTCAACGCGATGATCTGCGCCGATATGGCGCTTGCCGGCGTTACCAGCCTGATCCCGTTTGACGAGGTCGTGGCGACCATGTATCAGGTGGGGCAGGACATCCGGCCGGAGTACCGCGAAACGGCGCGCGGCGGCCTGGCCGTGACGCCGACGGCCAAAAAGGTGGCCGACCGGCTCAAGCGCATGCAGGGCTGACGGCCGGTCGTCCGGCAAAGGGATTTCAACCGGGTAAAAAGCGGTCCATTCCCAGTTGGGAATGGACCGCTTTTGTATGCCGATCCCGCCGTTACAGCAGCCCAAGCTCCTGGAACACGGCGTCCACGCGTGTGCCGATGGCTTCGATGCTGTCGAGCCGCCCTTCGGACATGCAGGGGACGATGCGCACGTTTGGCAGGCGCGAGGCATATTCGAGGTATTTCAAGCGTGCCCGGCGCTGAATGTCGGGAATGGACTCGTAGATGTCCTGTCCGTCGCCGCCTACATAGTCGCGATAGCCCTTTTTGCGTACGTTGCCGGCGGCCTGCTCCAGATCCATATCGAACAGCAGGTGGGTGTCGGCCCGCGGAATGCCGAAATGCTCGTGCTCGAGGGAGAGTACAAAGTCCAGCAGATCGGGCTTGCCCGCGTCGCAATCGCGGATGGACTGGTACACGGCGTTGGAGAGCACATACCGGTTGATGAGCAGGATGTCCGCGGCGGAGCGGTATGAACGCAGCGCCTCAAACCGGTCGAGCGCGAACCACAGCGCCATGCTCTTGCCGTCCACGGCGTTGGCGCGCACGCCCTCGCTGCCGGTCAGCAGTTTGCCGATTTCCCGGCCGAAAAACGAGTCATACATCGGGAAGGACCGCTGATCCACCCGCCGTCCCGCGTCGGTGAGCCGCTGGGCGGCGCGCTGCATCTGCGTGCCCTTTCCCGTGCCGTCAATGCCTTCGAAAGCGACGATATATGGCATGTCTCATCCTTTCGTAATGCGCTCCATGGCGCGGATCGTGTTTTCGCGCGTGGCGAACGCCGTCATGCGGAAATAGCCTTCGCCCGCGCGGCCAAAGCCGGCGCCCGGCGTGCCCACGATGTGGTGGCGCTCCAGCAGCTCGTCATAGAAGCGCCAGCTGTCGCCGTGCGGCACGCGGAGCCAGATGTAGGGCGCGTTCACGCCGCCATACACGGTGTAGCCGGCCGACTGGAGCCCCTCGCGGATGATGCGGGCGTTTTCCATGTAGTCGGCGATGACGGACTTGAGCTGCGCGTAGCCCTCGTCGGAATAGGCGGCGGCGGCGCCGCGCTGCGTGATGTAGGAGACGCCGTTGAACTTGGTGGCCATGCGGCGGCCCCACATGGCGTTGAGCGAGACCGTGTTGCCGAATGTGTCGCGGTACTGCAGCGACTTGGGGACGACCGTGTAGGCGCAGCGCGTGCCGGTGAATCCGGCCGTCTTGCTCATGGAGCGGAACTCGATGGCGCATTCGCGCGCGCCGTCGATCTCATAGATGCTGTGCGGCTTGTCGGGCTCGCCGATGTAGGCTTCGTAGGCGGAGTCGTATAGCAGCAGCACCCCGTTTTTCTGGGCATACCGGACGATCTCCTGCAGCTGCGCGCGGGTGAGCATGGCGCCCGTCGGGTTGTTCGGATAGCAGAGGTACATGACGTCCACCGCCTCCCGGGGCATTTCCGGCATGAAGCCGTTTTCCGCCGTGCATGGCAGGTAGACGATGCGCTCATACCCGCCGTCGATATAGCGCCCGCCGCGGCCGGACATGACGTTGGTGTCCACGTAGACCGGATAGACGGGGTCCGTGACCGCGACGATGCAATCGCGCGAAAACAGCTCCTGGATGTTGCCCACGTCGCACTTGGCGCCGTCCGATACAAAGATTTCCTCGGTGGAAACGTCGATGCCGCGGCTTTGATAGTCCCGCTTTTGAATGGCCTCGCGCAGGAACTCGTAACCGTGATCCGGGCCGTATCCATGGAAGGTCTCGGCCGCGCCCATTTCCTCGACCGCCGCATGCATGGCGGCGATGACGGCCGGCACGAGCGGACGCGTGACGTCGCCGATGCCCATGCGGATGATGTCCGCCTCCGGGTGCGCCGCCTGGAACGCGGCCGCGCGTCTGCCCACTTCAGAAAACAGGTAGTTGCCCTGCAACAGGCTGTAGTCGCCATTGGCTGTAAACATGCCAAACCTCCTCAGATCGCAAATGTGACAACTAAGAGTGTAGCACACCCGGCCGTTTGCTGCAAGCGGACGCGTTCGACCGGTTTTGTGGCAATGGCGGCGCGCCGATGCGCGAATGTCGCCCGGACGGGCCGGATGCCCCGAAAGGGTTGTCGAATTGGCGGGGAGAAAAGCGCCCTGGGCCTGTGCGCAATCCGAATGTTTCGACAAGCTCACATCCCTATAATAGCAGCAGGGAATGGAGAGCATATGACGCAGACGACCAGGGTAGAAGAAAAACAGAACCGCTTTTTGCAGTATGTCAAGCGGCGTGCGTTTCTCGGCGAATTGCTGATCTTTTTTGTCGCGCTGTTGCTGGGGCGCATCTGCATTGCGGGCGACATCGCGCCGTTTGGCCTCGCATTTTTAGCCGCGGCCGCCATCTCCGGCTGCAATGCGCACTATGCGCTGGCCGGCGCGGTCTTTGGCGAAATACTGCTGCAGGCGGAGCCGCAGTACCCGGCCGTGTGCGCGTGCGTGCTGTACTATGTCATGCACCTGCTCTGGAATTGCTGGAGCAGGAAAAGCGCCAAGCTGGATCAGCTGTTCCTGCTGTTCCTGGCGCAGGCGGCGCTGCTGCCCATCTTTTATGCCGGCGACGTGCCCACGCTGCTGCGCGCGCTTATCAACATCGGCCTGTGCGAGTTTTCCGCGCTGGCGATGCAGAGCGCCCTGCGCACGCTACGGGCGCTGGGCAACCGGCACGTCCTGTCGGATGCGGAACAGGTCAGCATCAGCCTGTCCTTTGGCATTTTGCTGCTGGCCGTCACGGATGTGCAGGCGTTTGGCTTTTCCCTGCCGGTGGTGCTGCTGCTCGTGTTCGCCATGATCGCCGCGCTGGCGCGGGGCGTCAGCGGCGTGGCCGTCTCGGTGGCGCTCGGCGTCGTGCTCACGGTCGGGGGCGATTTTACGCTGATGTTTGTCGGCAGCCTTGCCGCCTGCACGCTGGCCGGCTCGCTGATGCGACGCATGGACACCATCGGCGTGTTCGGCGGGTTCCTCGCGTGCAGCCTGGTGGCCGGCACCTATGTCTACACGGCGTCGCACACGATCAACCTGCTGAACCTGGCCGTGTCCGGCGCCATCTTTTTGCTCATCCCGCGCACCCAGCTGCTGGCGCTGTGCGCATATCTGGATGCAGACAAGAACCGGGAGCGCTTTTCCGAAAAGGCCATGAAGCGCATGAAAGAGCACACCGCGCGGGACATCCGGCAGACCGTGGGCGTCTGCCGGGAAGTGGCGCGGCTGTTCGAGGTGCCGGGGGAACAGCGCGAGCCGGCGGATGCGCAGATGCAGTGGACGGCGCAGGCCGCCGCGAGCGTGTGCATGGACTGCTCGCTGCGCAAGATGTGCTGGCGCGACCCGCGCCTGGCGGCGCAGGCCGTCTCCGCCATGCTGCAGGCGCACGAGCGGGGCGAGCGCATCCGCATCCGCAGGCCGTTTGATCCCTCCTGCAAGCACATGCCGCAGATGGCGGCCGCGGCGTGGCAGGCGCAGAACCAGTATCTCGTGCAGTCTGCCCTGCGGCAGCAGACGGCGCGGCAGTATCAGTTTGTCAACCGGCAGCTCGTCGGGATCTGCGACGTCATCGATACGCTGGCGCAGCGCGTCAGCGAGGAGTGCTGGCTGGACGAGGACCTGGAACGCGGCGTGGCGCAGAGCCTGGACCGGCATGGCATCCGCGTCCTCGGCGTGGACGCCTCGTTCCCGCACGGCAAGCTCCGGCTCGATGTGCGCGTCTCCGCGACCTATGTGGACCAGCCGCTGCCGGTCTGCGAGGCGGTACGCGCCGCAATCCGGCGGCCGGTCTCCGTGCTGTCTGCCCGCAAGGAGGGGCGGCAGGGGCTGCTGGTGCTGGAGGAGGCGCAACCTCTGCGCGCCATGATGGGCACGGCCAGCGCACCCATCAGCCGCAGCGGCGTGAGCGGGGACAGCACGGGCGAGCGCCGCCTGCCGCTCGGGCGCGTGCTCTATGCCATCAGCGACGGCATGGGGGCGGGGGAATCGGCCCGTAGCGAGAGCCAGGCGGCCATCCGGCTGCTGTTTGACCTGTATGCCAGCGGGTTTTCGCGCGACGTTGCGCTCGAGAGCGTCAACCGGCTGCTGCTCAAGCGGGAACAGGACATGTATGCCACGCTCGATGCGCTGTATCTGAACCTGCGCAGCGGGCAGGCGGAGTTCATCAAGTGCGGCGCGCCGCCCACCTTCGTCTATCGGGCGGACTGCCTGCACACCGTTTCGGCGGAGGCGCTGCCCGCCGGCATCGTCGACGAGGCGACGCCCGCCGTCCAGCGGGCGCGTATCCGCAAAAACGATGCGATCATCATGTTTTCCGATGGGGCGCTGGACGCGCTGGGCGACCGCACGCAGCAGGCGATCTGCGAGGCGCTGGACGATGCGCCGGACAGTCAGACGGCCGCAGACCGGCTGTTGGAGACGGCGCTGGCCGCCGGGGCAGAGGACGATATGACCGTCATGGTCATCCAGATTGCGTGAATGGCATGGAAGTGTCGGCGGAGCTGTTTTTGCTCGACAACCTGCTCATGGACTGGCTGATGCTGCGGCTGGCCGCCGCCATCGGCGGCCTCCGGCTGCGGCCGTGGCTGTCCCTTGCCGCGGCGCTGCTCGGCGCCGCGTATGCGCTGCTCTCGCTGACGGCGCTGCCCGTGCTCAACCGGCTGCCCTGCAAGCTGGCGCTGTGCGTCGCCGCGTCGCTGCCGCTCGTGCACGCGCCACGCGATCTGCCGCGCGCGATAGTGGCGCTGTTCGTCGCCGCCTGTTTTCTCGGCGGGCTGCTGTTTGCGCTCTGCATGTTGCTGGGCGGGTCGCTTGCGGGCGGCGTGCTGATGGGCACGGTCCCACTCCGCGCTGCGCTGCTTGGCGCGGTGGCGGCGCTGGTTGCGCCGCGACTCGTGCGCAGCCTGACGGCTGCCATTCGCAACCGCAGCCGGCACGTGCTGCTGCGCGTGGTGTTGCAGGACCGGACGCTTCTGGTGCAGGCGCTGGCGGACAGTGGCAACCTGCTCACCGAGCCGCTCACTGGCAAACCGGTCGTCATATTGGACCGGTCGCTGCTGCCGGATTGCGGGGGCGGGCGTCCCGTTCCCTATGCCACGCTCGGCGGAGAAGGTTTCCTCTATGCGATACAGCCGCGGCTGTTGCAGGCCTATGTGGGCGGCTGGCACGCCATTGACGCGCTGGTAGCGGCATCGGACACGCGGATCAACGGCACGCAGGCGATCATTGACAGCGCCCTGCTGCCGAAGGGAAGGAGAGATACGGATGTTCAAACGCATATGGACGTGGTGCAGGCTGCGGTATCTGCGGCTCCTCCGGCGGCGGCGCAAGCCGGTGCTGTACATCCATTCGGGGGAGACGCTGCCGGCTCCGTTTCCGGCGGAGGAGGAACAGGCCTGGATCATGCGCCTGAAGGAGGGAGAACAGACGGCGAGGAACGCATTGATTGAACACAACCTGCGCCTGGTCGTGTACATCGCCAGGAAGTTTGAAAACACCGGGGTGGGCATCGAGGATCTCATTTCCATCGGCACAATCGGGCTCATCAAGGCGGTCAATACGTTTGATCCGGACAAGAAGATCAAACTCGCGACCTATGCGTCGCGCTGCATCGAAAATGAAATCCTCATGCACTTGCGCCGCGCCAACCGGCTTAAGCTGGAGGTTTCGTTTGATGAGCCGCTCAACGTGGACTGGGATGGCAACGAACTGTTGCTCTCGGACATCCTGGGCACGGAGTCGGACATCATTAGCCGGGATTTGGAGGATGAGGTAGACCGGGAGCTGCTGCAAAAGGCGCTGCAGAAGCTGTCCCCGCGGGAAAAGCGCATTGTGGAACTGCGCTTTGGGCTGAACAACCAGCCGGAGTGCACGCAAAAACAGGTGGCGGATCTGCTGGGGATCTCCCAAAGTTATATTTCCAGGCTCGAAAAGCGCATCATCAAGCGCCTGCACAAAGAAATGGTACGCATGCAGTAAGGATAAAATATTGCCGATGAAGAAGGGGGCCATAGGGCGCCCTTTTTTCTGCGCCGTAACGCTGTTGCGATCAGTTACTGATCGTTTGGTTGGAACCCAAAGGGCATGTCATAGCCGGCAATGCGCAGCTGCGTAGCCACGGTGTACAGGAACACCTTGTTGCTGGGCTGGTAGCGGGACAGCACCCGATGGTTCAGCCGTAGCGGGAGATGGGGATTCTCTCGCTGATGCTTCCAGATGTCCGCAACCGTCTGCCGCACACCTTCGTTGATCTTGAACGGAGAAAGGCCGCAAATGGCGCCTGCGCGCTGATAGATATGTTGGACGCTGCGCTCGGCAGGGTTGGACAGCAATACGCCGAGCGCAATGACGGTCTGGTCATACCCGCGGTGATCCGGGCGGGCGCCGAGATTTAACAACAGACGCTCAATGCGGAACACGAAACACACCTCCATGTCAAATAGAAAAATAGGAAACAGAAAAGAAAGAAACCGGCGGCGGTGCATGCGGCCGTTTTGCCGCCGGGAACTGTGGCGGCCGAACCGCGCCCGGACTGGAACCGATAGGCCTGTTTTTCTAAGCAAAAACAGCATAGCATGTGACACATCGTTTGCCAAGGGCGCAAAAAGTCGAATATTAAGCGGAAATTGTCGAGGCTGGCGGCGGTGCGCCCAGAGCCGGGCGCAAGGCTCCGCCAGGCGCCTGTACGGCCAGAAAGAACGGCGGATTTTGCCTCAAACAGCAGGAAACGGGGAAGTTATGGTGTATTTATCACTCATAGAAGACACAGGAATTCGGGGGTGAGCGGCATGCTTGTCAGGGAGTATATTGAGCAGCGCGAGGCAGATACGCTGTCCCGCTTTGCCACGTTGTCGCGCGATAGCAGGGGACGCGAGCACCCGCTGGAGCCATGCCCGCTGCGGACGGATTTCGTCCGCGACCGGGACCGGATTTTGCATTGCAAGTCCTTTCGCCGGCTCAAGCACAAGACGCAGGTGTTTCTGGCGCCGCAGGGCGATCACTATCGCACGCGCCTGACGCACACGCTGGAGGTATCCCAGATCGCGCGCAGCATTTCCCGCGCGCTGCGCCTCAACGAGGATCTGACGGAGGCCATCGCTATGGGGCACGACCTGGGCCACACCCCGTTTGGGCACAGCGGCGAGAGCGTGCTCAACGAGCTGGTACCGGGCGGGTTTGAGCACAACGTCCAGAGCTTGCGCGTCGTAGAATTTCTGGAGAATGACGGCGTGGGCCTCAACCTGACCTTTGAGGTGCGGGACGGGATTTTGCACCATAAGAAGAGCGGCACACCGGCGACGCTCGAGGGCAAGGTCGTCTCCGTTGCCGACCGGATCGCCTATCTCAACCACGACATCGACGACGCCATTCGCGCCGGCGTCATCGCCGAGTCCGATCTGCCGGCCGCCTGCGTGCGCGTGCTGGGGGACAGCCATGGGCGGCGGATCAACGCTATGATCCTCGACATCGTGGCGCACAGTACCGACCGGCCGGAAATCGTCATGTCCGATGCGGTGCTCGAGCAGTTTCAGGCCCTGCGCGAATTTATGTTTGAACACGTGTACCACAACCCCGTGGCCAAGAGCGAAGAGGGAAAGGCCAAGGGCGTGGTGGAAGAGCTGTTTCGGCATTATTGCGCCCATCTCGAGGAATTGCCGGAGGAGTTTTTGCTCCGGCGCGAGATCGACGGCGAAAAACGGGTAGTTGCGGACTATATCGCCTGCATGACGGACAACTATGCGATCCGGGATTTTGAGCGCCTGTTTGTGCCAAAGTCGTGGGCGTGAGAGCAGGAAACCGGATGAAATTGTCGAATAAACGATAGACTGTTTTTTCGGGAAGGGAGGTGGACGGCGTGGCGTTTCCGGACGCATGGCTGGATGAGCTGCTCGCCAAGAACGACATCGTCTCCGTCGTCTCCTCCTATGTGGAGCTCCGGCCGAAGGGCCGCCGCCTGTGGGGCTTATGTCCGCTGCACGGGGAGAAGACGCCCTCGTTTTCCGTTTCGCCGGACAAGCAGATGTTCTATTGCTTCGGCTGTCACGCGGGCGGCACGGTGATCCAGTTTGTGATGCAGATGGAGCGGCTGAGCTTTGTGGAGGCGGTCAAGCTGCTGGCAAACCGTGTGGGCATGGAGTTGCCGGACAATGCCGACGACGCCGCATTGCAGCGGGAGCGCGCCTACAAGGAGCGGCTGTACGCTGCCTGCCGGGCGGCCGCCCGCTTCTACATGGAGACGCTGATCGGCCCGGACGGCGCGCCGGGACGCGCCTACCTGCTCCGGCGCGGGCTCACGAGCGAGTCGGTCAAGCGGTTTGGGCTTGGCTATGCGCCCGCATCGTGGGATGCGCTCAAGACGCATTTGTTTCAGCAGGGATTTACGCAACAGGAATTGTTGGATGCCGGCCTACTGGTGCATAATACGGACAAGAACTCCGTGTACGATGCGTATCGTGGCCGCGTGATCTTCCCGATCGTGGGGACGAACGGCCGGGTGCTGGGGTTTGGCGCACGTGTGATGAACGACGACAAACCCAAGTATATCAACACGGGCGATACGCCCATCTACAACAAGCGCAACAACCTGTATGGGTTGCATTTGCAGAAGGGCCGCCGCTGCGACGACCTGGTGATGGTAGAGGGGTATACCGATGTGATCGGCCTGTTTGAGGCCGGGGTCACGAACGCCGTGGCCAGCCTTGGCACGGCGCTGACGGTGCAGCAGGCGCGGTTGCTCAAGCGCTATACCCAGCTGGTGTATATCGCCTACGACGGCGACGCCGCCGGCCAGAACGCGACGATTCGCGGCCTGGACATCCTTTCGGCGGAAGGCATCGACGTGCGCGTGATCGTGTTCCCGGGCGGCCAGGATCCGGATGAGTTTATCCGCGCAAACGGGAAGGACGCGTTTGACACGCTGAAGGACAATGCGCTGTCGCTCAACGCGTTCAAGCTGGAGAGCATGGCGCGCGCCTATACGCTGACCGATGAGAACGACCGGGAGCGGTATGCGATGGAGGCCTGCCGGTTTATTGCGTCGCTCCAGCCGGTGGAACGGGGGCGGTACTATGCCCAGCTTGCGCGAAAGACCGGCTATCCGGTCGAAGCGCTTGAGGCGCAGGGCGCCGCAGGCAGCCCGCTGGAAAAGGCGCCGGTGCAGCGGCAGGCACGGAATCGCCGTCCGGCGCGCGGCGCGGCGGAGGAGACGCCGCGTGTGCGCGCGGAAAACGCGCTGTTGCAGGCCATGGCGCAGTCCCGGGACGCGACGCTCGAGGCCGTTTCCACGGACGCGCTGTCCCTGCTCTCCGGCGAGGCGCGCACCGCGTTTGCGGGGGAGATCGTAGCGGCCTATGCCCAGGAGACGACGCCCAACTGCGCCCGGATTGCGGCGGGCATGCCAGAGGGGCAGGCGGAAGAGCTGGCCGGCGTGTTCCGTGAGGACGTGCCGCTTTTGGACCCGGTGCGCACCGTGCGCGACTGTGTGACCCGCATTCGCCGGTTCGACTGCCGGCAGCGGGTGGACGAGCTGACGTTGCGGCTTGGCGACAATACGCTTGGTACGCAGGAGCGGCAGACGCTCATGCAGGAGATACAGAATTTGACGCGCCAGCTTCGCGGCTGACAGGAAAGGAGTGGGGAGCATGGAGAAGACGGATCCTCGCACGCAGAAAATCAAGGAGTTGCTTGATGCCGGCAAGGCCAAGGGCATCCTGACCTACAAGGAGATCATGGATGCGCTGGAGGAGCTGGAGCTCGACCAGGAGCAGATCGAAAAGATTTACGAGCACCTCGAGGAGATGAACATCGACGTCGTGGAAGAGGTCGAGGTGCCGGAGGACATCAACGAGGAGATTGCCGAGATCGAGAGCACTCTGGCCGCGGTGGAGGGCGTCAATATCGACGATCCCGTCCGCATGTACCTCAAGGAGATCGGCAAGGTGCCGCTGCTCACGGCGGACGAGGAGGTGGCCATTGCGCAGCGCATGGCGGAGGGCGACCCGGAGGCCAAGCACCAGCTGGCGGAAGCGAACCTGCGTCTGGTCGTCTCCATTGCCAAACGCTATGTAGGGCGCGGGATGCTCTTCTTAGACCTCATTCAGGAGGGGAACCTGGGCCTCATCAAGGCGGTTGAAAAATTCGACTATCGCAAGGGTTACAAATTCTCCACCTATGCGACCTGGTGGATCCGGCAGGCGATCACGCGCGCCATTGCCGATCAGGCGCGCACCATCCGCATCCCCGTGCACATGGTCGAGACGATCAACAAGCTCATCCGTGTCAACCGGCAGCTTGTGCAGGAATATGGCCGCGACCCGCGTCCGGATGAAATTGCCCGCGAGATGGGCATTTCAGAGGAAAAGGTGCGCGAGATCATCAAAATTGCGCAGGAGCCTGTCTCGCTGGAGACGCCGATCGGCGAGGAAGACGACAGCCATCTGGGCGACTTCATCGAAGACCAGGATGCGCCGGCGCCCGCGGAAGCCGTGGCCGTTACGCTGCTCAAGGAACAGCTCATGGACGTGCTCAATTCGCTCACGCCGCGGGAGGCCAAGGTGCTGCGCCTGCGCTATGGCCTGGACGATGGCAAGGCGCGCACGCTCGAGGAGGTTGGCAAGGAGTTCAACGTCACGCGGGAGCGCATTCGCCAGATCGAGGCCAAGGCGCTGCGCAAGTTGCGCCACCCGAGCCGCAGCAAACGGCTCAAGGATTTTCTCGAATAATGGGACAACCTGACGCGGGAAGGCTGCGCAAATGCGCAGCCTTCCTGTGATTTTTGGGACTTGTGTCGCATAAAGTACAACAGCTTAACAATTTGGGGGTTGATGGGGTGCGGATTGTTGTCATTAAAAAGAGGTCGTTGATCTTTGCCGGGCTGGCGCTGCTGCTTGCCGCCGTGATCGTGCTCATTCTCTGCCTGCCGGGCGACGCCACGCCGACGATGGCGGGTGCGCAGGTGGAAGAATACCAGCTCAACGTGCTGCCTGGAAAGAACAGGGAGCTGCCCGTCTACAGCGTGGAGCGGCCGGACAACCGGATTGCGTTGACGATCAACGCGGCCTGGAAGGACGACAAGACGGCCGCCATTTTGGAAACGCTTGAAAAGCACGACGTCAAGGCGACGTTCTTTGTGAGCGGCCAGTGGGTGGACGCCTATCCGGACCAGCTGAAGGCGATCGCCGAAGCGGGACACGAAATCGGCAACCTCAGCCTGACGCATCCGCACATGAACAAGCTCACGACGCAGCAGGTGCAGGAGGAGATTACAAAACTGGACGACAAGGTCGAGGCGCTGACCGGCAAGCGCAGCACAAAGTTCCGCGCGCCGTTTGGCGAGTATAACGACACGGTCATCAACGCCGCGCGCGAGCTTGGCTATGAAGCCATCCAGTGGCAGGTCGACACCATCGACTGGAAAAAAGAGCGCAGTGCCGAGGCGATTGTGGATGCCGTCATGGGTAGCCTGGAGCCGGGAAGCATCATTTTGTGCCATAACAACGGGCATATGATCGAGGACTATCTGCCCACGCTCATCGAGAAGGCGCAGGCGGAGAGATACGAGTTTGTGACGATCGACGAGCTGCTGCTGGAGGGCAACACGACGATTGATGCGAAAGGACGGCAGAAACTGATATAGGCTTGCGAAATCTGCCGCGCTCCACTATAATACATGTCGTGCCCACGCGCGCCTGGCGGGCGTGGGCGCCGCGTATTTTACATGGAGTGTTGATCGATTGAACACCAGCGATTTTTACTACGAGTTGCCACAGGAGTTGATTGCGCAGACGCCGCCGGCGGACCGGTCCGCCTCGCGGCTGCTGCTGTACGATCGAAACACGCGGTCGATCACCGACGGCGTGTTTTCCGACGTCGCGTCGCATCTCCATCCTGGGGACGTGCTTGTGCGCAACACCACGCGCGTCATACCGGCGCGCCTGATCGGCGTGCGGGAGGACACGGGCGGGCACATGGAGTTTTTGCTGCTGCGCCGCGCGGAGGGCGACCGGTGGGAGTGCCTGGCCAAGCCGGCGCGCCGCGCGCGGCCCGGGCAGGAATACCGCGTGGGCGACGGACTGCGCGTGCGGGTGCTGGGCGATACCGGCGCGGAGGGCGGCAAGCTGGTGGAGCTGCTGTACGACGGCATTTTGGAGGAGGTCCTCGACCGCGTGGGACAGACGCCGCTGCCGCCGTATATCACGGAGCGGCTGGAGGATCCGGAGCGCTATCAGACCGTGTATGCGCGCGAGCGCGGTTCCGCTGCGGCGCCGACGGCCGGCCTGCACTTTACGCAGGCGCTGCTCGACCGGCTGCGCGCGCAGGGCGTGCGCATTGTGGACGTGCTGTTGCACGTGGGGCTCGGCACGTTCCGGCCGGTTTCGGCCGAGCGGGTGGAGGACCATCACATGCACGCGGAATACTGCGAGGTGACGGCGGAGGCGGCGCGCGCAATCAACGAGGCGCGGGCGGCCGGCGGCCGCGTTGTCGCGGTGGGGACGACTTCCGTGCGCACGCTGGAAAGCGCGGCGACGCCCGATGGGCTTGTGCAGCCGTTTGCCGGGCAGACGAGCATCTTCATCACGCCGGGTTATGCGTTCCGTGCGGTGGATGCGCTGATCACGAACTTTCATTTGCCGGAATCGACGCTGCTCATGCTCGTATCGGCCTTTGCGGGCCGGGAGGAAATGCTGCGCGTGTACAGGCACGCCGTGCAGCAGCGGTACCGGTTTTTCAGCTTTGGCGATGCCATGCTGATCGAGTGAGGGGAGAGAACAATGGAAGAAAGACCGATGGCAAAGGAAGCGGGCGCGCCGCCGTTCCGCTTTGAACTGCTCAAGACCTGCCGGCAGACCGGCGCGCGGCTCGGACTGCTGCACACGCCGCACGGGGTGATCGAGACCCCGTGTTATATGCCCGTGGGCACGCAGGCGACCGTCAAGGCCATGACCCCGCGCGACCTGCTGGATGTGCGGGCCAATATCATCCTCGCCAATACATACCATCTCTATATGCGGCCCGGCCACCGGCTTGTGGAGGAGGCGGGCGGCCTGCACACGTTTATGCGCTGGGACAGGCCTATCCTGACTGACAGCGGCGGGTTTCAGGTGTTCAGCCTGGCCAAGATGAACGACATCCGCGAGGACGGGGTCGAGTTCCGCTCGCACATCGACGGCAGCAGGCATTTTTTCACGCCGGAAAAGGCCATGGAGATCGAGCAGGCGCTGGGCGCGGATATCGCCATGTGCTTTGACGAGTGCGCGCCGTTCCCGAGCGACCACGCCTACACGCTGCGCGCCATGAACCGCACCCATCGCTGGGCCGAGCGGTGCCGGGAGGCGCATGTGCGGCCGGATCAGGCGCTGTTCGGCATCGTGCAGGGCGGCATGTACCGCGACCTGCGCATTGAGAGCGCCAGGACGCTCGCTGCCATGGATTTTACGGGCTATGGCATTGGCGGCCTGAGCGTCGGCGAGCCCAAGCACGTGATGTATGAGATGCTCGAAGAGCTGATGCCGTATCTGCCGGAGGACAAGCCGCGCTATCTGATGGGCGTCGGCAGTCCGGACTGCCTGCTGGAGGGCGTGCTGCGCGGCGTGGATATGTTCGACTGTGTGTTGCAGACCCGGAGTGCCCGAAACGGGCTGGCGTTGACGCGCACCGGCCGCCGCGTGCTGCGCAACGCCGCGTATGCGCGCGACTTCACGCCGATTGAAGAGGGGTGCGACTGTTATACGTGCCGCACCGGCTTTACGCGCGCCTATATCCGGCACCTGCTGAAGGCCGAGGAGATCCTTGCGGCGCAGCTGGTGACGATTCACAACCTGCGCTTTTCCCTGCGCCTGATGGAGGACGTGCGGCAGGCCATTCGCGAAGACCGCTTTGGCGACTTTGCGCGCGAACTGCTGGAGGGAGGCATCTATACCCAGTGAAACGGCGGGAACTGGTCTGTGCAAGCGAGGCGGACATGCTGGCGCTTGGCGGGCGCCTGGGACGCGCGCTGTTTCCGGGCGCGTTTGTGGCGCTGCACGGAGACCTTGGCGCCGGCAAGACGGTGCTGGTACGGGGCGTGGGCGCCGCGCTGGGCGCGACGGACGTCACGAGCCCAACGTTTACCATCGTGCAGGAATACGATACGCAGCCTCGCCTGCTGCACTTTGACGCCTATCGCCTTGCCGATGCGGACGAATTGTATGCCATCGGGTTTGACGACTATCTGGCGCAGGACGCCGTCATCCTGATGGAGTGGGCCGAACTGGTGCAGGAAGCGCTGCCGCCGGCCCGGCTGGAGCTGACGATCGAAGGAGATGGCGATGCGCCGCGGCACGTGTCGCTCTGTGCGCTTGGCGCTGCCTATGAGGAGGTGCTGGAACGGCTATGATCCTGCTTGCTCTGGAGACGACGGCCAAGGCCGCGTCGGTCGCGCTGCTGCGCGACGGCGTGGTGTGCGCCGGGCATGCCTGCGACCCGGCGCACAAACACGCGGAAACGGTATTGCCGGCCGTCAGGCTGCTGCTAAGGCAGTGCGCCCTGCCGCTGGACGCCGTGGATGTGTTTGCCGTAGACGTGGGTCCGGGTTCGTTTACCGGCGTGCGCATCGGCGTGTGCATGGCCAATGCGTTTGCGTTTGCGTGTCACAAACCGGTCGTCGGGGTGGACGCGTTGCGGGCGCTGTACCAACGCTGCCTGCCGTCCCCGGAGCCGGTGTGCGCGCTGATCGACGCGCGCAACGGCAATGCGTATGCGGCCCGGTATGCGGCCGGCAGGTGCGTGGAAGCGCCGCAGGCGGTGTCGCTGGAGGCGTACGGCGCGGGGCTGGCGGGCGCCCGGCTTGTGGGCGACGTGCCGGGCCTGTGCGAACCGCCCGTCTGGCCGGACGCTGCGTCCGTTGGGCTTGCGGCCATGACGCTGCTCGCGACCGCGCAGCAGGAGGTGCGGCCGCTGTACCTCAGGCCGTCGCAGGCGGAGCGGCTGGCGGAGGGCAGGCGATGAGCGCGGCCATACGCGACATGCACAAGGCCGATGTCGGGCGTGTGCACGAGATTGAGTGCGTGTGTTTTCGCACGCCATGGTCCAAACTGTCGCTGCTGGGCGAATTGAAGAACGACGTGGCCGTGTATCTTGTGCTGGAGCAGGAGGGGCGCGTCGTGGGCTATGGCGGCATGTGGGTGGTTTGCGACGAGGCGCACGTGACCAATATCGCCGTGCTACCGGAGTGCCGTCGCAGGGGCTATGCCCGTGCGCTGCTGCTGGCGCTCATGCGACGGGCGCTGAACCGGGGCGCAACGAGCATGACGCTGGAGGTGCGGGAGACGAACGCGCCCGCGCAGGCGCTGTACCGGCAGATGGGGTTTGAGCAGAACGGGTTCCGCCCGCGGTACTATACCGACACGGGAGAGGGCGCGCGGCTGTTGTGGAATCACGATCTTGCCAAAACGGTTGCATCCTGCGGGGAAATGTGCTAAATTATGTAGCTGGTAAACGAATGGGAGGAAAACGATGGGACTGTATGCAGATTGGCTCGCGCTGTGCGAGCAGCCGCGCCCGGATGCGGCGCAGCAGGAATACTGGGATCGCTATTTTGCCGCGGAGACGGAGAATTACAGGAAAATCCTTGCATCCGGCCAGCTCGTCTATGACGGGACGCTCGAGGAGCTGGCGGCGTCCTTTTCCATGGAACCGGTGGTGTTCTGCGGATTTCTGGACGGTATCAACACGAGCTTGACCGAACCGCTGGAGCTGGAAACGCTTGAGCCGGAGATGGTGCTGCACCTGGAGATCGACCTCGAAAAGCTGTATTACAACATGCTCGCGGCCAAGGCGAGCTGGTTATACGGGTTGCCGGAATGGGAGGAACGCCTGAGTGCGCAGCGCCGCCATGAGATCACGAAGGAATACCGTTCTGCGCAGGTGTTTGTCAAGGAAAAAACCGTGGGCCGTAACGACCCGTGTCCCTGTGGGAGCGGCAAAAAATACAAAAAGTGTTGCGGCAGAGCATAAACTTTGCCGTTGGCCATTGACAGAAAGCGTCAATCCCCTTATAATTACTTTTCGGAACTCTCTGACCTGCGCCTGTAGCTCAGCAGGATAGAGCAACGGCCTTCTAAGCCGTAGGTCCCGGGTTCGAATCCCTGCGGGCGCGCCAAATGCACGGCACCTCTGAGGGCGGCCTACGGGGTGCCGGGCAAGCTGGATTCGGTGGAGTTCGTCCGTTCTTCCGATTTGGGGAGCATGGTGGGTATAGCTCAGTTGGTTAGAGTGCCTGGTTGTGGCCCAGGAGGTCGTGGGTTCGAGTCCCACTACTCACCCCATTTTTGCTTTCCGCACCGTTGGGGTGTAGCCAAGCGGCTAAGGCAACGGACTTTGACTCCGTCATTCGTAGGTTCAAATCCTGCCACCCCAGCCATTCTGACCCGTTAGCTCAGTCGGTAGAGCACTTGACTTTTAATCAAGGTGTCCGGAGTTCGAATCTCCGACGGGTCACCAACGTTGCTTTCACCGGCGTGCGGGCGTGGCGGAATTGGCAGACGCGCCAGATTTAGGTTCTGGTGCCGGCAGGCGTATGAGTTCAAGTCTCTTCGCCCGCACCAGTTTTTTGCTTGTGTGAAACGGTTGCAGCCAATGCGGGAGTAGCTCATTTGGTAGAGCGCAGCCTTGCCAAGGCTGAGGTGGCGGGTTCGAGCCCCGTCTCCCGCTCCAACGGTTTGCAGGTATAGTGTAGTGGTAACACATTAGCCTTCCAAGCTGAGATCACGGGTTCGAGTCCCGTTACCTGCTCCAACCACTTTGCCGCACGGGCCTTGCCGGGCCGGTTTGACCGGCCGGAGACCGACGGGTGGGACGAGTCCTGCCGGACGGCATATGCACCCTTAGCTCAGCTGGTAGAGCACCTGACTCTTAATCAGGGTGTCCAGGGTTCGAGCCCCTGAGGGTGTACCAAGAACAACGGACGGGATGATGCACATCCTGTCCGTTTTACTTTGGCTTGCCATGGGCTGTGCGGCCGGCAGGGATCAGCCGGCGGAATGCTGGCCGCTCCAGTTGGTGGTGCCAAGCCGCCGGATCAGGTCGAAACACAGGCCAAAGACCTCGTCCCGGTGTGCGGCCATCACGCCGTCGATGCCGCAATCCGTCACCTCACCGGTCATGCCGGTGCCGTAGTTGGCGATGATGCCAATGGCGGCATAGCGCATGTCGAGGTCGCGGGCAAGCGGCGCTTCCGGCACGATGGTCATGCCGATGACCTGCGCGCCGAGCATACGGAGCACGCGCACTTCCGCGGCCGTTTCAAACCGGGGGCCTTCGGTTGCGGCGTATGTCACGCGTCCTGCGTAGGGAATGCCGCGCTCGAGGATCAGCGCCTCCAGCGTATCGTTGAGCGTGGTGGAAAAGACCTGTTCCATGCCCGTGTGCAGCGTGAGCCGGTGTTCCCGCTCAAAAGAAGCGGAGCGCGTCTTGGTAAAGTCGATGAAGTCGGCCAGCAGGCAGAGACTGCCGAGCTTGTGCGTATAGTCGCACGTGCCGACGGAGGTAATGCCGATGACATTTGTCACGCCAAGACTGTGCAGCGCGTAGATGTTTGCGCGGTAGTTGATCTGGCCGGGGTCAAAGCTGTAGAGCACGCCGTGGCGCGACAGAAAGATGAACTCATGCCCATCCAGTGTGGCGCGGAATACGACGACGTCGCCATAGGGCGTGGATACGGCCTGCTCGTGGTATGGGATGGGGAGCGTTTCGATGTTGGTGCCGCCGATGATGGCAAACTTCATGGGTACAGACCTCCGAAATGGCGTTTGATGTGCATATGGACAGTATAGCACAGACGGTGGGAAATGTGTACCTTGTGGACAAATTTTGTAGGAAAACCGGTGACGCATGGCCTATGTGCAGCGATGGCGGCCGAAAGGGAGGGAGCGCATATGGACATTCTGGTGCGCAAGGCGCGCGAGACGGACGTGCCGCGTCTGACAGAGATCTATAACGCGGAGGTGCGGGCAAGCGCCGCCACGTTTGATATGCGCGAGCGTACGGTGCAGGAGCGGCTGGAATGGTTTCGCGCGCATGGCACGCCGCGACATCCGCTGCTTGTGGCGGAAGCAGGCGGGATGGTCGCGGGATATGCGTGCCTGTCGCCCTACCGCCCGCACGACGCCTATGCCGCCACGGCGGAGTTGTCCGTGTATGTGGATGCGGCGTTCCGTGGCCGCGGAGTGGGCGCGCGGCTCCTGGAAGCGCTGTTGTCGGCGGCGCGCCGCTGTGGGGAGCTGCATGTGATCGTATCCGTGATAGCCGGGCAGAATGCGGCGAGCGTACGCATGCATGAACGCTTCGGGTTCCAATATGCCGGCACCTTGCCGCAGGTGGGCTATAAACTTGGTACATATCACGATATCGTGCATTATTATCTGTTTGTTTAACGGGGAGGATCAGACGATGGATTATGCCAAGGAATCCCTGCGCCTGCATGCGCAATGGCGCGGGAAGATTGAAGTCGTGCCGCGAGTACCGGTGGACACGCGCGAGGCGCTGTCGCTGGCCTATACGCCGGGCGTAGCGCAGGCGTGCCTGGAGATCCAGCGCGACCCGGGCCTGTCCTATGCGCTCACCCGGCGGCACAACCTCTGCCTGGTGGTGACGGACGGTTCGGCCGTGCTGGGACTCGGCAACATCGGCCCGGAGGCCGGCATGCCGGTGATGGAGGGAAAGTGCGTGCTGTTCAAGGCGATTGGCGGGGTAGACGCTTTCCCGTTGTGCGTGCGGACGCAGGACGTGGACGAGTTTGTGGAGACGGTCTATCGGATTTCGGGCAGCTTTGGCGGCATCAATCTGGAGGATATTGCCGCGCCTCGCTGTTTTGAAATTGAGCGCAAGCTCAAGCAGCGTTGCGATATCCCCGTTTTTCACGACGATCAGCATGGCACGGCGATCACGGTGCTGGCCGGCCTGTTGAATGCGCTCCGCGTGGTGAACAAGCGGCTCGAAGAGGTGCGCGTCGTCATCAACGGCGCAGGCGCCGCCGGCATCGCCATCGGCCGCATGCTGCTGGACGCGGGCGTGGGCGAGCTGACCCTGTGCGACCGGGCCGGCATCCTGTGCGAGGGATATCCCGAGGGGCTGACGGACGCGCAGGCGGAGATGGCCGCCCTGACGAACCGGGCGCATCTGCGCGGCACGCTGGCCGACGCGCTGCGCGGCGCAGACGTCTTTATCGGCGTCTCCCGGCCAAACCTGGTCACGGCGGAGATGGTCGGCACGATGGCGCAAAATGCGGTGGTGTTTGCCTGCGCCAATCCGACGCCGGAGATCGCGCCGGCGGAAGCCCGGCGCGGCGGCGCGGCCGTTGTGGCCACCGGCCGCAGCGACGACCCGAACCAGATCAACAACGTGCTGGTGTTCCCCGGCGTGTTTCGCGGGGCGTTTGACGTGCGCGCACGCGACATCAACAAGCCCATGCAGCTGGCGGCGGCGCATGCGCTGGCCGCCCTGGTGCCGCCGGAAGAACTTGGGCCGGAGCACCTGCTCCCGGCTGCATTTGATCCGCGCGTTTGCGAGGCCGTGGCGGCGGCGGTGGCCGCGGCTGCCAGGGAAAGCGGCGTCGCCCGTATTTGACGCAACGGCAGCCCAACGCGGCAAAATGTAAATTTTATGCGGATGTCGTCCCATTGTGGATCAGATATGATATAATACACCCGAAATCTACCCAATCAACAGGAACTGTGAGGTTTTGTATGGTTCGAACGCTCTTTTCACGCTGCGCGCTGCGCCTGTTAGCGCTCCTGCTCGTCGTGTCGACGTTCCTTGGTTGCGCGGCGCCTGCCGACGTGGCGGATGTGCCGGAATCATCCTTGGCGCCATCCGCATCCCCGACGTCCGAGTCGGTAGTGCTCGACGTGACGTCGTCCACGCTGCCGCCTGCGCCAACGGTCACGCCGACGCCGGTGCCGGAGGAGACGCCCATTCCGTTTTCCTATTATGCGCCTACGGTCAACATGACTTTTGAGGAGCTGGTTGGCAGCACGGATGATGTCAACGAAGAGGCGCGGGATCTGCTTGCCGATGGATATCCAGATCCCGATACATATTATATCATCGTCGATATCTACTGGCAGGTCGTCATGGTATACAAAAAGGGCGCGGACGGGAAACCCGATTATGACCAGCCGGTGCGCTACATGATCTGCTCGACCGGCGACCCCCAGGTGGGCAGCGAAACGGCTCGTGGCGTGTTTGAAATGAAGAAGCCACGCGTGCGCTTTGGCCAGTTTTTGAGCGGCGAAACGGCGCAGTACTGGACGCTCATCCGCAGCAGGACGTATTTCCACTCGGTCCTGTACACCAAGGACAAGGACATTTCGTCCTATGACGTGGAGTCCTACAACAACCTGGGCAGCAAGGCGTCGCATGCGTGCATCCGCCTGACGGTGCCGGACGCGCGCTGGATTTTCTATAATATCGGCTATGGGACGATCTGCGAAATCCGCGACGGCAGCAAATCTGACGCGGCGACGCAGCTGATCCGCAGCCAGCTCATTCTGCCGCCGGCCAAGACGGGGCTCTCTCTGAAGGCGGGCCAGACGCCTTGGACGGACAACTGGACGATCGAGGACGTGGCGCACGAGCTGGAATACAAGTATGAAGCGCCGCCGCGGCCGGCGGAGGACGACGAGGATGGCGATGCTGAAGTGTCGCCGGGCGAGACGGTGGAGACGCCGCCCCCCTCGACGACCACGCCGAGCGGCGGAACGACCACGGATCCGACGGACGATGCGGGTGAGGAACCGGCGCCCGGCGGGGACGACGGCCAGGACGAGCAGGAACCCGTCCTGCCTGTGGTGCCCGATGACCAGGGGGATGCCGGCGGCGGAGCTGACACGGCCGGCAGTGATGCTGACTCGGCCGGCAACGGGGCTGATTCGTCCGGCGGTGACACGGCGGGCGCCGAAGGCTGAAAGCCACAGGGATACGATCGCGCAGGTCGTATCCCTCTTTGCTCCCCCGGGCCTGGGAGTGTGACCGGGACAGCCCACGGACGGCGGGGGATGCAGATGGGAGACGGATGGATGGAGGAAGGATTGCCATGGTGAGTACGCGCGGCAAGCTGCGCCTGATGGGAAAAGTCGTTGGGATATTGCTGCTGGCAGTCGTGCTGGCGTTGTTGGGACTGTTGCTCTATCTTTCTGTGCGCGAATACTGCCCGGAGGCGGTGGAGCCCGCCTGGACGGCCGGGGCGGCGCAGGATCAGCCCGCGGCAGGCGGCGAGCTCACGCTACTGACGTGGAACATCGGGTTTGCCGGGCTGGGCGAGGAGTCAGACTTTTTCATGGACGGCGGCCGGATGACACGCCCCACTGAGGCGGTGTCGAGCAAGAATTTGCACGGGGTGCTGGATACGCTGGAGACGGTCCCGGCAGATATCGTGCTGCTGCAGGAAGTGGATGTGGACAGCAAGCGCAGCTATTATGTGGACCAGCGTGCCGCGCTGAGCGATGCGTTTGCAGGGATGGCGGCCTTTGCGCCCAACTATGTGTGCGACTATGTGCCCTATCCGATTCCGGATACCATTGGCCGCGTGGAATCCGGCATTTTGACGCTGAGCCGGTTCCGGATGGAAGAATTGCGGCGGGTGTCGCTGCCGGTGCCGTTTTCCTGGCCCATCCGTATTGCCAATCTCAAACGCTGCCTGTTGACCGCGCGCCTGCCGCTCGCGGGGACGGATGCCGAGCTGGTGCTGGTCAACCTGCACCTTGAGGCATATGACGACGGTACTGTAAAGCGGATGCAGACGGAACAGCTGGTGCAGTTGCTGCAGGAGGAGTACGAAGCGGGGAACTATGTGATTGCGGGCGGCGATTTCAACCAGAGTTTTACGGGCGTTGGCGAAAACTATCCGCTGCTCGATCCCGATTTGTGGCACCCCAGCACGCTGGAGCGCGACACCCTGCCGTCGGACTGGACGATCGCCTTTGACGATGCACTGCCGACCTGCCGCCTGCTCAACCAGCCGTATGCCCCGGACGATCCGGCGACGCAGTATTACGTGATCGACGGCTTTCTCTGTTCTCCGAATGTGACGGTACAGTCCGTCAGCACCCTGGACGAAGGGTTCCAGTTTGCTGATCACAACCCGGTGCTGCTCACGGTCACCCTCGCTTAAAACGCGCCAATCCGCCAAGCATACCGGCGCTCTCCTGCCGCATACATTGCAGCAGGAGGGCGTTTTGCATATGGATTTGGAACGATTGGAAACGACGCCGTTTGAGACGGCGGAACCAACGCGGCGCAGAAGCGGGATGCACGTCAACCTGCGCCGGAGGACGCGCGCCCGCTCTGCGGGGAAGACGCGGTGGGTCGGCGCGAGCATGCTCGTGAAGATCGGCGTGTGCGCTGCCGCGCTGCTGTTGGTGCTGGTGCTGGAGGTGTTCGTGTTCCCACACGAGAACGAGGCGGTGGAGACGGGAGCGAACGCGCCTGCGCCGACTGACGGCGCCAACACGGAGGACGTGCTGGGAAGGCTGCGGTTTGTCGATGGCGGCGGGCTGATCGGCGTGTTTGCCGGATCGGCCAGGTGGAACCTGCCGGTCGAGGCTTCGGCCGCAGCCCTGCTCGAAGACGCGCAGTTGCTGGAGCTTGAGGCGCCTGCGGGCGAGGTAGTGTCCATCAGTGCGGGTGGCGAAGTGCGCGCCATTGGCGAGGACCCGGAGCTGGGGGCCTATGTCCGCATTCACCACGGCGACGACCTGGAGAGCGTGTATTATCATTTGCAGGATATCCGCGTGGAGGAGGGGCAGCCGCTGTTGCTGGGCGACACGCTCGGCGCGGTTCCGGAGGACGGCCGGATCTATATGCGGATCTACCAGACGGGCGCGCCGCAGGAGATCGAGACATATATCGACGTGCCGGACATGTCCTGACATGCGAGTCGGTGTCGTCGGCAGAACGGAGCTGCGCATCCATCCGCTCGTGGTCGTCGTCGTAATGGCGGCGTGGGTGCTCGGGCGGATGAACGCGCTGTTGCAGGCGTCGCTGGCGCTTACGCTGCACGAACTGAGCCACGCAGTGGTGGCTTATGTATTCGCGTGTCCGGTCCTGTCGCTGGAACTGATGCCGTTCGGCGGGGTGGCGCGCCTGTCGCGGCAGACGCTGTCGCCACAGGCAGAGCTCTGCATTGCCGCGGCCGGCCCGGTCACGAGCCTGTTGATCGCGGGTCTGACCGCCATGTGCGGGTATCTGTTTCCGGAAACGGCGCGGCGGCTTTCCGCTTTTTTGACGTTCAATCTCACGCTGGCCGCACTCAATTTGCTGCCGGCGTTGCCGCTCGACGGCGGCCGCATGCTGCGCGCGCTGCTACAGCGCCGCCTGGGCTATGGCCCGGCAACGGGGCTCGCGGCCTGGCTGGGGGTGGCGGCGGGGCTGGCCATGCTTGCGCTGTCCGTCTGGTGCGCGACAAACCAGGTTTACAATCTGACGTTGCCTACCATGGGGGTATTCCTGCTGCTTTCCGCAGCCGCCGAACTGCGGCAGCTGCCGGAGGGGCGGATGAACGCCAGCCTTCGTCGGTATGACGGCGTTCATGCCGGTGAGACCTATGCAGTCTACCAGGTGGCGGCGCATGCGTCGATGGACGCGCGCGAGGCGCTGCGCGTGCTGCGCCACAACCGGTACAATGTACTGCGCGTCGTGGACGGAAGCCTCCGGACGATCGGCGAGCTGGACGAGGGGACGCTGATGCAGGCCATCGCACAGGGGCGAGGCGGGGACACGCTCGGAGAGCTGCTCTCATTTGACCGAAGAGCCAGGATGTGATATACTAATCTCGGCTTTTTATGCAGCCGTTGGAGGATGAAAGTGGAGCAGGCGGTACTCGAGCGTCTTTTGCAGCAGGTGGAGAAGCCCGCGCGGTATATCGGCAGGGAGTGGAACAGCGTCGTCAAGGCACAGGCGGATGTGCGCTTTGCGCTCTGTTTCCCGGATGTCTATGAGATCGGCATGTCGCACCTGGGCTCGCGCATCCTGTACAACGTGCTCAACAGCCGCGCGGATACCGCCTGTGAACGGGCCTATGCCCCCTGGCCGGACATGGAGCGCGCCATGCGGGAAAACGGCGTGCCGATGTTTTCGCTGGAAACGCGCCGTCCTTTGTCGTCGTTCGACATCGTCGGGTTTTCCCTGCTGTATGAGATGTGCTATACGAACATCCTGACCATGCTGGATCTGGCCGGCATCCCGTTCCGCTCTTCGGAGCGGGGAGAGGACGCGCCGCTCATCGTCTGTGGCGGGCCTGCCGCTTGCAATCCTGAGCCGGTGGCGCCGTTCATGGACGTGGTCATGCTGGGCGACGGCGAGGAAGTGATCGGCGAGCTGGTGGACGCGTATCTTGCGTCGCGCGCGGCGGGGGAGACGCGCGCCCAAATGCTGCGCCGCATGGCCGCGATCGAGGGCGTCTATGTGCCGGCATTTTACGAGGCGACGCCTGCCGGCGCAGTACCGCTGGAGGCGAGCGCGCCGGTGAAAGCGACCCGCCGCGTGGCGCGCGACCTGGAACACGCCCCGTTTGTCGGCCGGCCGATCGTGCCATATCTCGATATTGTCCATGACCGGGTGTCGGTGGAAGTCATGCGTGGGTGTACGCGAGGGTGCCGGTTCTGCCAGGCGGGGTACATCTACCGGCCGGTGCGTGAGCGCACGAGGGAGACGTTGCTCCGGCAGGCGCGGGAACTGGTGGATTGCACGGGATACGATGAAGTCTCGCTGCTGAGTCTCAGCACGGGCGACTATTCCGACGTGCACCGGCTCGTGCCGGAGATCATCGACGGTATGGACCGGCAGCACGTGTCCGTCTCGCTGCCGTCGCTGCGCATCGATTCGTTCCTCAAGGAAGACCTGGAAAAGATGCAGTCCATCCGCAAGGCGGGGCTGACGTTTGCGCCGGAGGCGGGGACGCAGCGCCTGCGCGACGTGATCAATAAAAACGTCACGGAGGAGGATCTGTTCCGCGCGTGCCGCGATGCATTTTCCGCCGGATGGACAAGCGTCAAGCTCTATTTCATGATCGGCCTGCCGACCGAGACGGACGAGGATATCCTGGGCATTGCCGAACTGTGCCGCGCGGTGAGCCGCATTTTCTATGAGATGCCGAAGGAGCAGCGCGGCAAGGGCCTGCGTCTGTCCGCCAGCGCGTCGACCTTTGTGCCAAAGCCGTTTACGCCGTTTCAATGGTGCCCGCAGGTGCCGCTCGAGGAGATCCGCCGCCGCCAGCAGCTGTTGCGCAGCGCGATGAAGGGCATTCGTGGCGTCGAGTTCCACTGTCACCTGTCGCAGCTGTCGGTGCTGGAGGCCGCGTTTTCGCGCGGGGACAGGCGGCTGGCCGACGTGCTGGAAACGGCCTATACCCTGGGCTGCCGGTTCGACTCCTGGTCGGAGCATTTCCGGGAGCAGGCTTGGCGCGAGGCGTTTGCCGCCCACGGCGCCAGCATGGAGGCATATGCGCAGTGGGCGCCTGCGCCGGGCGATCCGCTGCCGTGGTCGCACCTGGACATGCTGGTGACGGAGCGGTACCTGCAGCGGGAGTACGACCGCGCCATGGCGGGTCAGACGACGCGGGATTGCCGCGAGGGATGCAACGGTTGCTTTGGAGGTCGCTATGCGGATATTTGCCGTCTATCAAAAGCATGAGGCGCTGCGCCATATCTCCCATCTGGATGTTCAGCGCACGCTGCAACGGGCGTTTCGCCGGGCGCAGATTCCGCTTGCGTACTCCGAGGGATTTAACCCCCATCCGCAGCTTTCGTTTGCCGCAGCCGTGCCCACCGGCGCGTCGAGCGAGTGCGAGTGGTTCGAAGTGCGGCTGTCCGAGCCGCTCGATCCGGCGGAGCTGGTCAGGCGCACCAACGCTGCCATGCCGCAGGGGCTTTTGCTGACCCGCGCGTTTGAAGTCCCACAGCAGATGGGCAAACTAACGGCCATGGTCCGCGCAGCGGAATACCGCGCAACGTTGCTTGCGGACACGCCGCTCACCGTAGAATCGGTGCAGGAGACGCTTAAAGCACTTTTGCAGGGAGAAATTTTAGTACAAAAGCGGACGAAGGGCGGCATTCGTGCCACGGATATCCGTCCGCAGATCATGCAGGCAGCCGTGGAGGGAATTGAGGAACAAGCAGTCTGCCTCCGCGTTCTGGGGAAATTGCAAGCCGATGGCGGGTTGCGCGTCTCATATTTGACGGATGCGCTGCTCGACCGTTTGGGTGCGCATGGCGGCATGGCGCGCATTTGCCGTACAGCCATGTATTTTGACTCGGATGGTTTCTTGCCGCGCCTGCCAGCGTGATAGAAAGAGAAGGAGTATGAACAAAGAAATTCTGGTGGATGCAAACGGGTTTTCTACCCGTGTTGCAGTGGTGGAGGACGGCTCTCCCGTCGAACTGTACGTCGAGCAGGAGGGCGCGCAGCGGCTCGTCGGCAACATTTACAACGGCCGGGTGCAAAACGTGTTGCCCGGCATGCAGGCCGCGTTTATCGACATTGGCCTGGAGCGGAACGCATTTTTGTATGCCGGCGACATCGTCATGCCGGACGACACGGACGGGGACATCGAACGGGAAAAGATCCAGTCCATGCGCAGCATTCGGGATATGCTCAAGCCCGGGCAGACGATCATGGTGCAGGTGGCCAAAGACCCGGTCGGCACAAAGGGCGCGCGCGTGACTACGCACATTACCCTGGCCGGGCGCTCGCTTGTGCTCATGCCGACGATGGATTATGTAGGGGTGTCCCGCCGCATCGAAAAGGATGAGGAGAGGACGCGCCTTCGCAAGATCCTCTGTGACATCAAGCCGGACAACATGGGCGTGATTGTGCGCACCGCGTCGGCCGGCAAGAGCCGGGACGCGTTTGTCGAAGACCTCGACAGCTTAAAGTTACTCTGGGAAGAGATTCAGCGCAAGGCCAAAAAGCAAAAGGCGCCCGCACTGTTGCATGCGGAGCAGAGCCTGTTGTTCCGCACGGTCCGCGACCTGCTGATGAAAGATGTGGATCGCGTGTTCGTCAATGACGGCGACACGTTCGAGCGCATCCGCGAGATCGCGGACGTGATGGCGCCAAAGCTCAAACCCCGGATCCTGCTCAAGCAGAGCGAGGCGCTGTTTGACCGGTATGACACCGAGGGTAAGATCGACAAGGCGCTTGCTCGCAAAGTGTGGATTAAAAACGGCAGCTACATCATCATCGACCGCACGGAGGCGTTGACCTGTATCGACGTCAATACAGGAAAATACGTCGGCAAGGACAACCTGGAAAAGACAATCACCGCCACCAACTGCGAGGCTGCGCGGGAGATTGCGCACCAGCTGCGCCTCCGCGATATCGGCGGTATCATCATCATCGACTTTATCGACATGGAGCGCGAGAGCAACCGGAACCTCGTGCTGACCACGCTCAAGACTGCGCTCAAGGACGACCATACCCGCTCGCACGTGTTTGGGTTTACGCACCTGGGCCTGGTGGAAATGACCCGGAAAAAGACGGGCAGGAGCCTGGGCGACACGTTGCAGACGCTCTGCCCCTATTGCAGCGGCGACGCGCACGTGCTGGCGCCGGAGACGGTCATGGCCAAGGTGCGCAAGCAAACGCTGCAGGTGCTCAAGGGCAGCACAAACAAGCGCATGCTCATCGAGGTCCATCCGGACGTGCTGCGTGCCATGGAGATGGCCGAGGAGAAACATGGCGGCGTGTTCCCGGCAGAGGCCGGCGGCACGTACTACGTGCGCGCCAACGAGATGCTGCAGATCGAAAAATTCAGCGTCCGGCCGCTCGCGGAGCGACGGGTGGCGGAGGCCAAAAAAGATTGTAAAATCGTGCATTGACACGGGTTGCACACTGTGATAATATTGATCGGTAAGCCGCTTCGGACCGGCCCAAAAGCGCGCCGCGTGCGCCGCCGTCGCTGAGCGAGTTCTGGTAATAGGAGGTGCAGTTCCTGTGTATGCAATCATCCAAACCGGTGGGAAGCAGTATAAGGTAGCCGCTGGCGACGAGATCCTCATCGAGAAGCTCGAAGCCGCCGTGGACGCCGAAGTCGAGTTTGATGTGCTGCTCGTTTCCGACGAGTCTGGCGTCAAGGTTGGCAAGCCCGTGCTGGATGGCGTCAAGGTGAAGGGCAAGGTGCTCGAGCATGGCAAGGGCAAAAAGGTTGTCGTCTTCAAGTATAAGCCGAAGAAGAACATCCGGACCAAGCGCGGCCACCGTCAGCCTTACACCAAGGTCGAGATCCTCTCGATCGGCTGAGGCGTCATGATCCACGTAACGTTTCTCCGCAGCCAGGGCCGGCTTGTCGGGTTCGACTGTACCGGCCATGCGGACTATGCCGAAGCGGGCCAGGACATCGTCTGCAGCGCGGTATCCGCGCTCACACAGACGGCGGTGCTTGGGCTTGTGGAGGTAGCACACATTCCGGCCGGCTATTCCATCTCGGAAGATGGGAGCCTGCACTGCGTCATCGGCAGGGATACGACCGATGCGCAGGGCGAAGAGGCAGCACTGTTGCTGAATACGCTTTCAGCCGGGTTGCACGCCGTTGACGAATCGTATCCGGGATACCTCAAATTTGGCTGTAAGGAGGTGTGACACATGTTCCAGATGAATCTGCAGTTGTTTGCACATAAAAAGGGCGTCGGTTCCTCGCGCAACGGCCGTGACAGCGAGAGCAAGCGGCTCGGACCCAAGCGTGCGGACGGCCAGTTCGTGCTCGCCGGCAACATCCTCGTGCGCCAGCGCGGCACGCACTTCCATCCGGGCAACAACGTGGGCATCGGCAAGGACGATACCCTGTTCGCCAAGATCGATGGCGTCGTCCGTTTCGAGACGAAGCACGCCGGCAAAAAACAGGTCAGCGTGTACGCCGAGGCTGCCGGCGAGTAAGCCCCAACGCGGCACAGTGTGGAAAAAGAGCGAACCATGTCCGGTTCGCTTTTTTTGCGTCCGGCGGTTTCCCGCCGGCGCCGTGGACGCGGCGGCAGGAATTGACAAAACGGGGGAGAAATGTTATTCTCCACTTGGGATAACGGAGGGCATGCCATGGCACCGGATTGCGCGTATCAGACGAAGGTTTTCGAGCGGCTGCGCCTGCCGCGGGGCGTCACGGCGGTCGTCGGTGGCGGCGGCAAGACGACGCTCATGGAGCGGCTTGCGCTGGAGCTGGCGGCGGAGGGGCATACCGTCCTCGTGACCACGACCACGCGGATCTTCCCGCCCGCGGCCATGCCGGTGCTGCTTTCCCCCACGCCGGAAGCGGTTTCTCGCGCGCTGCGCGCGCATGCCGGGGAGCCGGTGTGCGTCGGCGCGCCTGCGCAGGAAGGCAAGCTGCAGGCCTGCAGCCTGCCCATAGAGGCGCTGTCCCGGCTTGCGGCGTATGTGCTCGTCGAGGCTGACGGCGCCAAGCATCTGCCGCTGAAGGCGCCGGCTTCGCACGAGCCCGTCATTCCCGAGACGGCGTCGCTCGTGCTGGCGGTTGCGGGGCTCGACGGCATTGGCAAGCCTGTTTCTGAAACGGCCTTTCGTCCGGAGCGCTATGCGGCGGTGCTGGGTGTAGAGCAGGCGCATGTCGTCACGCCGCAGGACGTAGCGGCCGTGCTGGTGAGCGGGGACGGGCAGCGCAAGGACGTCCGGCCCGGCGTGCGGTTTTCTGTGGTGCTCAACAAGGCGGACGACGCAGCCCGGCAGGCTTTGGCCCGCCAGGTAGCCGCGGCGCTTCCGCGGGATGCCGTTGATACCGTCCTTTGTACATCTCTGTGTGGAGGAAATGACGTATGCTTGTGTTTGTAAAAGGCGCTGGCGACCTGGCCAGCGGCGTGGCCTGCCGCCTGCACCGTAGCGGCTTTTCCGTCGTCATGACCGATTTGCCGCAGCCGACGTCCATCCGGCGCACCGTCTGCTTTTCGGAAGCCATTCCCAACGGCTCTACGGTGGTGGAGGATATCACCGCACGATTTGCGGTGAATGTGGATGCGGCGCGCGACATCCTGCAACGCGGGGAGATCCCGGTGCTGGCCGATCCGGAAGCGGCCAGCCTGCCGGCGTTTTGCCCGGACGTACTGGTGGATGCCATCCTGGCCAAAGAAAACCTGGGCACGAAGATCACGGATGCGCCGGTCGTCATTGCACTGGGGCCCGGGTTCACGGCCGGCGTGGACTGCCACGCGGTCGTGGAAACCATGCGCGGACATACGCTCGGGCGCGTATACTATGAAGGGACCGCCCTGAAGAACACAGGGGTGCCTGGCGACGTGGGCGGGTTTACGATTGAGCGCATTTTGCGCGCACCCTGCGCGGGCGAGTTCCGCGGCGTCCATCACATCGGCGATACGGTGGAGGCCGGGGAGGTGTGCGCCTATGTGGGCCGGTTCAAGGTCTGCAGCGCCATCCGCGGCACGCTGCGCGGCCTGCTGCCGGACGGCACGCAGGTGTACAAGGGCATGAAGAGCGGCGATGTGGATCCGCGCTGCCGCGTGGAGCATTGTTTTACGGTGTCCGACAAGGCGCTCAGCATCGGCGGCGGCGTGTTGGAAGCGCTGCTGCATCTGACCAAGGCAATCAACTGAAGGGAGAGTGCGGACGATGGAACAGGAAGTAAAGCTGACAAAATTGGCTAAATGTGCGGGCTGCGGCGCCAAGGTCGGCGCTGGCGTGCTGGCCAAGCTGCTCGAGGGCATCAAGGTGCGCGAGGATCCCAACCTGCTCGTGGGGTTTGACCGGTCGGACGACGCCTCCGTGTACCGTGTGAGCGACGAGCTGGCGCTCGTGCAGACGCTGGACTTCTTTCCGCCGATCGCGGACGATCCATACACCTTTGGCCAGATCGCCGCGACCAACGCACTGTCCGACGTGTATGCCATGGGCGGCGAGCCCAAGTTGGCGCTGAACATCCTTTGCATCCCGGCAGATATGCCAAAAGAGACGGTGCATGCGCTCCTGCGCGGCGGATACGACAAGGTCTATGAGGCTGGCGCGCTGATCACCGGCGGCCACAGCATCCTCGACGAGGAGCCGAAGTACGGCCTGTCGGTGACCGGGTTTGTCCATCCCGACCGCGTGCTGACCAACAGCGGCGCCCACGAAGGCGACGTGCTGTTGCTGACCAAGCCGCTCGGCATCGGCATTTTGTCCACGGCGCAGAAGGTGGATATGCTCAGCGACGAGGGTGCAGCGCTGGCCAAGAAGCTTATGACCACGCTCAACCGGGCGGCGCGCGACTGCATGGTGCAGTTCCGCGTGCACGCGTGTACGGACGTCACGGGCTTTGGGCTCATGGGGCACCTGTTGGAGATGGCGCAGGGATCCGATCTGACGGCCGTGATCGACACGTCCGCCATCGACATCATCCCGGAGGCCCTGTCGCTCGCGCGAATTGGCCTGTTGCCGGAGGGGATGTATCGCAACCGCACCTTTGCCGAAGAACACGTGGACGCCGGCGATGTAGAGGTAGCCGTGCAGGATGTGCTCTTTGACCCGCAGACGGCGGGCGGCCTGCTGATGGCGGTGGATCCAGCCGATGCAGACGCGCTCTACGCCATGCTGAAAGAAAACGTCCCGAGCGCGCAGCGCATCGGGACGCTCAAACGGGCGGAGGGCAAGCGGATCATCCTGCGGTAACGGCGTCGAGCGCCGCGAGCGCCGCGTCGATGTCCGCCTCCGTCGTGCCATAGCCGATGGAGAAACGCACCGTGCCCTGCGGGAAGGTGCCCAGCGTCTTGTGCGCGCTGGGCGCGCAGTGCAGGCCGCACCGCGTGCAGATGCCAAATTCCGTCTCGAGCCGGTAGGCGGCCTCGGCGTTGTCCATCGTCAGACAGTCGATTGAAATGACACCTACGCGTCCGGCGCCCGTGGGCAGCCCCACCACCCGGACGCGTTTGTTTTGCACCAGGCCGTCCAGCATGCGCTCTGCGAGACGCCGCTCCGATTCGTCGAGCGACAGGATCTGCGCGTCCGTCAGGAACGAAAGCGCCGCGTGCAGGCCGAAGATGCCCGGCAGGTTCAGCGTGCCGGATTCAAACCGGTCCGGCATGTAGGAGGGCTGCTCCTCGCTATCGGAGGCGCTGCCCGTGCCGCCGCAGAGAAGCGGTTCCAGCCGTTCGCTGAAATCCGGATCCAGCAGCAGCGCGCCGAGACCGGAAGGGCCCAGAAGCCCCTTGTGCCCCGGCACGGCCAGCGCGCTGAGATGCAGCGCGCCGAAGTCGATCGGCACGTGGCCTGCCGTCTGTGCCGCGTCCAGCACGAACGGGATGCCTCGTGCGTACAGCAGCTCGCCAATTTCCTGCACGGGCAACATCGTGCCGCAGACGTTCGAGGCGTGCGTAAAGACGGCAAGGCGGGTGTCCTCGTGCAGATATGGCAGTATGGCGCGGGGATCCAGCGTGCCGTCCGGCGCGCAGGGCACCCGATCGATCTTGATGCCGGCGAGGCGCTGCAGCTGGTTGAGCGGACGCATGACGGCATTGTGCTCCATCGAGCTGACCACGACGCGGTCGCCAGGGCGCAGCAGGCCCTTGATGACCATGTTCAGCCCGGCCGTCTGCCCCGGCGTGAACACCACGTGGGACGGGGAAGCAAAGTGGAAGCGGCTTGCCAGCAGCTCACGGCACTCCAGCACGCGCATGGCCGCCTGCGAGGAGACGGCATAGGTGGATCGGTTGACGTTGGCGGCAAGGCCGTCCAGATAGGCGGCGACCGCCGTGCTGACACCGGGGGCTTTTTTGCCGGAAGTCGCGGCATGATCCAGATAAATGACGGATTCTGTGGACATTTTCGTTATCCTCACTTGCACATAACGTGCCTTTGTGATATTATAGCACAGAAGGACCTTCAAGTACACACAAGTTTTGGGAGGATACGATGGAGAAGAAAGAATCCTTTGTCAAACGGTATTGGCTGATCATCGTGACCGGCCTGATCGTTGGTGCTGCGGCCGTTCTGCTCACGGCATTTGGCAACCCGAAGAACATGGGCTTTTGCATTGCCTGCTTCCTGCGCGACATCGCCGGCGCGCTGAAGTTCCAGACGGCCGGCCTGAGCGCCGAGACCGGTACCGGCATCGTGCAGTACGTCCGGCCGGAGATCATCGGCCTCGTGCTGGGCGCGTTTGCGCTCTCCGCGGTGCGCAAGGAGTTCCGGCCCGTCGGCGGTTCTTCCCCGATGACCCGCTTTGTCATCGCCGTGTTCGTCATGATTGGCGCGCTCGTGTTCCTCGGCTGCCCGCTGCGCATGGTCATCCGCATTGGCGGCGGCGACCTCAACGCGATCGTCGGCCTTGTCGGCTTTGTCATCGGCATCCTGATCGGCGTCGTGTTCCTGAAAAAGGGCTTCAGCCTGGGCCGCGCCTATCGCCAGAGCATGGCGGAAGGGCTTGTGTTCCCGGTGCTCATGGTGGCGCTGCTGCTCGTGCTGCTCTTTGGCAGCAACCTGCTGTCCAGCAGCGTGTCCGGCCCCGGCTCCATGCGTGCGCCCATCCTGCTGGCGCTCGTCGTGGCGCTGATCGTCGGCGCGCTGGCGCAGCAGTCCCGCCTGTGCATGGTCGGCGGCATTCGTGACGCGGTCATGTTCAAGGACTTCCGCCTGATTTCCGGCTTTGTCGCAATCATCGTCGCCGTGTTCATCGGCAACGTGCTCACGAACAATTTCACCGGCTTCGCGTTTGCCGGCCAGCCGGTCGCTCACACGGAGTGGCTGTGGAACCTGCTGGGGATGGCGCTCGTCGGCTGGGGTTCCATGCTCCTGGGCGGCTGCCCGCTGCGCCAGCTGATCCTGGCGGGCGAGGGCAACACCGACTCCGCAGTGACCATCACGGGCTTTATCGTCGGCGCCGCTGTGGCGCACAACTTTGGCCTCGCTTCCAGCGCCGACGGCATTGGCGCCGGCCCGGTGGCACTGGCCGTGATCATCGGCTTTGTGGTGATGCTCGTCATCTCCCTGGTCTATCAGCCAAAGGAGGCGTAACGACATGGTAGACGCCCGCGGTTATTCCTGCCCGATCCCCGTGGTCATGACGCAAAAGGCGCTCGACCGTACCAAGGCCGACCACCTCGACGTGCTCGTGGACAACCAGGCCGCCGTGCAGAACATCACGCGCTTTGCGTCTGCGCGCGGCTACCGGGTTGCCGTCGAGCAGCAGGAGGAGGACTATCTGCTGAAACTGGACAAGAACTGACATGCGGCAATCCTATATTGCAACATTTCACACACATCTGTCTGCCATGCGCACCCACCGTGCGCTGCAGGGGGCGGGGGCAAGCGCGGCGCTTGCCCCCGTGCCGCGCAGTTTGAGCGCCAGCTGCGGCACCTGCGTCCGATATGAGGCGGAAGACGCCTGCCTTTCCTGTATGGATGCCGACGTCGACAAGGTCTATCTGCTGCACGGGTCGGAGAGGGACGCGGAACTGCTGTTTGAAAATGAAACCTGATTCCCGTTTGCGAATGGTTGCGCCCTGCTGTATAATAGAGCAAAGGATTGGTAGAGGGGTAGCTCATGAACAGATGGGGAAAGGCGGTTCTGCTGTGCCTGCTGGCGGTTTGCCTGTGTTGTTTCGCGGCTTCCGGCCTGGCAGACGCGGGGAATTTCAGCGGTGACAGCGACTGGGGCGGTTCCGACTGGGGCGGTTCCGACTGGGATTCGAGCTGGGATACAGATTGGGACACGGACTGGGACTCTGATTGGGATTCCGACCTGGCCTGGACGGCCGCCGGATCCGCGCTGTCGCTTGGGGGATTGGGCGACTGGCTGGTGCCGGTCGTCGTCGTGCTCATCATCGCGCTGGCGCTTGGCCGCAACATACGGAAGGCCGGGCGGCAGAATGGCCGCGTCCTGCGGCCGCGGCCGGTCGCGGGTGAGCCTGTCGGGTTGCCGTTGTCTGCGCTCAAGGAAAAGGACCCGAATTTCAGCGAGCAGGCGCTGCTCGAGCGCGTTGGCAACCTGTATGTCCAGATGCAGGAGGCCTGGCAGAAAAAGGACTGGGAGCCCATGCGCGGTTCGCTGTCCGACGCGCTGTTCCATCAGATGGCGCGCCAGCTCGACGCGCTGCGTGAGCAGGGGCTGACAAACTGTGTCGAGCGTATTGCGGTGCTGGACTCGTTCATCTCCCGCTATTATCAGGAGGGCGACGACGATGTGCTTGTCGTGCGGCTGTCCACCCGTATTTGCGATTATACGATCCGGGACGATACGGGCGAGCTGGTGCGCGGCAGCAGGACCCGCGAGTTGTTCATGACGTACGACTGGAAGCTGACGCGGCAGAAGGATCGCCGCACGCCGGACGCGGAGACGATGACGGCGGTCAACTGTCCCAACTGCGGCGCGCCGCTGTCCGTGCGGGAGTCCGCCCGTTGCGAGTATTGTGGGACTGTCGTCACCCTTGCCGACCACGACTGGGTACTGTCCGGGATTACCGGCGTATCCCAGCGCAGCAATTACAGCTGACGGGATGACGTTTCCGGCCGCCATGCCTGAGCCATGGCGGCCAAAGCTTTGCTTGGCAATGGCGGGGCGGCGGCTGCCGGGAGAATTGTTTAGGAGGAGCGCTTATGCGTTGCAGTTGCCAGAGATGCGGTACCTATATGGTACAACAGGAGCACGGGCTGGAGAGCCGGTGCATCTGCCCGCAATGCTTTGCGACGTGTTCTGCATGTATGGGTACGGAGCAGCAGCCGGAGCACCGGGAGGGGCTGGCGCTGATCCAGTATCTGCGTGAGCGTTATGACAGGTCGCTCGAGGAGGCGGAGGAACTGCCGCCGCAAGACGACTGGGATGACCGGTAGACGTCGAGAGCCTGCCGTGCGGCCGGGTCCATGGAGGCATTAGACGCTGGTTTGGACAGGCGGCGCGGGGAGCCGCACCGTGAAAGTTGCGCCGGCGCCCGGCGCGCTCTCCACCGTCGTAGTCCCGCCGTGCGACCGCACGATGGACTGCACGAGCGCCAGTCCGAGACCGTTGCCTTCGGCGCGGTGCGAGGTATCGCCCTGGTAGAACTTGTCGAAGATGTGGCGCTGTGTTTCCGGCGACATGCCCTCGCCTTCGTCGGCGATGGTCACCTCGGCGCTGCCGTCCGGGAGGGCGTGCAGGCGCACGTGGATGATGCCACCGTTGACGCTGAATTTGATTGCATTTTCTAAAAGATTGATCCAAACCTGCATCAGCACTGCTTCACAACCGGTATACCGCATCCCATCGAGCTCCACGTCGAGCTCGATTTCCTTTTGCGTCCAGCGCGGCTCCAGCAGCAGCAAGGCCTGGCGGATCTGCTCATCGAGCGGAAAATGCTGCATTGCGTTCGCATATAGCCCGTTGTCGAGCTTGGAGAGCAGCAGGATGTTGCTCACAAGCGTTGACAGCCGGCCTGTCGCCGTCAGCGTCTGCGCAGCGTATTCCTGCCGTTCCGTTTCGCTCAGCTGGGGATCCTGCAACAGTGTCACATAGCCTTCGATTGCGTTGATGGGCGTCTTGAATTCATGTGACACGTTTGCGACAAAATCGTTGCGGAGCGTTTCGGTGGCGCCCAGGTCGGTTACCATGTCGTTGAAGCTCTGATACGTGGCGCGCACTTCTTCGAGGTGGCCCGTGTAGTTGAGCCGCACGGTAAAGTCGCCCTGCGCCACGCGGCGGGACGCTTCGCTCAGCCGCAGCATGGGCTTGAGCACCCTGCGGCTGATGACGCTGCTGATCACGCCGCCGACGACCAGGCTTGCGCCTGCGAGTGTGAGGAACGCAAACAACACGACGGAGGGCCACACGCCGGTCAGGTACAGGATCGCTGCCACGCCCCCGGCGACCATGAGCGAAAACGTCATAACGCCAAAGACGATTCCGGCATAGTACAGGCGGATCCGGCGGTGTTGCGGCGTGCGCTGTTTATCCGGCATGACGCTTCACCGCCTTATAGCCGAGTCCGCGCACCGTCACGAGGTCAAAGTCAGGGTTGTCACGGAAGCGGTCGCGCAGGCGGTTGATGTGGACGTCTACCGTGCGCGCCTCCGTCTCCGAGTCGAGACCCCAGATGTCATCCATGAGCTGTTGCCTGGTGAAGATGCGGCCGGGGAAGGAGAGCAATTTGTAGAGCAGCTGGAACTCTTTCTGCGGCAGTACCGTGCTGCGGCCGGCCTGATGTACCGTCATGGAGTCGTACTCCAGCACCGTGGAGCCGACCGTCTGGCGCCGTTCGTTGATCATCTGGGCGCGGCGCAGCAGCGCGCCGACGCGCAGCACCATTTCGTTGACGTCCACGGGCTTGACCATATAGTCGTCCGTACCGGATAAAAAGCCCTGCTGCATGGCGGGGAAGCCATCCTTTGCCGTAATCATGAGCACCGGTATCGTACTGCCCGCTTCGCGCAGTGTGCTGACGAGCGCATACCCGTCCATGCGCGGCATCATGATATCGGATATCATCAGGTCGACATATTCTTGCTCGAGCAGCGCCAGCGCCTGCTCGCCGTCTGCTGCGGCAAAGGTGTGGTATCCGTTGCGTGTGAGCACGCGGCAAAACAGCTGCGACAGGGCGGTATCGTCTTCGACAATCAGAATGCGGAACATGGCGTTCCTCCTTTTTGGCCGCTTGCGGCCGGGTTTTAGCCAGTATATCATATCTCGCCCGATGGAAACATCAACTGTCGTTCATGTTGCGTTGATATTAAGTTGATTTGGGCAGGGTATCCTTTCCATAGACGGAAAGGAGGCGCGACGGATGGGTATGATACTTGCCATACTGTATATCGCGTTGCTGGGCATTTTGGCGCACGTGGTCGGAGAGGCCTTACCTCGCCGCTGGTTTCACTTTGACCGCGGGTTATACCGGTGCCAGGATTGGGAGCGCGAGGGCGCCGTCTATGAGCGGCTGTCGGTGCAGCGCTGGAAGCTGCGCCTGCCGGATATGAGCCGCCTTGTGCCGGACATGGTCAAAAAACAGCTTGCGGGCAGGCCGACCGCGGCGTCGCTGGAGCGCCTGCTGCAGGAGACCTGCGTGGCCGAGAGCGTCCACTGGGCGCTCCTGGCCTGCAGCGTGGGGTTGCTGATCCTGTTGCCTGGCGTGCCTGGGATAGTGGCCGCCTTGCTCTATGCGCTGTCGCACGTGCCTTTTATTCTCATCCAGCGGTATAACCGGCCGCGCCTGGCCCGCCTCTATCGGCGGCTGACGGGCGGCAGACCGGAGGCGACGGCGGCCGTCGCCTGCCAGGAGACGGCGCAACCGGCGGAGGCGGTATAAAGCCATGAATAAGACGTCAGGACAACGCAGGGTTCTGCTGCTCTCCTGCAATACCGGCGAAGGGCACAATGCGGCCGCCCGCGCTTTGATGGAGCAGCTGGAGCGGCGCGGCGTGCAGGCGGAGTGCAAGGACGCGCTTTCCTTTGCACCGCCGGGCGTATCGCAGCTGGTCAGCGGCGTACACAAGAACGTCTATCGGAACGTGCCGTCGCTGTTTGACGCCGGGTATACGCATACCGAGCGTCGCGACAGCCGGGGGGAGGGCAACGTGCCGTATCGGCTGAGCGCCTTGTATGCGCCGAAGCTCTATCGCTATGTGATGCAGGGGGCGTTCGACGCCGTGGTCGCGCCGCACGTGTTTCCTGCCGTGGCGCTGACCTGGCTGCGCCGGCACGACGCCTATGCCGGCATGCGGCGGATCCCGTGCTGCTTTGTCGCCACGGACTATACGTGCAGCCCGTTCGTCGGGCAGACGGAACTGGACCTCTATTGTATCCCGCACGCCGCGCTGGCGGACGAATTTGTGCAAAAGGGGATCCCGCGCAGCAAGCTGTTGCCAGCTGGCATTCCGGTACGATCGGAGATTGTCGCGCGCACGCCACGTGCGCAGGCGCGCCGATCGTGTGCCTTGCCGGAGGATGGACGCGTACTTCTGCTCATGTCCGGCAGCATGGGCGCCGGCGGCATGCAGGAGACTTGTGCCGCCATCGTGCCCCGGCTTGGCCCGCGCGACCGGCTGGTCTGCCTGTGCGGCAACAACCGCCGGCTCTATGCCGCGCTGCGCGAGGACAATCGCTGCGACCCGCGCGTGCTCGTGCTGCCCTATACCGACCGCGTCAGCCTGCTGATGGACGCGGCCGATCTGCTGCTGACCAAACCGGGCGGCCTGACCGTCACGGAGGCGGCGGCCAAAGGCCTGCCGCTGGTGCTGACGGACGCCGTCGGCGGCTGCGAGGCGCGCAACGCGGCATTCTTTCAGGAGCATGGTATGGCCGCCGTTGCGCAGGGCGGCGAGTCTGCCGCGCGCCTGGCGTTCGAGCTGCTGGAAGATGCGCCGGCACGCGAGGCCATGTCGGCCCGGCAACGCGCGACGATCGCGATCGATGCGGCAGAGCGGCTGACCGAGGCGCTGTTTCAGGATGCACGCACGCAGGCCGGCTGATCAGGCTTGCGATAGCGCCCGGTTGCGGTGCGCGGACATGCAGGCACACTGACGCGTGGCTCTGGATATTTGTGAGGGCTGCCGTGTTGGACGCAGGCGCAGGCTGCTTTTTTGCACGGGTTTTGAAAGAAAGACAAGCACCGCATGGCGGTGCTTTGTTGCGTTTTGTGCAGAACAGGCGGCATCCGGTGCCTGTGCCCGTCCGCGGTCGGCGCCGGGGATGCTACTCCCGCCACGCGTCCGACACGGCGTCGCTCGGCATGCGCCAGTCGCCGCGCGGCGACAGAGAGACGTTGCCCGTGCGCGGCCCGTCCGGCATGCACGATCGCTTGAACTGCTGGGAGAAAAACCGGCGGAAGAACGTATCCAGCCAGTGCGCGATCGTTACGGCGTCGTAACTGCCGGCGAATGTGTATTCCGCAAGCCGCTGGATCTTTTCCCGCGTTTCGCCGCGGCGGATGGCGTGGTACAGGAAGAAGTCGTGCAATTCATACGGGCCCACGCTGTCCTCCGTCCGCTGGGCGATGTCCCCGTCTTTGGCGGGCAGCAGCTCGGGGCTGATCGGGGTATCGAGGATGTCGGCCAGCACCCGCTCCAGCGCCCCGCCGGCGCGCCGGGCAAAGATGGAGAGCATGCTGCGCAGCAGCGTCTTTGGCACGTCCGCATTGACGCCGTACATCGACATGTGGTCTCCGTTGAAGGTGGACCAGCCGAGCGCAATTTCCGAAAGGTCGCCCGTGCCGACGACGAGCCCGTTGCACATGTTGGCCAGGTCCATCAGCACCTGTGTGCGTTCCCGCGCCTGTGCGTTTTCAAAGGCGGTGTCTGGCAGATCCGGCGCGTGGCCGATATCCCGGAGGTGCTGGGCGACCGACGCCGTGATGTCCACCGTGCGGCACGGGATGCCAAGCGCGTCGCACAGCTGTTCCGCATTGCTGCGCGTGCGCGTGGTGGTGCCAAAGCACGGCATGGTCACGGCCAGCACGTCGGTGGCGGGGCGGTCCAGCAATCGAAGGGCCTCCACGGCGACCAACAGCGCCATGGCCGAATCCAGGCCGCCGGATACGCCGATCACGGCGCGACTTGCGCCGGTATGCTGCAATCGTTTTTTCAGCCCATGCGCCTGAATGGCAAAGACTTCGTCGCAGCGCTTCTCCCTTTCTTCTCGCGTGTCGGCGACAAACGGCGTGCGCCAATAGGTGCGGGTGAGGGCTGTCTGGCGGACTGGGAGGTCGAATGGGATGCGCGTATAATCGTCGCCGGCTGCTTCGCGCGCATGGCGACGGCGTTCGCGGGCAATAAACTGCAAATCCAGCTCGGAAACGGCGTACCCGGTTCCAAACGGCGGGGCCTCCGCCAGCAGGGAGCCGTTTTCATAGATCATGTCGTGTCCGGAGAATACGACGTCGGTCGTGCTCTCGCCGTCACCGGCGCTGCTGAACAGGTAACCGCAGCAAAGGCGAGCGCTCTGCACCTGGACCAGCTTGCGCCGGTAGTCGGGTTTGGTGACCGCTTCATCGCTGGCGCTGAGGTTGGCGATGACTGTCGCGCCGTGCAGCGCCAGCCCGGTGGAGGGGGGCAACGGGGACCAGAGATCCTCGCAGAGCTCTATGCCAAGGATAAAATCCGGCATGGTTTCGCAGCAAAACAGGAGCTTACTGCCGAAGGGAACGGTTTGACCGAGGAGCTCGACGTCGGATACAAAGTCTGGCGCGGGGGCAAAGATGCGCTTTTCATAGAACTCGCCGTAATTGGGCAGCGCGGTCTTCGGGACAATACCGAGGATTTGACCGTCGTACAACACGGCAGCGCAGTTGTACAGGCTGTGTCGCACGACGAGCGGCATGCCGACGACGGTCAGCAGCGCTTTGCCGCGGGTTGCCTGCACGACGGCGTCCAGCCCGCGCAGCGCAGCGCGATGCAGCGCGTCCTGCATCAACAGGTCGTTACACGTGTAGCCGGTGAGGCAGAGTTCGGGCAGCACCAGCAGCATGGCGCCATCCAGCGCGGCGCGCTCGATCAGTCGCGCAATGGCCGCTGCATTGTATTGGCAGTCCGCCACGCGAATGGAGGGCGTGGCGACGGCCGCCTTTAAAAATCCGTGTTGCATGGGGCGTTTCATCCTTTCAGATGCGCTCTGGCGGGCGCTTCATCCGTCCTTATTTTATGCCGTTTTCTTTCCTTCGTCAACGTGCGGCCCAATCACCGAAAATTGGAATGCAAAATTTCGATGAAAATTCCTTGTCAGGGGTTGGAGAGCGTGAAACATATGATATAATATCACTGGATCATGGAGGAAACCGGCTATGGGAACGACGATTCGCCGCCTTGGCGAAATGCAGATCGAACAGCAGGAATTGGATGAAGAAGGACGTGCCGCGCAGGAGAAGCTCAATGCGCTGGCCATGCGCGAATATGAGCAGACGGGCACGCTATCCAGCCTTCCGCTGGCCGAGGCGGCAGCCGAATATGAGAAATTAATCGAAACGCACGTGCTGGATCGGCGCTGACGCGTTGCTTTGCGTGCGGTCGTTGTGGTATATCTATGGGGAAACAGAAAGGACAGGGACATTGGCGTACGATGATGTCATCAAGGCGTTGGCCAGCAGCTTCTCGCAGATTCAGATCTACGATCTGATCGACATTCTCATCATCTGCGTATTGCTGTATAAACTGATCATCTGGACAAAGGAAACGCAGGCCTTTGAGGTGCTCAAAGGCATTGCGCTCCTCTTTTTGTGCTCGGTCGCCAGCCAGTTGCTCCAGCTGAACACGCTCAGATGGGTGCTGGATTCGTTCCTGCAGTCCGGCTCCATCATCATCGTGATCGTCATTCTGTTCCAGCCGGAAATCCGCCGTGTGCTGGAGCGGCTGGGGCGCAGCGGAAAGCAGCTGGGCAACCTGTTTGACGCTACAACGTATGAATCCGAGGCGCTCGTGCGCGACGTGCAGCGCGCCATTTTGTCCATGTCCAGGCGGCGCGTTGGCATGCTGCTCGTCGTGGAACGCAAAACGGCGCTGGGCGATATCATCAATACGGGCACGCTGGTAGACGGCGTCATTTCCGGCGCGTTGCTCGAGAACATCTTTGAACCAAATACGCCGCTGCACGACGGCGCTGTCATCGTGCGCGGCACGCGCGTGGTGGCGGCCGGGTGCTTTTTGCCGCTGTCGGACGATCTGAACCTTGCGCGCGAACTGGGAACGCGCCATCGCGCGGCGCTCGGCATCTCCACGGTGTCGGACAGCGTGACGATCGTCGTCTCCGAGGAGACGGGCGCCATTTCCATTGCCCGGGACGGCAAACTGGTACGCTATATCGACTCCAAGGCGTTGCAGGATCTGCTGGAGAGTCTGTTCCTGCAGAAGACCAACATGCCGTTCCACTGGGCGAAACGGAGGGAAAAGCATGAAAAATAATCCCGATTTCACCGGAATTTGGAAACGGATTGTAGCCGCGATCCGTGGCTTTTGCACGAAGAATCTGGTCATTAAGGTCGTAGCGCTGCTATTTGCCATTCTTTTGTGGGGCTATGTGCTGACGGATTTGAAACCGTACCGTACGAAAACAGTGACGAATGTGGCCACCAGCTTTGAGGGTGAGGCCGAATTGCTGGCGCAGGGTCTTTGCGTGCGCGGAGACCGGGCTGAAATTCTGCGAAATGTGACCGTCCAGGTGCGTACGCAGGTCACGAACTATGCCGCATTGACCGCGAACCAGATCAACGCCACGATCAGTTTGCGCAACATCAGTGAGCCGCGCGTCTACGAGCTGCCTATCAATCCAACCGTGACGTCCGGATATGGCGTGGTGCAGAGCGTTTCGCCATCCGTTGCGACGGTGGAAATCGACACGCTTGTGCGAAAGACCGTCCCTGTGACGCCTGTCATCACTGGCGAGGTATCCGAGGGTTACTGGGCGGATATGGACAACTGTTCCATTACGCAATATATCGACGTGGAGGGGCCTAAAACGGACATTGAGCAGGTGCGCCGCGCCGAGTGCGTGATCGATTTGAGCGGCAGAACCTCGTCCATCTTCAGCACGTTCGAAGTCCTTCTCTATGACGAAGAGGACAACGTCATGAGCTCGGACATTCTGGTTGGAACAACGCCGTCCGCTACCGTTCGCATCCCCATTTACCCCGTCAAGACGGTGGAAATCGATGCGGAAGGTTCTCTCGAGGGAGCGGACACACTGGCGACCAACCACGAGTTGTTCGATGTGTCGGTTACGCCGGAGACCGTTCGCCTGGTTGGGGAGCAATCCATACTCGATACGATCGACAGTGTGAAACTGGACACGATCAATGTCAGCGGTTTGAGCGAGCTGACGATTGTCAAATCCGAGATTATCATTCCCGCCGGTACAAGGCTGCTGGATGAAGCCGGAAAACTGGAGGATGATAATACGGCCTCCGTTACGGTGGATATTCGCGAGAGTACGTCTGAGCGCGTATTTGAGCAGATGGCCATCGAAGTGGAAGGACTTGGCGACGGCCTGTCCGCTACGCTCGACGTCTATGCGGTCGATCTGCATGTGGAAGGGCGGGTCAGCCTGGTCAGCATCTTAAAGCGCAGCGATATCCGCGTGCTCGTGGATGTGACGAACCTGGCTGCCGGCGAATACGACCTCGACCTGTTTGCGCTTATCCGGGATGAAGAGAGCACTGTGGAACTGCAGACTTCGCTGTTTTCTGGCGATGCGCCTGTTACGACCGTCCATGTTACGCTGAGGCCTTCCTCCTGAAGCGTCGGCATATGCAAATCCATTGCCATGCGGGGCAACACTCGGTTGCCCCGTTTTCATTCCACATAAGGATGGGAGAAAAAAATATGCCGCTTGTGACCGATTTTCGCGCACCCCTGGGAACGCCGGAGGAGGAGCTGCCCACACTGGCTGCAGCCAGGCTGCGCGTTCCAGCGCATGCAGTTTGCGCGATTACAATCTTGCGCAAATCACTCGATGCGCGAAAAAAACAGGACATTCACTTTCAACTGCAAGTGGCCGTAACGCTTGCGCCGGCGCAGGAAATTCGCGTTCTCCAAAGGGGAGATGCCGGCATTCGCAGGTTTGCGCCGGAAGTGCCGGCGCCGGTGGCGCAGGGGACGGAGGAGCCGCGCGGCCGCATACTGGTCGCCGGGTTGGGCCCAGCAGGGCTGTTTGCGGCATACTGCCTGGCGCAGCAGGGATACCAACCGCTCGTGGTCGAGCGAGGCAGGCCCGTGTCGGAGCGCACGGCGGACGTGCAGCGCTTCTGGAGCGGCGGGGCGTTGGATCCGGAGAGCAATGTCATGTTTGGGGAAGGCGGCGCCGGTACATTTTCCGACGGGAAACTGACGACGCGCATCAAGGATCCGCGCGCCGCCAGCGTGCTGCGCGTGCTCGTCGAGCACGGCGCGCCGGCGGAAATTGCATACCTGGCCAAGCCGCATATTGGGACGAATCGCCTGCGGCTCGTCGTTTCCCATCTGCGGCAGAAGATCGAGGCAATGGGCGGTGAAGTCCGCTTTTCCACCGCGCTTTGCGGCCTGGAGCAGGACGGCGGCACCCTCAGCGGCGTGCGCGTGAAGTGCGGCGGCCGGGAGGAGCGAATCCCCTGTGCCGCACTCGTCCTTGCCATTGGCCAGGGAGCGCGCGACACGTATCGGATGTTGTTCCATGCAGGGGTCGCCATGCAACCGAAGGCGTTTGCCGTCGGCGTGCGTGTGGAGCACCCGCAGGCGATGATCGACCGGGCGCAGTATGGGGCGCTTGCCGGAGATCCTCGCCTTGGGGCGGCGGAATACCGGCTCACGGCGCGCAGCGGGTCGCGTGGGGTGTACACGTTTTGCATGTGCCCGGGCGGCTACGTGGTCACCTCTTCTTCCGGCGAGCAACAGGTGGTTGTCAATGGCATGAGTGACTATGCGCGCGACGGACAGAATGCCAACGCCGCCATTGTCGTTCAGGTTGGCCCGGAAGACTTTGGCGACGGGCCGCTCGACGGCGTACGCTTTTGCGAACGGCTCGAACGGCAGGCGTTTTCGGCCGGCGGCGGCACGTATGCCGCGCCTGCATCGCGCATTGATGATTTTTTGTCGCATCACATGCCGCGCAGTTTTGGATCCGTCACGCCCACGTATCGCCCCGGCGTCATGCCGGCCAACTTGTGGGCCTGCCTGCCGGAACCCGTGGCAGCCGGCGTGGCGGCCGGCATCCGCGGATTTGCCGCGCAGCTGCGCGGGTTTGATCTGCCGGACGGCGTGTTGACCGCCGTGGAGAGCAGGACCAGTGCGCCGGTACGCATTATGCGCTCTGCAACCGGCGAATCCGTTTCCTGGCCGGGTTTGTACCCGGTTGGGGAGGGGGCGGGATACGCCGGCGGTATCGTCAGCGCGGCTGTCGACGGGATGCGCGCGGCCGAGCGCATCATTTCCAGATTTTGCACACCGCGCCCGTGAGAATTCACAAATCATCAACAAACGGCGCCCGCGCGCGTGTTATAATAATACGATGATTATACGCGCGTCTGGCGCGTGGGGAGGGAACGACTGATCATGGCTACGCAACAGAGAAGAAGGAAGAGAAGACGCCTGCGCATTCAGCCACGGTTCTTTATCGTGCTGCTGTTGTTTGCAATTGTCGTGGTGCTGGCCATTGTGGCCATCAAGGGCCTGTCCGGCAACGGACAGAGCGACGGCGACCAGCAACAGGGAAATGACGGCGGTTTTTTGACCGACCTGTTTGCAACGCCAACGCCGGAACCGACGCAAGAGCCCACGCCGACGCCGAGCCCCACGCCCACGCCGCGCTTTGACATGCCGCATGCTGTGGACAGCTCCAATCCGGCCAACTGGGGATATACCACGGACATCGAGGTCAACGGTACGGTCGTCGAGTCGTATCAGCGTGAGACGCCGATTTTCTTTGATTATGACGAACCCTACACCAACGTCAATGGTATCGTCACGTTCCGTGGCGACAACTACCGCAGCGGCGCCGCTTATGGCACGGCCAACGTCTCTTCCAAGACGCTGAGCAAGGCCTGGAGTTTCGAGATCGGCGAAATGGCCAAGCCCGGCGGCAGCGGCAACTGGTCCGGCAGCGGCTGGGTGGGACAACCCCTCGTCGTCTGCTGGCCGCAGAGCACCAAGCAGATCATGAACATGTATGACTGGGCCAAACAGAAGGAAGGACTGGTGGAGGGGATCCTTCCCTGCCTGGATGGCAAGGTATATTTCTTCGACATTTCGACTGGAGAGGCCACCCGCCCGACGCTCGACATCGGCATCCCGTTCAAGGGCGCCGGCGCCCTTGACCCGCGCGGGTATCCCATCCTGTACCTCGGTTCCGGCGACAACTATCCGGACGATCCGGCCAAGACCGTCAGGGCGGTCATCTACAGCCTGGTCGATTTCAGCTGCCTGTACACGTTTGGCGCATATAAGGACAGCTTTGCCATCCGCGACTGGCACGCCTATGACAGTTCGCCGCTCGTGGACGCGGAGACGGACACGCTGATCTATCCGGGCGAAAACGCCATCCTGTACACCATCAAGCTGAACACGCAGTATGACGAACAGGCCGGGACGCTCTCCATGGCGCCCTCCGAGGTTGTCAAATTCCGTTATAATACGTCCCGCAGCTCTGTCGGCAGCACATCGGCGGAGAAGTACTGGATGGGGTATGAGGACAGCGCGGTCGTCTGGGGCGAGTACATCTATCTGGTCACGAACGACGGTTTCATGCAGTGCATCAATCTCAACACGATGGAGCTGGTCTGGGCGCAGGATGTGCTGGACGATACCAATGCATCCATCGTGCTGGAAGAGGACGAAGCCAACCGCACGGCATATCTGTATGTCGGCACGTCGCTGCACTTTACGGCAGACGAAAACAGCTATGGCACGACGCCGCTGTTCAAGATCAACGCGGTTACGGGCGAAATTGTGTGGCGGTTCGACATGAACGTGTATACGCGCTCCGGCGTGTCCGGCGGCGTGCAGGCCACGGCCGTATTGGGCAAGAACAGCATTTCCGACCTGGTCATCGTACCGTTTGCCCGCGTGCCGGATGTGGATCACGGCTACCTGGTCGCGATCGACAAAAACACGGGCACCGAACGGTGGCGGTTTGCTTCGGACGGCTATTCGTGGAGTTCGCCGGTGGCAGTCTACGATGCGGCCGGCAACGCATACATCGTCACTTGCGACAGCGTTGGAAACGTGTATCTGCTCGATGGCAGAACGGGTACGCAGCTGTCGAAGTTCGATGCAGAGCGCAACATCGAGGCGTCGCCGGTGGTATATGGCAACACGATCATCGTCGGCACGCGCGGTATGGACGTGTTTGGCATAACCATTTCCTAAAGGAGGGGTCTTGTGGCGCGCAGGCGAATGCAACCGAGGTTTTTCCTGTTTCTGTTCTCGGTGGTTGGCATCGGCATCGGGATCTTTCTGCTCGTGCGCGCCATTGTATCGCCTGCCAGAGAGGCTGCGGCGGAGAACACGCCGTTGCCGAGCTCGTCGCCAACGGTACCGGCCGAGGCAACGCCAAAGCCGCCCCTGCCGGACAATATTTCCGTCGTGGGCAGCGAAGCGGCCGCGCCGGAACGGCTTGGGTTTTCCACCGTGCTGCAGGTCAATGGAGGGGACACCAACTCCTATACCCGCAGCAACCCCGTTTCCTTTGGCAGGGACGAAGACTATACCGATGTGCCCGGGCTGTTGACCTTTGGCGGCAACAACTATCGAAACACCTTTGCCTATGGTACGACCGTCGTCTCTGAGCGGCGCCTGTATCGCGCCTGGGAAGAGCGTATCGGACAGATCGACAGCTGGACGGGCACGGGGTGGACCGGGCAGCCGCTGATCGTGCAGTGGCCGGATGAGGTGCGCCCGGTGCTGGGCGTGTCGGAAACCTACAAGACCAAGGAGGGGTTTGTCGAGGTTATCTACCCCGCCATGGACGGTTATATCTACTTTTACGACCTTGAGTCCGGCGCGCGCACGCGCGACCCGATCAACGTGGGCGTGGTCATGAAGGGGACGGCCTGCCTCGATCCCAACGGATACCCGCTGTTGTATGTCGGCCAGGGGATCCCGGTGGAAAATGAAAACGGCCTTTCTGTCGCCTACATCCGGGTCTATTCGCTCATTACAAACGAGGAGATCCATCGTTTTGGCGGGTATGACTATTTTGGCGAACGCGGGTGGCAGGCATACGACGGCAGCCCGCTCATCTCAAACGACACGTTGTTTTATGCCGGTGAAAACGGCGTCTTGTATTCGAGCAAGCTGAATACGCAGTTTGATGCGGCGGCAGGCACGGTATCCATCAACCCCGAGCGACTGGTCAAGTATCGCTATGAAGGCGCCGGATACTCGAAGAGCGATGCAGCCAACAGCCGCTGGTATGGCGTGGAAAGCTCGGTGGCCGCCTTTCGCAACTATCTGTATTTTACCGACAATGGCGGCAGGCTACAGTGTGTCGATGCTAACACCTACGACCTGCTGTTTGTTACGGACGTGGGCGAGGATGCGGACGCTACCGTCGTGATCGAGGAGAGCTATGACGACGGCACGATCTATCTGTATACGGCGAGCCAGGCCAATACTTCTGTGGGCGAGTTGGGCGAGGGATTTGGATATTCCTGGCACAAGAAGATCAACGGCCTGACAGGCGAAGTGGTCTGGCAAAAACAATGGGCTGCTTCCACCGGGGACGCAAGCAACAACGGCGGGACGCTGGCGACGCCGCACGTGGGGCGCGGCAACATTTCCAATCTGGTTATCTACGCGATGGACCTGGCCGTGATGACGAGCGAGCCCGCCGTGGACGACGTGGTGGACCCGGAGGCGCCGACCGGTACCGGCGGCAATTCGCTGGGCGGGCGTATCGTCGCATATGACAAGACCACCGGAGAAGTTGCGTGGAGCATTGAAGATGCAGGCGCGGGGGACTACTGGTCTTCGCCCGTCGTCGTATACGATGAAAACGACAGCGCGTACCTGATCCAGTGCGACCGCGCGGGCATGGTGAAGTTGTATGACGCAAGTACCTCTGCGCTGCTGTATTCTCTGGACCTCGGGTCCCGGATCGACTCTACGCCCGCCGTATTCAACAATTACCTGGTCGTGGGGACGCGCGGCAAGGGCGGCAGTCAGGAGAGTGCCAAGATCATCTGCGTCAAGATCGCATAAAGCAACGGGAGATCAACTGTGAAACCAACATTTTGGGAAGAAGTCTGGGATTTTGTCATGAAGTTCGGCCTGCGCATCCTCGCGGGCGCGGTGCTGCTGTTTGTTGGCTTCCGTATCGCCAAGTGGGTTGCGCGGCACATCCGTACCAGACAGGGAAAGCGGGCTTCCAAGGTGTCCGATCCGCTGTCGCCCACAATGCGCTCGTTTCTGGCGAGCGCCGTAGGGATTGGCCTTCGGATCCTGATTGTCATTCTGTTTATCATCCTGATGGGCGCCAATACGTCGTCCGTGGTGGCGATGCTCAGCTCGGCGGCACTGGCCATCGGCCTGGCGCTGCAGAACAGCTTTTCCAACCTGGCCGGCGGATTGCTCATCATCCTGTTCAAGCCCTTTGGCCTTGGCGACTATATCACCGTGAACGGCGAGGCCGGTACGGTGCAGGATATCAACATCTATTTTACCTCCATTTTGACGCCGGACAACCGCACGGTGGTGTTCCCCAATGGCGTGATATCCAATTCCACGCTGGTCAATTCGTCCACGGAGGAGACGCGGCGCGCAGAGGTGCAGCTGCCGGTGGCCTATGCGGCAGACTCCCGCCTCGTGTGCAAGCTGCTGGAGCAGGCAGCCGCTGCCGATGAGCGGGTGCTACAGGACCCGGCGCCGCAGGCCGCGCTGACGGACCTGCTGGGCGGCGTGCAGACCTACACGATCTGGGCGTGGTGCGCGCGGACCGAGCTGCTGGACGTGACGTATGACCTGCGCGTGCGGGCCAAGGAGACGCTGGAGCAGAATGGCATCTCCCTGGCACGCGCCAGGCTGGACATTCTGCCGCCGCAGTAAACGCGTTTGCGCTTTTGCCGCCGCCCCCTGCAGGGGGGCGGCCTTTGCTTTTGGACGCGGTTTGACGCTTTTGGCCCCGCGTGGTAAGATAGACACGCCAAAAGCGGCGGGCACATGCGGCGTGCCGCGATGTTCCGGCGGCAAAGAGCCGATCGTCCTGGGAGGGACCTATGAATCAACGGGCGCTGACCATACTGGAATACGATAAGATTTGTGACAGGCTTCGCACCCATCTGGCCTCGGAGGTTGGGCGGGAGGCGTCGTTTGCCCTGCAACCGGTGAGCGATTTGCAGGAGGCGGAGCGGCTGTTGCAGCAGACGGAGGAGGCCGACGCAATCTACCGGCGCACAGGCCGTACACCGGTAGAGGGGTTTCCGGATATCCGGGACCTGCTGGTGCGCATCCATGCCGCCCATGCGCTGACCATGGGCGAGCTGCTCGCCTGCGCGCAGTGCCTGCGTGTGGCGAGAAAGGCGCGGGAAACGCTGCATGGCGGCGAGACGCCGGGGCTGCTCTCCGCCATGGCTAACCGGCTGTGTTCGCACCGCTCCATTGAGGAGGAGATTGGCCGTTGCATCCTTTCGGAAGATGAGCTTGCGGACAATGCTTCTCCGGAACTGGCGCGCATTCGCCGCCAGGTTCGCATCACCAACGAGCGCATGCGGGACAAGCTGAACGCAATGATCAAGAGCCCCGTCTATCAGAAATTTTTGCAGGAGCCGATCATCACGGTGCGCAACGGGCGGTTTGCGCTGCCGGTCAAGGCGGAGCATCGGGCGCAGGTCGCAGGCCTGGTGCACGATCAGAGCGGCAGCGGCGCCACGCTGTTCATTGAGCCGTCCGCGGCGGTGGAGCTGGGCAACGAGCTGCGCCAGTTGCAGGCGCAGGAGCAGGTGGAGATCGGGCGCATCCTCGCCGGGTTGACCGCGCTGGTCGATCCCGTAGCGGAGGAGCTGCATGCCAGCCTGAACCTGCTGGGCGCGCTGGATGTGATCTTTGCGCGCGCCATACTCGCCCGCGACATGCGTGCCGTCCGCCCGAAGCTGCATGCCGACCGGCGCTTTCACATCGTCGAGGGCCGGCACCCGCTGCTGCCGGCGGACAGCGTCGTGCCGGTCGACGTATGGCTTGGCACGGATTTCCGCACGCTGATCATCACTGGGCCCAACACCGGCGGCAAGACGGTCACACTCAAGACCGTTGGCCTGTTTGCGCTCATGGCCATGTCCGGCATGTTCGTGCCGGCGGATGCGCGCACGGAGCTGTCCGTCTTTGACGAGGTCTTTGCAGACATTGGCGACGAGCAGTCCATTGAGCAGTCCCTGTCGACGTTCTCCTCGCACATGACCAATACCGTGGAGATTCTGGAACAGGCCGGAGAAGGCAGCCTGGTGCTGCTGGACGAGCTGGGCGCCGGCACCGACCCGGTCGAGGGCGCCGCACTCGCCCAGGCGATTTTGGAGGCCCTGTATGAGCGCGGCGCGCTGACGATGGCCACGACGCATTACAGCGAAATCAAGGCGTTTGCGCTGACCCGCCCGGGGATGCAGAACGCGTCAATGGAGTTTGATGTCGATCGCCTGTGCCCGACCTACCGGTTGTATATCGGCATTCCGGGTAAGTCGAACGCGTTCGAGATTTCTGAGCGACTTGGCCTGCCGGCTTCCATTATCGACCGCGCACGGGACTTTCTGCTCAAGCGTGACGTTGCGTTTGAGGACGTGCTTTCGGGCGCGGAGGCGGCGCGCCGGGAGGCGGAAGCGGCGCGAGAGGCCGCGCAGCAGGATCGCTGGGAAGCGCAGCGTGTACGTGCGGAACTTGAGGAACAGCGGCGGCGGCTGGAGTCCGAAAAGGCACAGCTGCGGCAGAATGCGCGCGAGGATGCCAAAAAGCTCGTACAGCAGACGCGGCAGGAGATGGAAACGCTCATTGCCGGTTTGCGTTCGCTGAAGGTAGCGGATTCCCGCTCTCTGGAGCGTGCCGTGCAGCAGGCGAGAGATGCCATGCGCGCCGGCGAAGCCCGGCTGGCGGGCGAGACCGAGCGCCGTCTTGCCGAGGGCGAGGCTCCCAAGACCGTCCGCCCGGGCGATCTCGTGCATGTGCTGACCATTGGAAGGGACGCATCCGTGCTGAAAGCGCCGGATGCACGCCAGGAGGTGCTCGTGCAGGCCGGCGCCATGAAGATGACCGTCAAGCTGTCCGATCTGCGCCCGGCGGCGACCAAGCCCGAAAAGCCAAAGGCGGCGTTTCAGGTCAAGCTTTCGGAGCCTGCCCGTAGTTTTCTTGAGCTGGATCTGCGCGGTAAGATGGTGGACGAGGCGACCGTGGAGATCGACCGGTTTATCGACGACGCGATGATTACGGGCGTCAAGGAGTTTTCCATCATCCATGGCAAGGGCACGGGCGCGCTGCGTGCTGGGGTGCAGGCGTTTCTCAAGACGCATCCGCGCGTGAAATCGTATCGGCTCGGCGCCTATGGCGAAGGGGACGCCGGCGTGACGGTTGTCACGTTAAAATGAAGCCCGGTGGGGGAAATACCCCGGCCTGAAACGGCCAGGATGCCGCCCGTGGCGGTGCGGTTGGACAAATGCTGCGTTCTGTGGTATAATGCAACATATATGCGGGGAGGTATGCAGACCCGCAAACTTCCGGAGGTGTGATACATGGAAAACGGTACCATTTTGGTCATTGATGATGACCGAAATATACTGGCCATCATAGAATTGTATCTCAAAAAGGCCGGCTTTCAGGTGGCTACCTGCGCGGATGGCGGGATGGCGCTCGCCGCCTTTCACGAGACGCGTCCGGCGCTGGTGGTGCTGGATGTGATGTTGCCGGGACGGGATGGCTGGTCCGTGCTGCACGACATCCGCATGGAAAGCGAAACGCCCGTCATCATGCTCACGGCAAAGGGAGATACGGGGGACCGCGTGCAGGGGCTCGAACTGGGCGCTGACGACTATATTGCAAAGCCGTTCGACGCAAAGGAGCTGATCGCGCGCATCAAGGCCGTGTTGCGCAGAAGCGCGCCGGTGGAGCCGGAGCGTACGATCCAGCTCGACGGCCTGTCCGTCTCGCTGGAAAACTATGCGGTACTGCTCGACGGCCGCCAGCTGGAGATGCCGCCCAAGGAGATCGAGCTGCTGTATTTCCTTGCGTCGCATGCAGGCAAGGTGTTCACGCGGGAGCAGCTGCTCGAGCAGGTCTGGGGGTTTGACTTCTTTGGCGATTCCCGCACGGTTGATGTCCATGTCAAGCGGATCCGCGAGAAGCTGGGGGACAATCACCAGTGGCAGCTCAAGACCGTATGGGGTGTCGGCTATAAGTTCGAACAACAGTAAGCAGAAGAGGGCCCATGCGCCGCGATTTTCTCCGAACCCTGTTTTCGCGCATGCTCGCGACATATTTGACCGTTACGCTGGGGCTGATCGTGCTCGTCGGCGTAACGGTTATTGCGCTCTTTCAGAGCCAGTTGCGCTATGAGATGCGCGAGCTGCTCACGGGAGAACTGGCGGAGATTTCAGCACTATGCGCATTGGTACGCGCTTCCGAGCTGCCGGAGGAGAGCGCTGCGGCGGAGCTGGAGATCATTGCGCGGCAGAGCGATGGCCTGATCGAGATCTATGGAGCGGACGGCACGCACGACACGTATTTTGCGGACGACAAGTGGCAGCCGGCGGCGGAGCGGATGCTGGGGGAAGCGGAGCGCACGCAGCTGTTTGCGGCGGCGGGGCAGGAGGAACGATACGACTATTATGGCGATCTTCTGCCGTTTCCCACGATCAGCGGCGTATCGCTTGCATATGAAAACGGCGTGCCTTCCGATGCCGTGCTGCTGCACCTGGACTACTCCGTCTCCAGCAGGACGCTGCGCGCCGTCTGGATGGAAATCGTACTGGTACTGCTGATCGCCGTACTGTTTTGTATCATTGCGGTATACTATTCCTCGTCGCGCATGATCCGCCCGTTCATGGAGATCAACGAGATTGTACAGCGTTACAGCAAGGGGGACTTCAACCTGCGCATCCCCATTACCGGGACGGATGAGGCGACACAACTGGCACGCAGCTTCAACAACATGGCGGACCAGCTCAAAGATCTTGAGGCGACGCGCAGGGACTTCGTCTCAAACGTCAGCCACGAGCTGCGCTCGCCGCTGACCTCCATGCGCGGCTTTTTGGAGGCCATGCAGGACGGGACGATCGGCCGGGAAGAATACGACAAGTATATCGACGTCGTGCTCTCCGAAACGCGGCGCATGACCACCATGGTCAACGACTTGCTGGATCTTGCGCGCATCGAGTCCGGCAAGACGGCCATCAAACTGGAAATCTTCGATATTAACGAGCTGATCCGGCGGACGCTGATCACGTTTGAGGCGCGCATTTACGACCAGCAGATGGAAGTGGAGGTCAAGTTTGCGCAGGAACAGTACTTTGTAGAAGCGGACAGCGCGCAGATTTCGCAGGTGCTGAGGAACATCATCGACAACGCGATCAAATATTCGCCGCCGCGCAGCAAGCTGCGGATTGCGACATATGCGTTGCGCAAAGAGGTGTACGTCAGCATTCAGGATTCCGGCCAGGGCATTCCCGAGGAGGATGTCCCGCACGTGTTCGACCGGTTTTACAAGGTCGAAAAAGCGCACACGCCCACAAAGCAGAGCGGCACCGGCCTCGGCCTGTCGATCGTCAAACGCATTATCGACCAGCATGGGCAGACGATTACGCTCAAGAGCGTCCGCGGCAAGGGCAGCAATTTCACATTTACACTCAAGCGCGCGCCGTCGCCAAACCGGCGGCAGCCGACGCTGGAGGGAGGAGTCAAGTATGGAATTTAATGGACAATACCCCTTTCCGCAGGGCGAGCGCCCGCGGCGTCGTCGGATTGGCGGATTTGGCATTACAGTCATCGTGCTGGTCGCCGTGCTGGCCGTGCTGCTGGTGCTTTCGGTGGTACTGCGCGGCGAACGCTTTCTGAACTGGAGGGATTGGGAAGCCGCGTTCCCCACGCCCGGCTTCCCCACAGGGCCGGAGCCGACACAGCCGGCGCCCACTTTGCCGGCGTCCACGCCCGTGCCGGGCGGCCGCGATATGCCGGAGTTGGATGGCGTGGCGCCGGAACTGGAGGGTATCGAGCCCTGGTTGCAGGCCAACCCCATCCCGGATATCTTTGACGCGGCGTCGCCCTCCGTCGTGGGCGTCATCAACTATACCACGCAGATGTTCGGGGAACGGCGCATGCTGTCGATCTATGGCAGCGGCAGCGGGTTCATCGTCTCCAGCGAGGGATATATCCTGACCAATGCGCATGTGATTGAGGGCGCGGAGGAGATCACCGTGCTGCTCTCCACCGGCGAGGAGGTGCCGGCGGCCCTGATCGGCGCGGACAATGAGACGGACGTGGCCGTCCTGAAAGTGGAACATGCGGGGCTCGTGCCGGTGGCGATAGGCAACTCGGATGACGTGCGCGTGGGCGAATTTGTCGTCGCCATCGGCAACCCGCTCGATACCGACCGCCTCGCCAACACGACGACCTTCGGCGTGATCTCTGCCAGCGCGCGGGAGATCACGATCGACGGGCATACCAACACCTATTTGCAGACCGACGCGGCGATCAACTTTGGCAACAGCGGTGGTCCGCTGCTCAACATGCGTGGCGAGGTCGTCGGCATGAACAGCGCCAAGTCCATCACTGCCGGGTATGATGAGTATGGCAATGCCGTCAGCGCGGAGGGGATCGGGTTTGCGCTGCCGATCAATACGGTGCGCGAGATCATGGAGCTTCTGGTGACAGAGGGCGGCATTCAGCGCCCGGCCGTCGGCATCACGGTCTATACGTTGACGGAGGCCATTGCCGCGCAGATGGATCTGCCGCTGTCCTCAGGCGTCTATGTCGACAGCGTCGTGGCGGGCGGACCTGCGTCGCGCGCCGGGTTGCGCGCGGGCGATATCATCCTTTCTGCCAACGGGCAGGCCATTACGGAGCAGTCGCAGCTGATTGACATGATCGGCGGCTGTGCCATTGGCGATACCATCGTCGTCGAGGTCTATCGATCGGGCGAGACGTTGACCTGTGAGATCGTGCTGGAGGATAAGAACCAGATGAATTTTGACGAGGTGGATCCTACGCGGTAACTGGATCGGGCATTATGGCGCCGCCCGGTTCCTACAGGAACCGGGCGGCGCTTTTCATGCGGTTGTACATGCTTTCTCAGCACCCCAGTATCGACCTTGCGTATCCTTCCATGCCGTCTGCATCGGAAAAGGCAATTTGTACGATCGACAGCCGCTCCATCAACCAGGTCAGGATGGCGCCCCCGCCCAGGATGACGTCGTGCCGCTGGGCGAGCAGCGGCAACGCACTGCGCCCCGCATCGCCCAGGTCGTCCAGCCGGCAGAGCAGCGCCTGTACGTCGCCCAACGTCATCTGACATCGGGCGACCTGTACGGGGTCGTATTGTTCAAGATGCAGGTGCAGCGCGGCCAGGGTGGTGGACGTGCCGCCGACGGCCGTCCATTGCGTCTGCGGCAGCGGGGGGAGCTGGAACGTCTCGGCGAAAGGGGCCTGCATCATGCGCCTGCTCTCTGCGAGGGGCCGGTCGCCGCATAGATCCTTGACGCGCACGCAGCCCAGTGGGAAGCTTTGCCGGAAGGCGCCACACGTCACCTGCGTGCTGCCCCCGCCGATGTCGATCAGCCCGCCACGACCGCCTGTCGCGCCTACATAGGCAAAGGCTGCCTCCTCGTTGCCGGCAAGTACTCGGACCGGCATGCCGGTTGCAAGCGCTATGCGCCCAACAAACGATTCCCGGTTCCGCGCGTCGCGGACGGCGCTGGTGGCATAGGCGTAGGGCCGGCACCCATGAGCCGCAGCCTGCACGGCGAGCCGGCGCAGCACGTCGAGCGACTGGGCCATGCGCGCTTCGGAGAGGCAGCCGGTTGCGAGTAGACCTTCGGCCAGACGCGTGGTGTAGACTTCCTTTCGCGAAAAAACAGGCCCAACAGCGCTGTGTTCGGCCTCCATGTAGCGGATGGAATTGCTTCCGATATCGACGATGGCGATCCGCCGGGAAGCGGCAGGGAATTGTTGGTTACTCATAAAACTTAATGTCGTCGGGAAATACATAGCCCAGCTTTTCCCGCGCATATTGCAGCAGATAGTCGTCTGTCTGCATATATTCGAGCATGCGTTCCAGACGCTCTTCCTCCACCCGGAGCGCGTCCAGCTGTGCCTGCAACGCGGCGGTGTCCTCGGCGATGGTGGTCATTTTGGTCTGCTGGGACAGATAGATGCCGCCAAGAATACAAAATGCCAGCAAAAACGCCAGGATGACATACCGCGCTTTGAGTTTAAAACGAAACTGCTTGGCCATATACTAAGTATAGCATATTTTTCAGCAGTTTCCAGTCCTTTTGCGAGCGCGTGTGTGAACGATGCGTGAAATCGTTCCAAATACGGCAAACTGTTCGACGGCGAAACCGGCGCCGGCAAAGAGGAACAGATAGAGCCGCAACTTGCCGCCGGTGGTGAGCAGCAGTGTTGCGGCGAGAACTACGCCGAGCGACACGACGAATAGCAGGTCGCACAGCCCCTCGACAATCCGCAACCGGCACAGATAGCGAGGCAACCTGAGCAGGTCGTAAGTCAATCCACAGGCGAGGCCGGCGTACAGGCAGGTAAGCGCGATATAGGGCTGTGCGACGATCTGCTCGGACATTTCAGCGGAACACCTTGCCGAACAGTCCGCGGCGCTCGCTTTCCGGCGGCTCATAGTCGAGCGCCAGGATCTCGCCCTCGATGCTGATTTGCCCGTCCTCAAGGTTTAATTTTGCAAGATGGAGGTTGGTACCCACGATGTTCAGCGGCCCTGCTTCGGTCATCAGCATGACGTCCTGCTCGTTGAAGCTCTCCACATCCGCAACGCCCGTCACGCTGATGCGCATCCGGTTGTCGATGTGGATGCTGTGTGCGCGCGGGCGGAGCTTGGTCAGTTCGGTGTCCCTGCGATCGTTCATATGCAATCCCCCCAGGCATGAAGATACGTTGCCGTTTGCCACATCCTATGCGGCTTCTGGGACAGGTATGCGGCTAAATGTACTTCAAATGGAACGAAACTGCGTATGCAGGGCGTCGAATCGTGAGAAAGATGTGAAAACCGTCCGGTCCCAGCTTGACACCGGGTAGACTGGGGAGTATGATTATATTGAGTGGATATTGGCTGCATACGGATGCGTGCATCTTTTTATATCTTTATTCATTTCCCGTTAAGAGAGGAGCAATAAATTGAATCAAGAGCAATTAGAGGCCAAGAGTCTTGGTGATTTGCGCGAAATCGCAAAACTCCAGGGCGTAAAGTCGATTACCAAGTATCGAAAACCGGAGCTGGTCCGGATCATTATGAATGGGGGCGTCGTGCCGCAAAACGAGGCGGCAGACGAAGTCGCCGAGCCGGCAAATGCCGCTGCTGAACCGACAGTACAGAAGGAGACGTCGGAACCTGTGGGAGAAGCTGTGCCGTCGCCGGCCCAGCGCGCAGGCAGCGCGCCTGTGACGGTGCATGACCTGTCTGCGCCGCGGATGCGCGCGTCGTACACGCCGCGTCCGCAAAGCTATCAAAAGCCATCCTATGAAAGCCGCGGCTATCAGCAGGGCGGGTATCAGCCGCGCCGCAGCTATCAGCAGGGCGGGTATCAGGGCGGCGGATATCAGCAGGGTGGTTACCAGCAGGGGGGCTACCAGGGTGGCGGATATCAGCAGGCGGGATATCAGGGCAATTACCAGCACCGCGGCGGCTATCAACAGCAGGGCGGCTATCAGCAGCAGGGGGGCTATGCCCCTGTGGAAAACGGCTACGAAGAAGAGCGTCGCTATCGCAATCGCCAGGAGGGCTATTACAACAAGGACTATGGCACGAGCAACCCGGCTGTGCCGGAGATGCTCCAGACGGGCGAGTGTGGCGACGCGGAAGGCGTTCTCGAAGTGCTGCCGGATGGCTATGGCTTCCTGCGCTCGGAAAACTACCTGTCCGGCGCGCACGACGTGTATGTCTCGATTGCGCAGATTCGGCGGTTTGGCCTGCGCACCGGCGACCTGGTCACGGGCAAGACCCGCCCGTCGAAGGAAAACGAGCGCTTTTTGGCGCTGTTGTACATCACGGCTGTCAACGGCGAGGACCCGGAACGGCTCAGCGAGCGCGTACCGTTTGAAAACCTGGTTCCCATCTTTCCGAACGAGCGGTACACGCTCGAGCGGACGGGCGCGAAAAACGACCTGTCCATCCGCCTGATCGACCTGATCGCGCCCATCGGCAAGGGACAACGTGCGATGATCGTCTCGCAGCCGAAAGCCGGCAAGACTACGCTGCTCAAGAGCATTGCCAACGGCATTGCCGACAACTATCCTGATTCGCATCTCATCGTGCTGTTGATCGACGAGCGGCCGGAAGAGGTGACCGATATGCAGCGGTCCATTCGCGGCGAAGTGCTGTATTCTACCTTTGACGAGCTGCCGGAGCATCATACCCGCGTGGCGGAGATGGTGCTGGAGCGGGCCATGCGCCTGGTCGAGCACGGCAAGGACGTCGTCATCCTGATGGACAGCCTCACGCGCCTGGCGCGCGCATACAACCTGACGATTCCGCCCACGGGGCGCACGCTTTCCGGCGGCATGGACCCAGGCGCGCTGCACAAGCCCAAGCGGTTTTTCGGCGCCGCCCGGAACATCGAAAACGGCGGCAGCCTTACGGTCATTGCGACCGCCTTGTCGGAGACGGGCAGCCGCATGGACGATATGGTCTATGAAGAATTCAAGGGCACGGGCAATATGGAAATCCACCTGGATCGAAAGTTGTCCGAAAAGCGGATTTTCCCGGCTATCGATATCTATAAGTCCGGCACGCGCCGCGACGATCTGTTGTTGTCGCAGGAAGAGCTGGATGGCGTGCGTACCATCCGGCGCGTACTTGCGGGCGGCAATCCTGCGGAAGTGACGGAGCAGCTGATTGGCATGCTGGCTAAGACGAACACGAACGAGGAGTTTCTGCAGCGGATCAAAGAGTGGGTGCGCATTTATGAAAAAGATGGGTATACCGCTTCCAATCGCTTTGGAAAATGAAGTAATTAGAAGTAATTAATAAGAATAAGCTTGCATTTTTTGCTTGTTGCGGCTATAATAGCCGTTGGCAGTGTTTTTTAAGGAGTGAAAGAGCATGAAAAAGGACATCCACCCGTCTTACGGCGAAGCAACGGTTCGCTGCGCGTGCGGCGAGACGTTTACCACTGGCTCGACTCGCGGAGAGCTGAAGGTTGAAATTTGCAGCAAGTGCCACCCGTTCTATACCGGCCGTCAAAAGCTGGTGGACAGTGGCGGACGTGTCGATCGCTTCAAGAAGCGTTACGGCATGTAAGATTCCGTTTGAGAAAAGGGCGCGTTCCTGTGAACGTGCCCTTTTTTGTATGCTGCTCACGGCTGGGATCGGCTACAGCGTGCAACGCACGGAAAATGTTACCGATTTGATAACTTTACACCATTTGGCCGCGTGCCGGCGCCTGCTCAAGTTGCGCTTTTGCCCATTGTTTGATATGATATCGTCATCTGGGTAAGAGGAGAAAGGGAAATGGAACGAAACGTTTATGACGTGCTCGAGGAACGCGGCTTCCTCAAACAGTGCTCGCATCCGGAAGAGCTGCGCGACCTGCTCGGCAGGGAGAAGGTCACGTTTTATATCGGGTTTGACCCGACGGCAGACAGTTTGCACATCGGCCACTATGTGGCGCTGATGACGATGGCGCATATGCAGCGTGCAGGCCACCGTCCCATTGTGTTGCTCGGCGGCGGCACGGCCATGATCGGCGACCCGTCCGGCAAGACGGACATGCGGCGCATGATGTCCAACGAAGAGATCGACCACAATGCCGCCTGCTTCCAAAAGCAGATGGCGCGCCTGATCGACTTTTCCGACGGCAAGGCGCTGGTATACAACAACGCCGAGTGGATCCGCGGGCTGAATTTCCTCGAGTTCATGCGCGACATTGGCGTCCATTTTTCTGTCAACAACATGTTGCGGGCCGAGTGCTACAAGCAGCGTATGGAGCGTGGCCTGACCTTCTTTGAAATGAGCTACATGCTCATGCAGAGCTATGATTTCCTCGTTCTGCATCGCAAGACCGGCTGCGTGCTGCAGATGGGCGGTGACGACCAGTGGAGCAACATCCTGGGCGGAGCGGATCTGATTCGCCGCAAGGAACACAAGCCCGCGTATGCCCTGACCACCACGCTGCTGACCACGAGCGAAGGCAAGAAGATGGGCAAGACGGAAAAAGGCGCGCTCTGGCTCGACCCGGAGCGTTGCAGTCCGTATGAATTTTACCAGTACTGGCGCAATGTCGACGATGCGGACGTGGAACGTTGCCTGGCGCTATTGACGTTTTTGCCGATGGACGAGGTGCGGCGGCTGGGCGCGCTGCGCGACGCGGCGATCAACGAGGCGAAGCGTACGCTGGCATTTACGCTGACCGAGCAGGTGCATGGCACGGAGGCGGCACAGCAGGCGCAGGCGGCGGCGGAAGCGCTGTTTGGCGGCGGCAGCGACTTTTCCAACATGCCCACGGTGGCGCTCACCGGGCAGCAGGTAGAGGAAAGCGGCCTGCGGTTGCCGGACCTGCTGGTGCTGGCGGGGCTGGCCAAGTCCAAGTCGGATGCGCGCCGGCTCATTGGCGATGGCGCAGTGTATGCGGGGGAACGCAAGGTGGAGTCCTTTGCAGAGGTGCTGCCGGCAGCGGCGCTCGATGGCGACGGCGTCATTCTTCGCAAGGGCAAAAAGAGCTTTTGCAGAATGAAGCGGGCGTAAATGGCATATCGTACCGTAAAACAGACGAGCGAAGCGGAGATCGTCATCAAACGCTCCCGGTTTATCGGGCGGTGTTTTCCGGTGGTGGACGAGCAGGAGGCGCTGCGCTTGCTGGAGCAGGTGCGTAAGCGCCATTGGGATGCAACGCACAACTGCTTTGCCTACTCCATCGGGCGGACGGGCGGCTGCGCCCGCTTTTCCGACGATGGGGAGCCTTCCGGCACGGCGGGTCTGCCAATGCTGGAGACGTTGCGCCATATTGGCGTGACGGACGTGCTGGTGGTGGTGACGCGCTACTTTGGCGGGATCCTGCTTGGCGCCGGCGGGCTGGTGCGCGCTTATGCGCGCGCCACGGCCGCTGCGGTACGCGCAGCCGGGCAGATCGAAATGCGTGACTGCCGGCTGCTCACTGTGGACGTGCCCTATGCGCTCTGGGGCCGCGTGGAACCGCTGTTACGGGAGGGCGGCCAGCAGGAGGACGTTCAGTATGCCGAAGCGGTAACGGCCGCGATATGGGTGCCAACGGAGGCAACGGCCGCGCTTTGCGAAAAGATTACGGACCGGACCGACGGGAAGGTCGCGCCGCGGCTGGGCGCCGAAACGGTCAGGGCGTTTGCCGTGACGGTGGATATCCCGTGTGAGGAAGCGGAAGAGGAGTGATGAAGATGAAACGTAAGGGGCTCTGGCTGGTAACGGCGCTGCTGGCGCTGCTTTCGCTTGCCCTTGCGGCGCCCGCGCTGGCTGCGGACGAGGTCGGCGTCGTGGTGACAGCCGATCCTGCGGAGCTCTCCGAAAGCGGACCGGTTTTGCTGACGTTTGAGGTTTCCAACCACTCCGACTTTGAGTTGCACGAGATTACAATCGGTCTTGACAATGCTATTTTTACGATTGAGGGCATGGAGGATTGCGTCATCCCGCCGGGCGGGTCGGCGACGTTCCCCCTGCTGTATGAAGTGCCGGACTCGCGCATTGGCCTGGAGCTGCTGTTTCAGGTAAACTGGCTCCAGTATGGCGAACCGCACACCCTCGAAGTGCCGGTGACGATTGCGCGGGCGATCGAGCCTGTGATCTCCATCCAGCGCACGGTCAGCAGCGCATATGCCAAGCAGGGCGATACCATTACGCTGACCTATGAGCTGTCCAACGATACCAAGTTTGACATGACCAACATTACGGTCATCGACGAGCAGATCAGCGACAACCCCATTTTCCGCAACCACACGCTCAATGCAGGCGGCACATTGACCCAGTCCTTTGTCTATACGATGGGCACGGAGGACGTGGTGTCCGCCCCCATCGTCACCTATGAGGTGAACGGCAAGACCAAGACGTTCTCCGCCATCGACCCGGTCACGCTGTCCATGGTCAACGTGCAAATCGACCTGCGCGTGGAGATGGGCACGCCCACGGCGGCCGGCGTCCCGTTCACGATCACGGCCGTCAACAACGGCAACCAGACTGTCAATGAGATTCAGATCACGGACGAGCTGAGCAATCCTGTGCACGGAGATCCCTTCTCTCTTTCTCCAGGGGAAGAACGGACGTTGTCGTATCTGGTCGTGCCCGTCGCCACCGAGCCGGTGCGCAATGTGGCGTTCCGCCTGACCGGAGAGGACGCGCTCGGCGGGAAGTATGAGCCGACATATGAGACGACGTATGAGGTCCATCCGTTTGTGGACGACTCTCAGCTCGACGTCGTACTGCTGCCCGAGATTCTCGAGCCGTGGACGGCGCAGACGGGCGCCGTCCGTGTGCGCGTAACGATCCGCAATGGCAGCGCCGTGGAATTGACGGACGCGGTGCTCATGGAATCCACGCTCGGCGACCTTGCCACATATGAGCGGTTGGCCGCTGGAGATACCATCTTTGAGGAGAGCCTAGTCATTGGTTCGCCGCGCAATTTGACGTTTTCCATCAAGGGCACCGACCCGGCCGGGACGGAGCGGCAGTTGACCAGCGCCATGTTGACCGTGGCATATCCCACAGTGACTGAGACGCCTCTGCCTTCCCCGACGCCGACTATCGAGCAATCGGGCGGCCTTGTAAGCGGCTTGAACGCGACGCTTTCGACGGTGCTGATTGGGATCGGGGCCATCTTGCTGCTATGTTTTGTCGCGCTGGTCGTGCTGGCGGTGTTGGAACATCGCAAGACGGGCGGCCTCGCACTGGAGGATGGCGATGAAGATGAGGATGAGGATGAGCCGGTCGACGAGTCGATCGATCTCGCGTTTGAAGAAGAGCCGCCGGAGCCATTGCGCCTTTCCTCAGCGCGTGGACCGGAGGACTATGTGCGCATAGCAGATGAGCGCCGCAGGCACTACACGCCGACGAGGCGGCCGCTGATGCCGACGGTCGTGCCGGAATTTGACGATGGCATTGCGCACAATACAGAGGAAACTGTCGTAGTGCAGCGTCATAGCGCACAGTTTACGCGCCCACAGCAGACGACTGATCGGCCTTTTGACGCGGCGAAGCCGCATTGGAAGCAGACAGCCACGCCGCGGGCGCCTGTACAGCCTGTACAGCCGGTACAGCCGGAGCCGCCCGCCGCATCCGCGTCGCAGCGGCCGTATGCCACGCCGCAGGCGCCTGTACAGCCCGTACAGCCGGTACAGCCGGTACCGCCCGCCGCATCCGCGTCGCAGCGGCCGTATGCCACGCCGCAGGCGCCCGTACAGTCGGTACAGCCGGTACAGCCGGAGCCGCCTGCCACATCCGCGCCGCAGCGGCCGTACGCCACGCCGCAGGCGCCCGTACAGGGGACAGCGCCGGGAACCCCGGCCGCCCACGTGATAGACATGGCGCAGGCTGCGCCGGTCGCCGCGTGGCTCACGGGCGAAGCGTCGCCGGAGCAAGCCGGCGCTCCTGCCGACCGGACGCCCAAGCGGCTGTCCTTCCGCCCGGAACCTGCAGTGCGCATGAAGCAGCGGGAGGCGGTGCGGCACATGCCGCGTCAGGATGGAGAAGGTGGTAACAAATGACGGAATTTCGTGGTTGCCCGGAGGAGATGTATCAGTTTTTCTGGGAAATTGCGTTTCAAAACTATCGCGAGTTTTTCGAGGCCAACCGAGAGCGGTATCGCCGTCTGGTGCAGCAGCCCATGCTGGCGCTGGCCGAACGGCTGCTGCCGGTGGCGCTGGATATCAATCCGGCGTTCAATCCGCGGCCGGCCGCCATCGTGTCGCGTATCCGGCGCGACACACGCTATTCAAAGGACAAGTCGCCCTATCGCGATCACGTTTGGCTTGCGTTTAAGCCGGCGGAAAAGCGCACGAGCGAGTGCTTTGTGATGTACGCCGAGTTTGAACGGGAATGCTATGGCTACGGCATGGGGATGTATGCGCCCGACCCGGCACAGATGGGCGCAATGCGGGAGCGCATGCGCGCCATGCCGGAAAAGTTTCTCGCGCTGGTGAGCGAGCCGCGGTTTGCGACGCGGTTCCGGGTAGAGGGCGAGGCCTATCGCCGGCCGAAGTTTACGGATGGCGACCCGGCATTGCTGCCCTGGCTCAACCGCCGCTCGCTCAGCTTCTGCTTTTCGTCGCCGGAGCTGAGCCGCACGTATTCGCCCGCGATTGCGGAGGAGATTGCGGACGCGTTTTTGCTGATGCGCCCGGTGTACCGCTTCCTCATGGGGCTGGACTGAGCTCGTAGATCACGACGGAGCCGTTGTCGAACACGATGCTCGCGTGCGCGTTAAAGTAGTCGATGTCGCAGTCGTAGTTGGCCCGTTCGTAGGGTCCAATGTACACGTAGTCAATGGAATAGGTCTCTTGCAGCGCTTGCAGGGCGGTTTCGGGAGTTTCGAACAGGCCGGCAAGCGCCTGTTCGCGCGCGCTGTAGTCCACGCCGTGGAAATACAGGAATGTACCGGAGCCGCAGACGATGTTGCGTCCCGTGAGCGCCGCGATAGCGTTGTTGTGGTTGTTGCAGGTCAGGAATGTGGCGTCCGGCGCCGTGTTTTCGCGCACAAAGTCCGCGGCCTCCACTTCCTCGGCGCCGACGAGTTGGTATTCCGAATTCCACTCGCGCATGAGCGTCAGCGTGCCGGAGAGGAACAGCGCGATGCAGACGAACGCCGCCAGCACGCGCGTGCCAAGCAGCGGGCCGTGCGCGAGCCGCGCCTGCGCTTGCAGCTTGCGATAGGTGCCGATGAGCCATTTGGCCACAAGCCCGCACGTGAACGCGAACCAGATGAACAGGATCTTGTTGTTGTCATATGCGTTGGGTTGGAACTGCACCGTCTCGCCCAGCAGCCAGAGCAGCAGGATCCCGCGGTAGACGGCGCGGTCGTGCTTGCCCGCGTCCAGATAGGCGATCGGCAACAGCACGAACAACAGTCCCCAGTTCTTGATGTAAAACCACAGGAACGAGTCGCTCACGTTGTCCCAGTTCCAGTTGAGGTGCAAAAAGCTGCCGGATTGCCGGAAGGTAAAACACAGCAGCTGCGGCCCCGCCAGCAGCGCGACGATGCCGGCGTATTTCAAATATCCCAGGAGCTGCGCCTTGCCCTCCACGCGCGCAATGCTGCGCAGGAAGTAGACGACGCTGACGAGCCCGAGCGCCAGGAACGAATGCGTGTGGACGAGCGGAAGCGCACCAGCGAGGATGCCCAGCGGGTAGAACAGGCGCGTTTCGCGCTCAAATGCGGCGCGGTAGAGCAGGTAGAGGCAGGGGAACAGCAGCGCCCAGCCGAACAGCGTGGCGCGCTGTGGGATCAGCATGTCCGCAATCGGGTTGACCCAGCGCAGGCCATAGGTGGGATAGTTGGTCGGCGTCTCGTAGAAGGCCGTAAACAGGCTGGCCAGCCGGTCCGGCTGGAACTGTGCCAGATCGAAGAAATAGGCAAATCCGAACCCGCCGCCCACGAAGAAGAGCAGCGCCGCAAAGCAGGCCAGTCTCTTTTCCGAGAGCCAGCGTTCGAAAAAGAGGTATACGCCGAGCAGCACGAGCCCATAGGCAAACATGGCCGGCAACATGGTCGCAAAGCGCAGGTCGGCTCCCAGCACATAGAACGTGGAGCTGATGCTGTCGGACAGGAACGGATAGCCGACGGGCGTGTCCGGGCAGATGGAATACATGGGCGGGAAAGTGCCCTGTTCCGCAATGCTCGTGATGAACCCGAGGTGCATGGCGAGGTCGCCGTAGGTGGACTGCCCGACCCACAGCGCGCCGTCCCGGTTGACGATCGTGTGCGTGGACAGCAGGATGATCCCGAGCACGAACAGCGGCAGCAGCGTGAACAGCGGCGCGGACTCGTCTGCCCAGGGCGTGCGCTCGCGCTGCTTGCGCCTTGCGAGCAGATAGCTCAGGCAGCCGAGACAGCAGGCCGTGACGAGCGCAAGGAGTTGGGCAAGCAGCGTAAAGTCCAGCAGGAACGCCCAGAGCGCCGGTAGCCACAGCAGCAGGACCAGCGCGGCCACACAGCCGAGCCAGATGCGCACCAGCGGCCGCTCCCCGGAGAACAACCACCGGCTGACCCCGATTCCGGAAACGATGAACGCCGCCAGATAGGCCACGGACAACAGATCAAACAGCAAGCGAACGACCTCCAAACAAAGCCGGAACGTATGAGCTATAGTATACCAGAATCTGGCCGAATTGAAAAGCGGGGCGTGGCGTGCGTCGGCGCACCGAATATCAGACCCGGTTTCGGGATACACTCGGAGCAGGAGGTCTGTCCATATGTTGAGTTTTTTGAGGGAGAACCGGAGGATTCTCGTGTGTACTGCGCTTGCGCTCGCTGCCGGGCTGCTGCTGGGGCTGGCGTTGACGATGGCGCCGATGCAACAGGAGGCCGAACAGGAGCAGGACGCGGCCGAGGTGGACCGCATTGGCGAGCCGTCCATTTTGCCGGAGACGCGTGTGGAGCGCGACATCTGTTACCTTGGCTGTCAGCATCGTGAGACCGTGGCCGCGACGGACACTTCCGCGCTCGTTGGGATGACACGCCAGGAGCTGGCGGCCTACTGGCCGGATGCCGTTATCACGAGTTTTACGTCGGAACTTGTGCGCGTGGTGGTCAGCACCGAGAGCTACTGCCCCAAACACCTGCTGCTCCGTGCCGATGCACAGGGCAATTTGGAGGTCTGCCAGATGCAGACGGACACGCTGGCAATGGCGCCCGTACTGGAACTGGAGGTTTCCCTGGACGGGCTCGGAGAAGAGGCGCGTGCCGAGCTGCAGGAGGGCGTGCTGTTTAATTCGCTCGAAGAGATCAACCACTATCTGGAGAGCATGGAGAGCTGAGGACCCATGGTTGCCTCTCCCCGCGATTTGTAGTATACTATTGCAAACTGGAGAGAGGCAAAGCATTATTATGACATTGCAACAACGGGCGCAATGCGCCAAAGAGGCATCCTATCGTCTGCTAACTGTTGACACGAAAACCAAAAATGCGGCGCTGTGCGCCATGGCCGATGCGCTGGAGGCACAGACAGACGCCATTTTGGCCGCCAACGCGCTCGACCTTGCCGCGGCCAGGGACGCGGGGCGCACTGAGGCGTTGCTGGATCGGCTGGCGCTTTCTCCGGCGCGCATTTCTGGCATGGCGGGCGGGCTTCGGAAGGTGGCGTCGCTGCCGGATCCCGTGGGCGGGGCGGACGCCGTTTTCCGCCGGCCAAACGGCCTGTCCATTGAAAAACGCCGCGTGCCGCTTGGCGTGGTCGGCATCATCTACGAGGCGCGCCCAAACGTCACGGCAGACGCGATAGGCCTGTGCCTCAAATCGTCGAATGCGTGCCTGCTGCGCGGCGGCTCCGAGGCGATCCGCACCAATATCGCGGTGGCGGACTGCCTGGCGGAGGCGGCGGAGAACGCCGGCATTCCCAAGGGAGCGATCCAGCTGGTGCGGGACACCTCGCGCGAAACGGCTACGGAGATGATGCGGCTCAACGGCTATCTGGACGTGTTGATCCCGCGCGGCGGCGCCGGGTTGATACAGTCTGTTGTACGCAACGCTACGGTGCCGGTCATCGAAACGGGCGTGGGCGTATGCCATACATATGTGGACGCATCGGCAGACCTCGCCATGGCCGCTGCCATCGTGACCAACGCCAAGTGTTCCCGGCCGGCCGTCTGCAACGCATGCGAGACGCTTCTCGTGCATGCTGACGTGGCGGCGGCGGCGCTACCGCACATTGCGGATGCGCTCAGCGCGTACCACACCGCGTTGCGCGGCTGCCCGCGCACCTGCGCGATCCTGCCGCAGGCCACGGCCGCCACAGAGGAGGACTGGTCCACGGAATATGGCGACTACATCCTCTCCATCCGTGTGGTGGACAGCCTGGAGGAGGCCATCGCCCACATCAACCGCTATGGAACGCGGCACAGCGAATGCATTGTCACACAGCACCTGCCATCTGCGGAGCGCTTTTTGAACGAGGTGGATGCGGCCGCGGTCTATGTCAACGCCTCTACGCGGTTTACCGATGGGGAGGAGTTCGGGTTCGGCGCGGAGATCGGCATCAGTACGCAAAAGTTGCATGCGCGCGGACCCATGGGCCTCCATGAGTTGACGAGCGTGAAATATGTCGTCCGTGGCGATGGGCAGATCCGCTGAGTGGGGGACGGCCTATGGACGGCAAGATTCGTTTGATTGCTTTAGACATCGATTTGACGCTGACGTGGGAAAAGGACGTCATCAGCCCGAGGAACCTGGCAGCCATCCGTGCGGCGCAGGCGGCGGGCGTATTTGTGACCATTGCCACCGGCCGGGGGTTCCTGTCGAGCCGGAAGATCTGGACGCAGCTGGAGATCGAGGGGCCGACGATCCAGTACGGCGGCGCCATGCTGGTACATGCGCCGGACGGCGCGCCGATCGCGATCCATGCGCTGCCGGAGGATCTGGTGGCGGATGTGCTGGAGCTGGCCCACTCGCTGGGCATCCACGTGCAGATTTTTGAGGGCGATACGGTCGTAGCGGAGCACGATTGCGACTTTTTCCGTTACTATCATGAACGGACCGATCTGCCATTTCGGATTGAGCCGGAACTCAGGCGGATGCGCCATGCCAACATCCCGAAGGTGCTGGCCTATGCGGAGCCGGAGCGCGCCGTGGAGCTGTGCCCACAGATACAGGCGGCGCTGCAGGGCCGCGCGGCCGTCACGATCTCGCAGCCCGGGTTTATCGAGATCAACGGCGTGGAGGTGTCCAAGGGCGCCGCGCTCGCGCAGCTGGCAGATCTGCGCGGTGTTGTGCAGGCGGAAGTGGCGGCCATTGGCGACAGCACGCTGGATCTGAGTATGATCGAGTGGGCGGGTTATGGCGTGGCGGTGGCCAACAGCACCAGGGAAGTGCTCAAAGCCGCTTCCATTATCGTGCCGTCCTGTCAGGAAGACGGCGTGGCGGATTTTATCGAACGCTATGTTTTGTGATGCCGCTCTGGGGAGAACTTTGCGCAAACAAATGCGCCGCCTGTGACAGGCGGCGCATATTGTTTAACCGCGTCCGGCGGCGGTGCGTCCATTAGCCGATTGGAATGGGTCCATCACCGCCGGGTTCTTCGCCACCCGTGTCGGGTTCCTCCCCGCCTGTGTCGGGTTCGGACGTTGGAGTGGGTGATGGGGACGGCGATGGCGTCGCAGGCGAAGGCAATGCCGGTGACGGCGTGTCCGAGGGGACGGGCGCCGGCGTCACGGCGGGTTCCGGCGTGTTCGACGGCGTCAGCGTGGGGGAGGGCGACGGGCCGACCAGCTTTTTGCCGTCGAAGGCGCTATAGGTGGACACGGCGAGCTTTTCGGTTTTGACGAGCTTGCCATCCTTATAGTAGTTTTTGTAGGACTGCCAGCGCTCGCCGTTCTTGCGCTCTACCACGATCTCTTCAGATCCGACAGGCAGCGTCGGATCCAGCTCCTCGACCATCTCTCCGGAGGGATAGATGGTATCGATTTTTTCACTCGTCAGGCGGATCTCGTCGTACTCGTCTGTGGCGAACTCGCAGCGATACAGCTTAAAATGCAGGGTCTTGCCCGAGGTCCAAGCGAAGATAACCACGTCCGAATCCGTGTTGTTTTTAAATTTAAAGTCGATGATGTTGCCCACGGAGTTGATCGTCGCGTCCAGCCCTTTGCGCATATACGACACGGGCATGGAGTGATTGCGGCGAGAGACGATCTCGAGGTCCGCTTTCACAACCGCATTGTACAGTGTGGACGAAAGTTGGCATACGCCGCCGCCCGCCTGCTCCTCCGTGGTGCCGCTGACGTAGGCGTTGGCCATCTTCCAGCCGTTGGCCAGCGTGCGCGTGCCGAGCACGCCGTTAGTCGAAAAGGTTTCGCCCGGTTTCAGCACGTAGCCGTTTATCAGATCCGCACCCTTTTGGATGTTGTAGATGCGGTTGCTGCTGCTGCCGCTGAAGCTGGTCTCCGCGCTGGTGGAGAGGAAGGTAACCTGCGCATCCGGGCTGATGGAAGGCGAGGCCTGCAACGGGATGGCGATGGGGGTGGTATAGTCGCCGCCCATCAGCGCCGTCGTGATGCTCTGCACCAGCGCCTGCTGGTCGACGGCAATGCCGCTAGTACCCTGCGCAATGGTTACGGTGTGGGCGTCCTTGTCAATCTTATCGAAGGTGGCGCTGCTGGCGGGCTGGTCGATCTCAGCCGCCAGCGCGGCGACCTGCGCGCTGATGGAGGAAAAGTCGTATTGCAGCGTGAGCGTAAAGGCTTTTCCGTTGGTACGGATGTTTTCGGCTTCCGTCAGGACATCTTCCACATTGCCGGAGCGCGCGAGCTGGAAGGCCTGGGCGAGCACATCTGCCAGGTTGGTTGTGACGGGCACGGTGCTCAGGTCAAAATAATAGGTCTGGTCGTTCAGCGTAAGCGGAAGCTTGCCGGAAAGCGCTTTGGAGGCAATCAGTTCTTTCAGCATGGCTTCGGCCTCGGACATGGTCTTTCCGCCGATGGCAACGCCTTCTACGGTAACGCCCTCCAGAAAATACTTGGAGTTGACAATCTCATCATATTCCTGCGTCTGTTTGAGCGCAAGCTCAGCCTGTTGGCGCTGCGCCTCCTGTTCCGCGGCGGCCTGGGCGGCAATTTCATCGGAAATCCGGTTCTGCGTAATGATATAATAGACAGCCCCAAGCACCAGTATCAGCGCAAGGGCGAGACCGACGATGAGAAACAGGTTTCGTTTGCTTCCCAATGAGCGTTTCTTTTTATCCTGGAACAGCGGCTCCGGATCCAGAGCGGTGTCGACCGACCCGTCGTCGGGAACGAGTTCCAGGTCGGTGTCGGGCTGTTCCTCAAAAAAGAGATTGTTTGCCATTGCATTTCCTCCTGCATGTATTGGGGCACTTATATTATGCACCAAAGTATTCATCCAATCCTATCCAAATGGGCATTTGTTACAATTTGTTCATCAGTCCTGTTTGGCGCCTGTTCCTACTGGAGAGACGAAAAAATTCAAGCAGTCCTGTATATAAGACCGCGATTGTGATATGATGGTTGCATGAAAATGAGAGAAACAAGAAAACGGCCCTCCGGCACGCCCATGGATGCGGCGCTTCGATACCTGGGCTATCGGGCGCGCACCGTGCGGGAGTTGGAGCGGTATCTGGATGAACAGCAATTTGGCGAATATGAGATTTCCCAGGTCATCGAACGGCTCAAAGAGCTGGGACTGGCGGACGATGCGAAGTTTGCCGCTGATTTCATTGAGTCGCGCCTCAGGACCAAGCCCGTCAGCCGCCGTCACCTGCGGGAGCAGCTGCATGCGCACGAGCTGCCGCCGGAGGTCATTGAAGAGGCGCTGTCCGCCGTGACGGACGAGGTGGAGCAGGCCAACGCCGCAGCCGTTGCCGAAAAATACTGGCGGCAGTTTGCCGCGTTGCCTGCCGACAAGCGGGCGGAGCGCGTGTTGCAGCGGCTGCAGGGGCGCGGGTTCTCCTATGGGGTTTCCCTGCAGGCGGTGGCGCCGTTTGCCGATGCGGCGGAAGGAGAGGGGATATGAAACAGATACTGACGCCCGAAGAGTCGCGGCTGGCAGACCGCGCGCTGATCGAGGACTATGGCATTCCGGGGCTGACGCTCATGGAGCGCGCCGCTGAAGGGGTTGCCCAGGCCGTGCGCCGGCAGGTGCGCCCGCCGGAGCGCACGCTCGTGCTTTGCGGCGCCGGCAACAACGGCGGGGACGGGCTGGCCGTGCTCCGTCTGCTGCACGAGGCCGGCTACCCGGCGGATGGGTTCCTCTCCGGCAGCCCGGCGGCCCTGCGCGGCGACGCGCTGACCAACTATACGCGCGCCCTTGCCTGCGGCTGCCGTCTGCTCGAGGACGCCCCGCAGTTCGATGCGTACCGCTGCGTGGTGGATGCGCTCTTTGGCACGGGACTCTCGCGCGAGCTGTCACCGCAGCTCTGCGAGCTGATCGGTGCGCTGAATCGCTCGGACGCGTATAAGATTGCCGTGGATATCCCGTCCGGTATCGACGGGCTGACCGGCCGCCGGTGCGGCGCGGCAGTGGAGGCGGACGAGACGGTGACGTTCCAGTATCTCAAGCGCGGGCTGCTGCTGTTTCCCGGACGGTCGTGCGCCGGGCGCGTCAGCGTGCACCCCATTGCGGAACAGGATCCGGCCGCAGGCACGGTCTGCTGGCTGGAGGAGGGGGACGTGGCTGCGCTGCTGCCCGCGCGGCCGCTGGACAGCCACAAGGGGAACAATGGCCGCGCGCTGCTCTGCGTGGGCAGCGCGCGCTATACCGGCGCGTCGCTGCTCAGCGCGCGTGCGGCGCTGCGCGGGGGCGCCGGGCTGCTGACCGTCGCCGTACCTGCGGCGGTCAAGCCGGCGTTTGCACAGGTGCCTGAGGCCATGTGCGCGCCCTGCGGGGACGGGACGGACTGGGACGTGCAGGCGCAGGCGGCGGCAGCACGCCTGCTCCCGGGAGCCACGGCCGTGGGCATTGGCAGCGGCATGGGGGAGATGGCCGACGCTTCACTGTTGGAGGCGGTGCTCTCGTCCGGCCTGCCCGCCGTCATCGACGCGGACGCGCTCAACCTGCTTGCCCGCCGGCAGGAGATGCTTTCGCTGCTGCGCGCCAACTGCGTGTTGACGCCGCACCCGGCGGAGATGGCGCGCCTCATGCAGTGCGAAACGGCTGCCGTGCTTGCCGACCCGATCGGCATTGCCCGGGAAATGGCCGCCCGGTGGCGCTGCACGGTGCTGCTTAAGGGCGCCACCACCTGCATCAGCGATGGGGAGCGCGTGCTGCTCAACACGTCCGGCAATCCCGGGCTTGCCAAGGGCGGGAGCGGGGACGTGCTGACCGGGCTGCTGCTGGCGCTGCTGGCGCAGCGGCTATTGCCCATAGACGCAGCGTGCGCCGCAGCGTATCTGCTGGGCGCATCCGCGGATCGTGCCTATGCTCTTTTGGGAAACCGCATGTTGGTGGCGGGGGATGTGATCGACGCGATCAGGGAAGAAATACGCGCGGAACGCGCTCGCTGATGCACAACAGGATCTCATAGCTGATCGTGTCTGCCCATTGCGCCATTTCGTCCGCCGTGATCGTTTCTTCACCCTGCGTGCCAAGCAGGACGACTTCGTCCCCGATCTGCACGTCTGGAATGTCCGTCACGTCGCACATGATCTGGTCCATGCAGACGGTGCCGATCTGCGGCGCGCGCCGGCCGTGGATCAGCACATACGCGCGGTTGGACAGGCAGCGCTTGTAGCCGTCGCCATAGCCGACGGGCAGCGTGGCCACCCGCGTGGGACGCCTGGCGGTGAACGTCCGCCCATAGCTGACCGTTTCGCCGCTCGGGACGTCTTTCACGTTGACGACGTTGGTCTTCCAGCTCAGGACGGGACGCAGGCCAACGTCCGGCGCATTGCTGCCCGCCGGATGATAGCCATACAGCGCAATGCCGCCTCGCACCATGTCGTATTGCAGCGCCGGCAGCTCCAGTGCGCCGCCGCTGTTGCAGGCGTGCAGGAGCGGCCGATAGCCGTGCCGGGCGGCCAGAGCGACATATTGCTCAAAGCGCTCCGCCTGTGCGAGCGTAAAGCGCTTGTCTGGCAGTTCCGAAACCGCAAAATGCGTAAACATGCCTTCGAATACCAGGTTGGGGCATTGCGCCAGATAGTCGAGCGCCTCCTGGAAGGCGTCGGGGTCCACAAAGCCGATGCGGTTCATGCCGGTGTCCACCTTGAAGTGAAACCGGCAGGTTTTTTGGCGTGCCGCGGCGGCCTCCTGCAGGCTCTGCAGCGTGTGGATGGAAAAGACCGTCGGAGTGAGGCCATAGTCGAGGATGCAGTCGATGTGCGTGTCCATCGACGCGCCCAGAATCAGAATGGGGGTATCGATGCCCGCCTCCCGCAACCGGACGCCCTCCTCCGCAATCGCCACGCCGAGATAGTCTGCGCCGTGGGCGGCGACATAGCGGGCGACCTCTTCCAGGCCGTGGCCATAGGCGTTGGCCTTGACCACGGCGAGGAACTTCGTCTCAGGACGCAGCGAACTGCGGATGACCGCAATGTTGTGGGAGAGGTTTGGCAGGCAGATTTCCGTTCTCGTTGCACGCAGCATGACGGCGTACCCCCTTCATCAGCCGGCCTGTTTCGGGGTGTCTTCGTAGACTACGTTGCCGCCGATCAGCGTCAGCTTGCAGCGGGTGCGCATGTCGAGCGGGTGCCCGGCGAACACGGCGATATCGGCGTCCTTGCCGGGTTCGAGCGAGCCGATCCGGTCATCCAGCCCCACGGCGCGCGCCGCATGCAGCGTGATGGCGGCAAGTGCCGTCTCTTCGTCCAGCCCTTCGCGCACCGCGAGCGCCGCGCTGACGGGGAGATATTGCACCGGAATGACGGGATGGTCCGTCATCAGCGCAAACTCGATCCCGGCGGCGTGCAGGATGGCCGGCGCGCGGAACGACAGGTTCTTCAGCTCCACCTTGGAGCGGTCGGACAGCAGGGGCCCCAGTATGACCGGGACGCCGCCCAGCGCGTCGAGCTGGGACTTTAGCTCCTCGGCGATGAGATAGCCTTCCGTGCAATGCTCGAGCGAGATGCGCAGATGAAATTCCCGTGCCAGCCGCAGTGCAGTCAGGATGTCGTCGGCGCGGTGGGCGTGAATTTTCAGCGGGAGCTCGCCATTGAGCACGGGCAGCAGCGCCTCGAGCCCCAAATCAAATGCAGGTTTTTTGCCGGAGTCGTCAGCGGCTTCCCGCTTGGCGGCGGCATACTCCTGCGCGCTGGCCATGGTTTTGCGGAACAGGGCGGCAATGGCCATGCGCGTGTACGGGGACGTCTTTTTATCGCCATACACCCGCTTCGGGTTCTCGCCCATGGCGGCTTTCATGGCGATGGGCGCGCGGATCAACATATCCTCCACAGAGTTGCCGGCCGTCTTGAGCGCGGCGAACTGCCCCCCGATGACGTTAGCGGAGCCGGGGCCGGTGACTACGGTCGTCACGCCGGCGGCGCGGGCTTCTGCAAAGCAGGGGTCAAACGGGTTGAGCCCGTCGATTGCGCGCATCTGCGGGGTGATGGGGTCGGAAATTTCGTTTCCATCCGCGCCCTCGCTGCCGATGCCGTCCTCCCACATGCCGATGTGACAGTGGGGGTCGACGAACCCGGGCAGTACAGCGCATCCGGCAACGTCGATGGCGCGCGCGCCGTCTGCGGTCAGACCCGTGCCAAGCGCGACGATCTTGCCGCCGTCGATGAGCAGGTCGCCGGTGAAGGGCGGCCGGGAAATGGGATAGATACGGCCGTTTTTCAATAAAATCATAGTAATCTCCTGCATGAACTTGTTCGTTCCCCGTTGCAGACGGGGTACCGCTGTTTCTATTTTAGCAGATAAATCGTATTTTACAATTGCTTTTCTCTACTTGTAACTTGTGACGCAAAATGTTATAATACGGTATCTACGTAGGCAATGAGGAGGGTGTCAGTGCGCATTATTGCCGGAAGCGCCAGAGGAAGGCAGTTTGACGCGCTTCCCGGGCTGGATACGCGCCCAACGCTCGACCGCGTCAAGGAGGCCGTGTTTGGCAGCCTGCAGTTCGATTTGCCGGGCAGCCATGTGCTGGATTTGTTCTCCGGATCCGGCAATCTGGGTCTGGAGGCGGCGTCCCGTGGCGCGTCTCTTGTCGTTTGTAACGATCAGTCGCCCGCCTGCGCGCAGCTGATCCGCAAGAATGCGCGGGATTTGCGGCTCATGGAGCGCGTCACCGTGCTGCAGTTCGACTATCGGGTCGCTATCGAGCGGCTGACGGCTTCTGGCGTGCGGTTTGACTTTGCGTTTCTGGATCCGCCCTATGCGAGCGGGTTCGGCGTCGATGCGGCGGAGCGCCTGTTTCGCGCAGGGCTGATGCGGCGCGGCGGTCTGGTTTTGGTCGAGCATGCCGCGACAGACGAGTTACAGGCTGTTCCCGGCGTCATGCGCTTGCGCAGGACGAAAAAGCTTGGCAAGTGCGCCGTCAGCGAAATGGAGTACGACGACAGCCTTGAAAGTGACGGAACCATATGAAAATTGGCGTTTATCCCGGCAGCTTTGACCCGTTTACGGTGGGTCACCTGGATGTGCTGCGCAATGCGGTGGAGCTGTTCGACCATATCTATGTGGGCGTGCTGAACAATTCTGCCAAGTCCGCCACCTTTTCCGCTGAGGAACGGGTGGAAATGATCCGGCGCGTGTTGGATGCAGAGCGGATGACCGGTGTTTCGGTCGAGAGCTTTGACGGGTTGTTGGTCAACTTTACCAAACAAGTGGGCGCTGGTTATATCATTCGTGGCCTGCGGGCCATTACGGACTTTGAATATGAATTTCAGATTGATGCGATCAACCGGCACATGGAGCCAGCAGTCCGGACAGTCTATTTCATGGCGTCGCCGTCGCTGTCCTTCCTGAGTTCCAGCACGGTCAAAGAGATCGGCGCTTACGGCGGTGACATCGCGGGGCTGGTACCCGATTGCAACAGGAAAATAATTGCAGAAAGGTTATTACGATCATGAGCACTGCACAGACGATGAAAATTTACAGCATCATTGCGAGCATCGAACAGGAGCTCGAGGAGAGCCCGCGCACCAAGTTCAGCGGCCAGAACCGGCGCGTCGTCGAGATTGAGCGCCTGTACGACCTGCTGGGCGATTTGAAGGTCACCATTCCGGAGGACATTCGCCGGGCGACCGGGGTCCTTGCGGAGGCAGAAAACCGTATCAACGACGCCAAAGAACAGGCGGAGGAGATTCTGGCGCAGGCGCATGAGGAGGCGGACGGCGTGCTGTCCCAGGCGCAGTCGAGCGCGGAGAACCTGTACCATCAGGCCCAGGTCGAGTATGAAACTCGCGTGAGCGATGCGGAGGTCTATAAAGAGGCCTGCGCCCGCGCAGCGCAGATTTCCGCCGAGGCGGAAGCCAATGCCAACGCCATTTATAACGGCGCGCGGAAATATGCCGACGATATCCTGTCCGATGTGCAGCGGTATCTGACTGAGTACCATTCCATGATTGCGCAGAACAGGAACGAACTCGGCGTCTCGGCTGCGCAGCAACCGCAGCGCCCCGTGCAGCCGGAGCAGCCTGTTTATCAGCAGCAACCGGCGTATCAGCAGCCGGCATATCAGGAACAGCCTGCCTACCAGCAGACAGCGCAGCCGGTTTATCAACCCGCTCCGCAGCCGGCCGCCGGCTATGCGGACGATGGGCTGACGCGCCAGTTTGAACGCCCCGCCGCGCCACAGCGCACGCGGAACGTTGAGGAGGATCATGAAGAGGAGCGTCGGGCCAAGCCGAAGAAGAAAAACTTCCTTTCCAAGATGTTTGAGATCGACGACGACGACGAGTTTGACGAGGAATGGGACGACGAAGAGCCCAAACATCAAAAGCCGAAGAAGCAGCGCAAGAAGCTCTTTGATTTTGACGACGAGGACGACGATTATTGAGCATGATCGGCACATGGCTGCCGCCTGTGGAGGGACCGGTTTCGGTCCCTCATTTTGTTATGTGGTGCCGCGGCGGGGATCGGCGGTTGTTCGTGGGCGGTTCGCGACTTTGGCGAGCACCAGCGCCGCCAGGTAAGTGCCTGCCATGGCGACGGAGGAGGCCAGCAACAGGCTGCCGCCGGCAAGGGCGTTGCCAAGATAGGTTTCGGCATTTTGGGACATGGCCGTGGCGTCGGCGGGCAGGAAGGCGGGCGCAAGCAGCGCGGCAAGCAGCGCGGCAAGCAGTCCCTGCACGAGCTTGGTCAACAGGTATTGCCAGCTGCCTCCCTCGACGAACAACCGCGTCTGGAGGTACACGCAGAAACCGCCAAACGAGGAGAGAAACGCGCAACAGGCGAGCGCGGCGCGCGGCGGGAGGGGCAGCGCGGCGACGGCGGCGCACCCGCCCGTAAATTCCAGCAGGCCGTGCAGCAGCGCGGCGGTGAGGCCGGCCGGCACGCCAACCTGCTGCAGCCAGCCGTCCAACACGGCATAGACGCCGAGCTGCTGCAGCAGCTCCGATAACACGGCGAAGAGGCAGATGCAGCCACCGATCTGCAACATGGCCGACATGCCGTCGCCCACCATGCGAATGATTCCTCCGCGTGCGCCGGAGTCCATTTCCTGACATGCATTTGCGCCGGACGAGAGCGGACGTGGCGACAGCAGCACGAGCAGCAGCGCGCTGCCGTAGTGGGCGATGCAGAGCGGGAGCGTGAGCGATGGGGCGTGCAGCATGCCTGTGGCGATGACGGCGGCCAGGAACATCGGACTGCACAGGTTGCAATATGGCACACAGGACGCGATGCCGAGCGCGGCGCACAGCCGCGCCCCGGTCGGGTACCCGGCTACCGCGCCGAGTGCGCAGCAGGGCAACAGCGGTTCCGGCAGGCGCAACACTGCGGCCGGGCGGCGCAGCAGGCGCGAGAGCGCGGGCAGCAGCTCCTGCTGCAGCAGCAGGGAAGTACACAGATAGAAGGGAAACAGCGCCGGCAGCACGCTGTCCCACCAGAGCACGAACGCCTGCGCGGCGGCCTGTGTGCAAGCCTGCGCATGTGACAGCAACCCTGCGCACAGCAGCAACAGCAGCGCGATGGATACAAGATGACGTCTCACGGTTTTTTTCCTCCGGATTGCGCACCGGTTCAAAAATGCGGTATACTGTATAAACTATAGCATCCAGGATTTTCCGATATGCAGGAGAGAGACATGAAAAAGAAAGTCGGCCTTGCGCTGGGCGCTGGCAGCACAAAGGGATTTGCTCACATCGGCGTGCTGCAGGTGCTGGAGGAACATCATATTCCGATCGATTTGATTGCCGGTTCCAGTATTGGCGCCATCGTAGCCTCCATCTATGCCGCCGGTACGGATTTACACCTGTTGGAAAAGTTCGTGCTGCAGATGAACATACGCGACTATCTGGACATCGGCAAGCTGGGAGCGGGCGGCCTGATCCGCGGAGACAAGTTGGAGGCGCTCATCAGCCTGTTGACTCATCGCAAACGGTTTGGCGAAACCAGCATCCCGCTCTATTGCGTGGCGGTGGACGCAGCGGCTGGCAAGCTGGTTGCCATGCATGAGGGAGAAATCAGCCGCGCCGTCCGCGCGAGCATGTCCATACCGGGGATCTTTGTCCCCGTTTCGATCGATGGGCGCGTCTATGTGGACGGCGGCGTCATCGAGCGGCTCCCGTGCGGGGTATTGCGCGAAAACGGAGCCGACGTCATCATTGGCGTAGACGTCGGCTATTGCGGCGGCGAATATGATGTGCAGGGGATGAATGCGTATGACATGATCAACCGCTCAATTGACATCATGCAGTGGGAGATCACCAAACTGCACAAGGTGGATGCAGACGTCCTGCTTGTGCCGCAGGTTCTGTTTGTGCGTGGGCACTTTGCCACCAAGGAGTCCCGGGCGGTGATCGACGAGGGAAGGCGCGTGGCGGAGGAGGCCATGCCGGAGATCCTGGCGCTGCTGGAGCAGCAGGGGATCCCGCTCAAAGAATAATCGGCCCTTCCGCGTCGCGGTGGACGTCGTTGCCCGTAGCAAATGCGAGCACGTCGGTACTGAAGGCGTCCGTCGTCAGATTGCGCTGTACGATGGATGGGCACGTGGTAATGTCTGCGTTGCGCAGGATCAGCGGCGCATGCGGCCGCTTGGCGATTTCCGACAGCAGGGAGCGAGCTTTGGAGGTCATGGCAAGCACGCGCAGGTACTCGCTCTCGCCGCTGCGCACGGTGGCGTGCACCTGTTCGTTGGTGATGCCGAGCATGGCGCAAAGGCCGATGCGCTTACAGCGCGCGAGCGTGAACCGCTTGGATTTGACGGATTCATAAAAGGAATCGATGTCGTTGCACTTGCGCGATGCCCGGGCCAATATGTTTTCAAACCCCTCTGCAACGTCCGGCAGCTCTGACAGGCTCCGCGCGGACATGCTGCGGATGGCGTACAGGATCAGCGGCCCGACGGCGTTCGGATGGATGGGGAACTGGGGGTCGTACAGCATGGCGCCGCCCACAAACGAGGGCATGGCGGACAGCACGGCTTCATCCCCGCTGTGCAGCGCCTTGCGGATGGCCGTGGCGCTGGAGTAGGTGCCGTCGAGCGTGTCCATGTGATAGCCGCTGCCGATGCGGGTGATGGGAATGGGCTCGATGTCGGGCGCATAGGTGCCAAGGGCACGCAGGTATTCGATGGCGAGGATGTTGTTGGGCTGCGTGAGCGTGTGCAGGATGTCCTCCGGCGTGTTCATGTCGGCCAGGGCGTCGTAGCGTGCGCGCGGATACGATTTGCCCATGGAGAGGTGCCGGTGGAGCGCGCTGCGAAAGGCGGGAGGTTCGTGCACCAGCACGTCGCAGAGACGATAGAGCTTTTGCACATCCGTCTCTTCACAGCCGAAAGCGAGGTGCGTGACGACGCCACAGCCCAGCAGTGTGCGGATGCCCCCGAGTGCAAAGCGTTCGGCGCTCGCAATGGCGTAGACACTGGGCAGCTCCAACACCAGATCCGCGCCGCCCTTGACAGCCCACGCCGCGCGCGTATACTTGTCCATGCACGCGACTTCACCGCGCTGGACGAAATTGCCGGACAGGACGACAATGCAATAGTCCGCGCTGCTCTTCGCCTTGGCGCGTTCCAGATGATAGATATGTCCATTGTGCAGCGGATTGTATTCCGCAATGACGCCGACAACTCGCATCCTGATCCCTCACAACAAAATCAGTATACCATTTTTTTCGTATATGTGGTATAATTCGCATGAAAATTCTTGGGAGGCATATGTCATGTCGTTGATGGATCAAATCAAAGCCAAAGCAAAAGCCGATAAAAAACGCATTCTGTTGCCTGAAGGCACGGAGGAACGCACGGTCCAGGCGGCCGCGAAAATTGTCGCCGAGGGTCTTGCCGATGTGACTCTGCTGGGAAAGCCGGAAGCGATTGCCGAGGTGGCAGCGCGGTTTTCCGTCGATTTGGCGGGCGTTACGCTGCTCGACCCGGAGGCATCGCCCGATCTGCCGCGCTATATTGAAGAGTTTTATGAGCTGCGTAAGGAAAAAGGCGTTACCCCGGAAAAGGCCGCGGCCATGATCCGCAACCCGCTCTTCTTCGCCGCTATGATGATCAAAGACGGCAAGGGCGACGGCATGGTCGCCGGCGCCATCAGCACGACGGGTGACACGCTGCGCCCGGGGCTGCAGATCATCAAGATGGCCAAGGGCATCTCGGTCGTGTCGAGCTGCTTTATCATGGAAGTACCGAATAAAGCCTATGGGGACGACGGACTGCTTGTGTTTGCAGATTGTGCCGTCAACCCCTGCCCCACGGCAGAGCAGCTGGCAGCCATTGCGGTGTCTTCCGCTGCGACGGCGCGCTCGCTGTGCGGCATGGAGCCCCGCGTGGCAATGCTGTCGTTCTCGACCAAGGGGAGCGCAAAGCATGAGCTGGTGGATAAAGTGACGCGCGCCACGGAGCTGGTGCATGAGCTTGCGCCGGAGCTGAATGTCGACGGCGAGCTGCAGGCGGATGCCGCGCTGGTGGAAAAGGTTGGCAAGCTCAAGTCGCCCGGCAGCCCTGTGGCGGGCAAGGCAAACGTGCTCATCTTCCCGGATCTGCAGGCGGGCAACATCGGCTATAAGCTCGTCCAGCGCCTGGCGGGCGCGGAGGCGATCGGCCCCATCTGCCAGGGATTCCGGTACCCGATTAACGACTTGTCGCGCGGTTGCAGCGTCGACGACATCGTTTCCGTAGTGGCCATTACCGCCGTGCAGGCGCAAAATATGTAAGGAGATTGAGGCACCCAATATGACAAATATTCTTGTAATCAACGCAGGCAGCTCCTCCCTGAAGTATCAGCTGATCGACATTGACACCGAGTCGGTCATCGCAAAAGGCATTTGCGAGCGCATCGGCATCCCCGGTTCGCTGCTGAGCTATAAACCTACAGACGGGGAGAAATTTGAAAAGCAGCAGGACATGAAGGATCACAAGGACGCCATCCAGATGGTGCTCGACGTGCTGGCCGATCCGAAGATCGGCGTCATTTCCGACATGTCGTCCATCGCTGCAGTCGGCCACCGCGTCCTCCATGGCGGCGAGAAGTATTCCGAACCCGTGCTGATTGACGACCAGGTGCTCGAAGCGATCGAGGAGTGCATTCCGCTCGGCCCGCTGCACAATCCGGCCAACCTGATGGGCATCCGCGGCTGCATGGCCGTCATGCCGAATGTGCCCATGGTCGCCGTGTTTGATACCGCGTGGGGACAGACGATGCCGAAAAAGGCGTTCATGTATGCGCTGCCCTATGATACCTATGAGAAGTTCAAAGTGCGCCGCTATGGGTTCCACGGCACGTCGCACCGGTATGTGGCCGGCCGCGCCATCGCCAAGCTGGATATGCCCAAGGAGCAGACGCGCGTCATCACGTGCCACCTGGGCAACGGCTCCAGCCTGAGCGCGGTCCGCGGCGGCAAGTGCATCGACACGTCCATGGGCCTCACGCCTCTTGAGGGCGTGCCAATGGGCACGCGCTGCGGCAGCATCGACCCGGCGATTATGCCGTTCCTCATGGAAAAGCTCAACCTGTCGGCGGCCGAGATGGACACCTATATGAACAAGAAGAGCGGTATGCTGGGCGTGTCCGGCGTTTCCAGCGACTTCCGCGACCTGGCCGCCGCATCCGAGCAGGGCAACGAACGCGCCGAGCTGGCGCTGCAGATGTTCGCCTATAAGGTCAAGCAGTACATCGGCGCGTATGCGGCTGCGCTCAACGGCGTGGACGCCATCGTGTTTACCGCAGGCGTCGGGGAGAACGACCGTCGCATGCGCGAGATGATCCTGACCGATATGGAGTATCTGGGCGTGGATGTGGACTTTGCGTATAACCAGACCTGCCCGCGCGGCGAGGAAGTGGAGATTTCCAAGCCCGGCAGCCGCGTCCGCGTGTTTGTCATCCCGACGGACGAAGAGATGACCATCGCGCGCGACACCGCCGCCCTTGCGCTGTGAGCGGAAATATAGTATACTAACTCTGTATCTTGAATTTGGAGGGATATCGATATGAAGCATTTTGAAACCGTTCAGCAGCCGTGTATCAAGGCCGGCGCGCATACGGCCTGCGGCGAGTGCCAGGCGAGCTGCCAGTCTGCCTGCAAGACTTCCTGCACCGTTGCCAACCAGAAGTGCGCCAAGGAAGAAAAATAATTTACCCGGAATGTGTCAAGAAAGGCCAGTTTCGGCCTTTCTTTGTGTGTTGAGAGGATTTTCACCGTGATACATGCATTTCAATTTCAAGGCAGGAACATCGTGCTGGATGTGGAGAGCGGAGCCATTCATGTGGTGGACGATGACGCCTTTGCCGTCCTGTCCGCGCTCGAGCGAGGGGAGGATCCGCATACTGGTACGGGCTTGCCGCTCTACACTGTAGATGAAATCCTGAGCGAATTTTACCAGCTGAAGGAACAGGGGCTCATCGACCGCGAGATGCAGGAGGCGCCGCCGGTGACGGGGGGCAGCGTGGTCAAGTCGCTGTGCCTGCATGTCGCGCACGATTGCAACCTGCGCTGCAAATACTGCTTTGCTTCCACCGGGGATTTTCATGGCGCACGCATGCTGATGCCTTTCTCCGTCGGCAAGGCGGCCATCGATTTTGTCATGGAAAAGAGCGGCGGTCGCAAGCATCTGGAAGTAGACCTTTTCGGCGGCGAACCGCTGATGAACTTTGAGGTCTGCAAGCAGGTGGTGGCCTATGGCCGGGAGCAGGAAAAGCGCTATGGCAAGAAGATCAACTTCACGATGACCACCAACTGCGTGGCACTCGACGAAGAAAAGATCAATTTTATCAACCGCGAGATGCACAATGTCGTCATCAGCCTGGACGGCAGGAAAGAGGTGCACGACGCGCTGCGCCCCACGGTCAACGGCAAAGGCTCCTATGACATCATCCTTGAAAAGGCGAAACGGCTCGTGGCGGACCGCGGCGAGGGCGAGCACTATATCCGCGGCACGTTTACCAGGAACAACCTGGACTTTCTCGAAGATGTCCGTGCGCTGGTGGAGGAAGGGTTCCGCCAGATCTCGCTCGAGCCGGTCGTGCTGCCGGACGACAGCCCGTACAGCATTCTGAAGGAACATCTGCCGCGCGTGTTCGCCGAGTATGACGCGCTGGCGGAGTACTATCTGCAGCAGCGCCGGAGCGGGCACTGGTTCAACTTCTTCCATTTTATGATCGACATGGAAGGCGGGCCCTGCCTGCGCAAGCGGATTTCCGGCTGCGGCGCCGGCACGGAGTATGCCGCCGTAACGCCGGAGGGCGACATCTATCCGTGCCACCAGTTTGTCGGATTGCCGGAATGGAAGCTGGGCAACGTGTGCGACGGCACTTTTGACGGGGAGAAGAGCGCGGTCTTTGCCGGCTGCAACGTGCGGACCAAGGAGGCCTGCCGCGCCTGCTGGGCGAAGTATTACTGCAGCGGCGGCTGCGCGGCAAATGCGTTTTTATACAATGGCGACATTCACAAGCCGTATGAAATGAGCTGCCAGATGCTGCGGAAACGCACGGAATGCGCCATCGGCATTGCCCTGGCGGAGCGCGAGACGCGCCAGCAAACCCGCGACGCATGAAGCCGTCGTGTGCTTGCAGTTATAGCGGAACGTACGACGACGCGATACTTGGTGCCATCTCGGCCGCCGGGGACGTGCCGCCGCTCGTGGCGCGCGCACTGGTGCGCCGCGGCGTGACGGATGCGGCGGCCGTGCGTGCCTTTTTGCATCCCTCCCTGTCGGAACTTCTCGATCCCATGTCGCTTCCGGATATGGCGGCCGCCGTCGACCGGCTCCGCCGCGCGATTGCCGGAGGAGAGCGCATTTGCGTCTATGGCGACTATGATGCGGACGGCGTGTGCGCGACGGCAATTCTCGTCGATTGCCTGCGCCGCCTGCAGGCCAACGTGTTCTATTACATCCCGTCCCGCCATGACGAGGGGTATGGCATGCATCCGGAGGCCGTGGAAAAGCTGGCCGGTCTTGGCACACAGCTGATCGTGACGGTGGACAATGGCATAGCGGCGGTGGACGAAGCGGCGCTTTGCGCGCGGCTGGGGCTCGACCTCATCATTACGGATCACCATTTGCCGCCGGAGCGCCTGCCGGAAGCGGTTGCGGTCGTGTCCGCGTCGCGACAGGATGCTCGTTATGGCAACCGTGCGCTGTGCGGCGCGGGCGTCGCCTATCAGCTCGCCTGCGCGCTCGCCCCTTCGCTGGAGCATACAGGTTGGCTGGCGCTCGCAGCGGTGGCTACGGTATCCGACGTCGTGCCCTTGACAGGGGAAAACCGCGTGCTGGTCGCGTGCGGCCTGCCGCATGTTGCCGGCAATGTCGGTCTTCTGGCGCTGCTGCAGGGGGCCGGCCATGCCGGGAAAGCCGTCACTGCCGAAACGGTGGCCTTTCTGATCGCCCCGCGCCTGAATGCCGCGGGCCGGATGGGCGACGCATCGCGCGCTGCCGAGCTGCTGCTCGAACGGGACTGCGCCCGTGCGCAGGCGCTGGCCGCTGAGCTTGAGATGGAAAACCATGCCCGGCGTGCCGAGGAGCAGCGGATTTTGACTGAGATCGCGGCGCGCCTTGCATCGGAGGGCGTGGAAGAGCCCCGGTCGCTCGCGCTGCACGGTGACGACTGGCACCTCGGCGTGATCGGCATTGTGGCGTCCAGACTGTGCGAGCAGTATCACTGCCCGGTGCTGCTGTTTGGACGGCGGGACGGGATGTTAATTGGTTCTTGCCGCAGCGTACCGGGCATCAATCTGCACGAATGCCTGCAGCACTTTGCCGGCTGTTTTGTGCAGTTTGGCGGCCATGCGCGTGCGGCCGGCATCACGATGCGGCCGGAGCAGTTTGCCCCGTTTGCCGCCGCGTTTGACGCGTATGTGCGCGAGCGCTTTGACGAGGCGTCGCTTCCGGTGGACAATCTGTATGAGGAGGACGTGGCGCTCGACGAGCTGACGCTGCCGGCGGTGCGCGCACTGCAGCTGCTGGCGCCGTTTGGGGAGGGGAACCCGGAGCCGGTATACCGTATCCGGCGCGCGACACTCAGCGATGTGCGGCAGATTGGCCAGCAGGGGGCACATTTGGCGGCTATGGCCCGGCAGGGCGATACCCGCATGCGCGCGGTGGGGTTCCGGCTTGGCGCGCGCGCAGGATCGCTGTGCCGTTTCCCGCTGTGGACGCTGCTGGCTACCCCGAAAATCAACGGGTTTTCCGGTACCGATGCGGTGGAACTGCAGCTCGTCGAAGCATTGCCGTACGACGTTTTGAAAGTTTTACGTGCATTTTTGACAAAAGTGCTGTACAATACCGTTGCTGACTGTGATACACTGTGTGAGGTGTTTTTTCTTTCGCACGGGTATTCTGTTTTTCGGATGTTGCCGGTGGGAGCGGAGGAGCTGCGCCGGTTGTACGCAGGCCTGCGCCGGGAGATGGGGCAGGCCGGCGTCGCGGTTTCGGTGCTGGGGACGTGGACGAGCGAACCTGCGCTTTGGGCGCTGTGCCTGTTTCTGGAGTTGGGGTTTTTCCGCTTAGACGCCGAAAGCCAGCGGGTGCTGCCCGTGGAGCATCCGGAAAAGCGCAGTTTGGAGGACAGCGTGTTATACCGCATGGCGCTGCCGCATGCGGCGCCGCAGTGATACATTTGGAGGTGGACTGTCATGGACCTGAAAGAGAAGATTCGCAGCATTCCCGATTTTCCCATTCCCGGCGTGTTGTTCCGCGATATCACGACGCTGCTCAAGGACGGCGAGGGGTACCGCGCGCTGATCGATGCGCTGGCTGACTCTCTGCGCGATGTTCCGGTAGACCTGGTGATCGGGCCTGAGGCGCGCGGGTTTGTCATTGGGTCGGCGCTTGCCTATGCGCTGGGCGCCGGTTTCGTCGTGGCACGCAAGCCGGGCAAGCTGCCCTGCAAGACCATGCGCTATGAATATGGCCTGGAATACGGGTCGGACGTGCTTGAGATTCATGAGGACGCCATCTGCCCCGGCCAGCGCGTGGTCATCGTGGACGACCTGTTGGCGACCGGCGGCACCGCGCTGGCCACGGCAAAGCTCGTAGAGCAGGCGGGCGGCGTGGTCGTCGGGCTGCGCTTCGCCATTGAGCTCAGCTCCGAGTTTGATGCGCGCAAGCTGCTGGCCGGATATGACGTCTGGTCGGCCATGCAGTATTGAGAGACGGATCCTGAGAAAAATCAACGGGTTTCCGTTGATTTTTCTGTTGCCCGATGCCGAAAGGAGGTGATGATATGGACCGAGCTGAGATTTTGGAAAAATTCCGCGCCCGCTATACCGTTGAACAGTCTGCGTTGTTTGAAAAAGCGCTGCAATATGCCGAGGACGTGCACCACAACCAGCGGCGCGAATCCGGCGAGCCCTATATCATCCACCCCATTGCGGTGGCGGACATCGTCATGGACATGGGTATGGATGCGGCGAGCGTCATCGCGGCCGTCCTGCACGACGTGGTGGAGGACGGAAGGGATGTGACGCTTGAAAACATCGTAAAGCTGTTCGGCGCAGAGGTCGCCCAGCTCGTGGACGGCGTGACCAAGCTGACGATTTCGGGCAAACAGACCTATATCACAAAAAAGCAGGAACAGGCGGAAAACCTGCGCAAGCTCTTTTTGGCGATTGCTGCGGACGTGCGTGTGGTCATCATCAAACTGGCCGACCGGCTGCACAACATGCGCACGCTGGCCTACTGCAACCCTTACAAGCGCATGCGCAAGGCCAAGGAGACGCTGGAGGTCTATGCGCCGCTGGCGCACCGCTTTGGCATGGGCGCCATCAAGGGCGAGCTGGAGGACCTTTCCTTTCAGTACCTGATGCCGGACGAATATGCCGACATCAAGCGCCAGTTCGAAAAGCAGCGGTCCGACCGCGAGGCAGTGCTGGACGACGCCATGCGCCACATCACAGAGCAGATTGCCGAAGCCGGCATCCACGCTTCCATCAGCGGCAGACCGAAACACCTGTACAGCGTGTATCGCAAGATGCAGCGCATCAACGGCAGCATCAACGAGATCTACGACCTCATCGCCATCCGCGTGATTGTGGATACCATCAACGACTGCTATGCCGCCCTTGGCGTGCTGCATGCGGGCTGGAAACCGTTGCCGGGCCGGTTCAAGGACTACATTGCCACGCCCAAACCCAACATGTACCGGTCGCTGCATACCACATTGCTGAGCGAAAATGGCATTCCGTTTGAGGTACAGATTCGCACGCAGGAGATGCACCGTACGGCTGAGTATGGCATCGCGGCGCACTGGATGTACAAGGAAGGCCGTACCACGCAGAGCATGCTCGACCGCAAGACGAGCTGGTTGCGGCAGATTCTCGAGGCCAAGGATACCACCGAGGACAGCAAGGAATTTGTCGACAACATCTTAAAGGACTTCCTTGGCGAATACGTGTTTGTGCTTTCGCCGCGCGGCGAGATTTTCGACCTGCCCAAGGGGTCCACACCGCTCGACTTTGCATACCGCATCCATACCAACATCGGCCACCATTGTCAGGGCGCGCGCGTGAACGGCAACCTCGTGCGGCTGGATTACAAGCTCAAGACGAACGACATGGTGGAGATCATCACGTCCAACAGCCAGGCGGGGCCGAGCCGCGACTGGCTGAAGATCGTTAAGACACAGACGGCGCGCAACCGGATCCGTCAGTGGTTCAAACGGGAAAACCGTGAGGAAAACATCCAGCGTGGCCGCGAAATGCTGGAGGATACGGCCAAACGGCAGGGGCAGGCGCTTGCGCCATTGCTCAAGCCGGAAAACACGGGGGACGTACTCAAGCGCCTGAACATGACGGGACTTGACGACCTGTATGCCGCAATTGGCTTTGGCGGCATTTCCTCGTCGCAGGTGTTGCATAAGCTGGCGGACCAGTATCGCAAGACGGCCAAGGCCGAGGCGCTGGCAGAGCAACTGGCGTCCGCGCCGGCAGCTCAGCCTTCCCAGCCGAAGTCCAAACCCCTGCCGGTCAATGGCATCATCGTGCACGGCGATCCGGGCATGGCCGTGCGGTTTGGCAACTGCTGCAATCCGTTGCCGGGCGATGCGATCATCGGCTACATTACCCGCGGCCGTGGTGTATCCGTCCATCGCGCGGACTGCACAAACGCCGAAAATCTGTGCAAGGATCCGGACAGGATCATCGACGTGGAGTGGGCCATCGGTGCGGAGACGTCTTTCCCTGCGTCCCTCCAGATCCATGCGGAGGACCGTGCCGGCACGCTGCTGGAGATCTCTGCGTTGCTCTCGGGCATGAATATCAGCATCCAGGGGCTCAACGGCAAGCCGACGGGCGACGGCAAGTACGTCGTCGACATGACGTTCTCCGTCGGCAACGCCGGTCAGCTCGATCAGATCATTCGCAGCCTCAAGCATCTCAAGTGCGTCAACGAGGTATATCGCGTGCACCGCTGAGAGGAGGGATGACATGCGTGCAGTTGTGCAACGGGTAACATCCGCTTCGGTTGCGGTCCATGGCGAAACGGTTTCGCGCATCGACCGCGGCTTGCTGGTTCTTTTGGGAGTGGAGTCGACGGATACGGAAGCTGATGCGGCCTATCTTGCGGGCAAACTGCCGCACTTACGCATCTTTGAAGACGCGGAGGGAAAATCCAACCTGAGCGTGGTTGACGTGGGCGGCAGCGTGTTGCTGGTCTCCCAGTTTACCTTGTGTGGCGACGCAAGGCATGGCCGGCGCCCTGGGTATAGCACTGCGGCGCAGCCGGAACAGGCGCGCGCGCTGTACGAGCGGTGCGCGGCGCTGCTTGCCGAATGCGTACCGGTACAGACCGGCGTCTTTCAGGCGGACATGCAGGTGTCGCTCGTGAACGACGGGCCGTTTACCATTCTTTTAGACAGCAGGAGAACATTTTAAATGCGACTGGATACGATTGCCTGTGGACCGCTTGGCGTGAACACCAATGTCGTTTCGGCGGAGGATGCCGCGACTTGTGCTGTAATCGACCCCGGCGACGCGGCGCCGGTGCTGGAGCGCCTGCGCACCCGGGGGCAGCAGTGCACGCACATCCTCATCACCCACGGGCATTTTGACCATATCTGGGGTGCGGCGGCGCTTGTAGAGGCGACCGGCGCGCAGCTTGCCGTGCACGAGCTTGACGCCGCCAAGTTGCAGAGCACGCGGGCCAGCCTGGCGCTGCTGATTGGCAAGCGGCTGCCGGAAGCGGTACCGGATGTGCTGCTGCACGATGGCGATACGCTCGCCTGTGCCGGGCTGACCTTTCGCGTGATCCATACGCCCGGGCACTCCGAGGGCGGCGTCTGCTATCTTGTAGAGAGCGAGCGTGTGATATTTTGCGGCGACACGGTGTTTTTAGACAGCGTGGGCAGGACGGATTTTCCGGGCGCGAGCGAACGGACGTTGTATCGTTCCATTGCGGAGCGCCTGTTCCCGCTCGAGGGCGACTATGTCCTGTATCCCGGCCACGGCCCGGAAACGACGCTCGATCATGAGCGCGCGCACAATCCGTTCATGGGCCAGGGGAGGCGGCTGGGGTGGTAAGGCTCTGTACCAACCGGCCGGAATATCGCAACGATATTGCCGAGGAAATCCGCCTGTTCCTCGGCCTTGTCGACGTATCCGTTGCCCCGGAGCCGGAGGCAGAAGAACCGGCGCTCATACTGACGGTGGAGCTTGTGGAGCGTGGGGAACAATTTATTGCGCGCGCGTCCGTCGCCGGCCGGCCGCCGGTGGAGGTCGCCGCCGCGCTGCCACAGCCGACGCCCCTTGAGCGAAAACGGCAGGAGAAGCGCGCGCTGAAGATTGCGGCGTTTCGTATGTTGCGCTCGCTGTATCCGACGGTCTCCGTGCCTTGGGGGTCGCTGACGGGCATCCGTCCGACGAAGCTGTTTCGCGAGCTGTGCGGTGCTGCCGGCGTGCAGGGGGCGCAAGCGCAGTTTTGCTCGGTGTTCGACGTTTCGCCGGAAAAGACCGCGCTGGCAGCAGCAATCTGCGGCGTTCAGCAACCCTATATCAGTTCGGTCGATGTGTCTCGCGATATCGATATCTATATTGGCATCCCGTTTTGCCGTACCAAATGCCTGTACTGCTCGTTTGCTTCGGAGGTGATCGGCAAGCGCGACCGGCTGACGCCCTATCTGGAAACGCTTCGGACGGACATTACCGCCGGTGCGGCGTTGCTTCGGGCAACCGGTCGCCATGTTCGCGCCTTATATGTGGGCGGTGGCACGCCAACGGTACTGTCTGCCGCGCAGTTCGACGAGCTGTTGACACATACGCTGGATGCGTACGCCGGGTTTGCCGGAGAGATGACCGTGGAGGCTGGAAGGCCGGACAGCATCACGGAGGAAAAACTTGCGGTATTGTACCGGCACGGCGTGCGCCGCATCTCCATCAACCCGCAGACGATGAACGACGACACGCTCCGCCGCATCGGGCGCGCGCACGACGCCGCGTCGATCGAGCGCTGCTTTGCGCTGGCACGTGCGATGGGCTTTACCTGTATCAATATGGACCTGATCGCCGGGCTGCCGGGAGAGGGACCGGACGATTTTTCGCGCACACTCGCGCGCGTTGCCGCGCTCCGGCCGGAAAACCTGACCGTACATTCGCTGGCGATCAAGCGTTCGTCCCGGCTCCGCCTGCAGCTCGAACAATGGCCGCTGCCGGACGCCGCGACGACGGAACAGATGATTGAAAGTGGAGCGGAGACGGCGAAAGCGCTGGGCATGCGGCCGTACTATATGTACCGGCAAAAGTACATGAGCGGAAATCTCGAAAACACCGGCTATGCCTTGCCAGGGGCCGAGTGCGCGTACAACATCGACATGATGGAGGAGACGACCAGCATCCTGGCGCATGGCGCCTGCGGGATGAGCAAGCGCGTCTTTGGCCGGGAAAATCGTGTGGAACGCATTCCCAATCCCAAGGACGTGGACGTCTACGCCGAGAAGCTTCCGCGCCTGCTGGAGGCGAAAAAACGGTTGTTTTGCGGCGCTGACGATTGACAGGGCGAAAGCCGGCCGGTATAATGGTCAAATAAAGGCGATGATCGGGATAGTATCCGATGAAAGCTGCAATGCAGAGAGCCTGGCGGCGGCTGAAAGCCGGGTTTGCGGCTGGGCGGAGAAGGGCACCCGGGAGCTGCGTGGCAGAACACGACGGTGATACGCCGCGACGCGCGAACTGCGTTACCGGTTCGTTAAGTGGAGCTGGCATCGGCTCAAACAGGGTGGCACCGCGGTCTTTCCGTCCCTCAGTGGATTGAAGCCGCTTTTTTATTGAACGATGGAGGAAAAACAACTATGGCATACAAGGCGCTAAAGGGGACGAAGGACGTACTGCCGGAGGAGAGCTACCGCTGGCAGCAATTGGAAGCGCTCATGCGTGATGTGGTGCGCAAATACGGCTTGCGGGAAGCCCGGACACCCGTGATCGAACATACGGAGCTCTTCTTGCGTGGCGTGGGCACCACCACGGACATCGTGCAAAAGGAGATGTATACGTTCAAGGACAAGGGCGACCGGTCCATCACGCTCAAGCCGGAAGGGACGGCGGGCATCGTCCGCCTGTTCATCGAGCACAACCTCTTTGGCGAGGCACAGCCCACCAAGCTCTTTTATCTCAACACCCCCGTGTTCCGCTATGAACGGCCACAGGCCGGCCGGCTGCGGGAGCACCACCAGTTCGGCGTCGAGATCTTTGGCGCGCCACAGGCGAGCGCGGACGCCGAATGCATTTCCATCGTGTTGGAAATTCTCAACCGCATTGGCCTGAAAGGGCTTTCCGTGCGGCTCAACAGTATCGGCTGTCCTTCCTGCCGCCCCCGGTATCACGAGGCGCTGCGTGAGTACCTGCGTTCCCGGTATGACGAGCTGTGCGAGACCTGCAGGACGCGCTACGAGCTGAATCCGTTGCGCATTCTGGACTGCAAGGTGCCGGAGTGCGGCAAAATCGTTGCAGAGGCGCCGCACATCACGGACTACCTGTGCGACGACTGCCGCGCTCACATGGAGGCGCTCTGCCGCCTGCTCGACCGCATGGGCGTATCCTATGAGCTGACGCCGACGCTGGTGCGTGGGCTGGACTACTATACCAAGACGGTGTTTGAGGTTTTTTCCAATCGTATCGGGTCGCAGGGCGCCATCTGCGGCGGCGGCCGATACGATGGACTGGTGCAGGAACTGGGCGGCCCAGCTTGTCCTGGCGTCGGTTTCGGCATGGGTATGGAACGCCTGTTGCTGCTTATGCAGGAGAGCGGCGTGGACTTTCCCGTGCCGCCGCGCTACGACCTGTACATCGCTTCCATTGGCGACGCGGCCAATGTGGAGGCGTTCGCGCTCGTGCAGGCGCTCAGGGCGCGCGGCTTCCGCGCGGACATCGACCACGTGGGCCGCAGCATGAAGGCGCAATTCAAATATGCGGACAAGGTTGGCGCGCGCTACGTGCTCACGCTGGGCGACCAGGAGCTGGAGCAGGGCAGCGCGAAGCTGAAACATATGGAAGACGGCACGGAGTTTGCAGTGGCGCTGACGGCCGAAGCCGTGGCAGAACGTTTGGTATGACGGGGAGGAAGATGTCATGGGAGAACTGTTGAACGGTTGGAAGCGCACGTGTTATTGCACGGAGCTGACGGAGGCTGATCTTGGCAAAGAGGTCACGCTGATGGGCTGGACGAACGTACGGCGCGACCTCGGCGCGCTGATCTTCGTGCAGCTGCGCGACCGCACGGGGCTGATGCAGGTGGTGTTTGACTCCAGCACGCTGCCCGCGGAAGATTTTGCGCGTGCCTCGAAGATTCGCTCCGAGTATGTGCTGGCGATCCGCGGCAGGCTGGTGGCGCGCACGGGCAGCATGGTCAACCCGAACATGAAGACCGGTTCGCTCGAGGTACGGGTGACGGAGTTTAAGATTTTGAGCGCGAGCGAAACGCCGCCCATCGAGATCGAGGACAACTGCAAGTCCAACGAAGCGCTGCGCCTCAAGTATCGCTATCTCGATTTGCGGCGCCCGTGTATGCAGCGCAACCTGATGATGCGCCATAAGATTGCCTTCTGTGCGCGCCGGTATTTCAGCGAAAACGGCTTTTTGGAGATCGAAACGCCCATCCTGACGAAGAGCACGCCGGAGGGCGCGCGCGACTATCTCGTGCCGAGCCGGGTGCATCCAGGCACGTTCTATGCGCTGCCGCAGAGCCCGCAGCTGTTTAAGCAGCTGCTGATGCTCTCCGGCTACGACCGGTACATGCAGATCGCCCGCTGCTTCCGAGACGAGGACCTGCGTGCGGATCGGCAACCCGACTTTACGCAGATCGACCTCGAAATGTCCTTCGTCGAAGAGGACGACGTCATGGGCGTGAACGAGGGCTTTTTGCAGCGCCTGTTCCGGGAGACGCTGGGCGTCGAAATTTCCCTGCCGCTGCCGCGCCTCACGTATGCGGAGGCCATGTCCCGCTTTGGTTCGGACAAGCCGGACACGCGGTTTGGACTGGAGCTCTGCGACGTGTCCGATCTCGTCAAGACCTGCGGGTTTTCCGTGTTCCGCCAGGCGGTGGAAAACGGCGGCAGCGTCCGTTGCATCAATGCCAAGGGCGCCAGCGCCGCCTTCTCCCGCAAGGAGATCGACGCGCTTGGCGAGTTTGTCAAGACGTACCGGGCCAAGGGGCTGGCGTGGATGAACGTCAAGCCGGAGGGCCTGCAGTCGCCCATCGCCAAATTTTTGAGCGAGGAGGAGCTGAAGGCGATTGTGAGCCGGATCGGGCTGGAGACGGGCGATATCGCGTTTTTTGCGGCGGATCGGGATGAAACGGTCTTTGCTGCGCTCGGCGCGCTGCGCCTGAAACTGGCGGACAAGCTGCAGCTGATTCCGGAACACCAGTACAACCTGCTGTGGGTGACGGACTTCCCGCTGCTCGAGTGGAGTGAGGAGCAGAACCGGTATGTGGCCATGCACCATCCGTTTACAAGCCCCAAGGATGAGGATCTGGACAAGCTTCTGACCGATCCCGGATCCGTGCGCGCCAAGGCCTATGACATCGTGCTCAACGGCGTGGAGATCGGCGGCGGTTCCATCCGTATTCATTCTGCTGAGCTGCAGCAGCAGATGTTCTCCGTGCTGGGCTTCACGCCGGAGCAGGCGCAGGAGCGTTTTGGGTTCCTGCTCGATGCGTTCCGGTTTGGCCCGCCGCCGCACGGGGGATTGGCCTATGGACTGGATCGCCTGGCCATGCTTATCTGCAACACGCCTAGCATCCGCGACGTCATAGCGTTTCCCAAGGTGCAGAACGCGTCCTGCCCGCTCACCGGCGCGCCGGACGTGGTGGACGATAAACAGCTGGAGGAGCTGCACATCCGCTGTGTACAGGAGGAAGAATGAGCGACGGACATGTCGGCACGGTGGTCGCTCTCGAGGGCAATTTGGCCGTGGTGCGCTTTCAGCGCAGCAGCATGTGCGCGCATTGTGGGGCCTGTCTGACCGCCGGTGAACACGAGATGGAAATCCGCGTTCCAAATGATGCCGGCGCTGCCGTAGGTGACCGCGTGCGGGTGGAATTGCGGGGCGGACAGGTGGCCGGTGCCAGCGTGATTGCGTACCTGGTACCGTTAGCTGCGCTGCTGCTCGGCGTGATAGCCGGCAGCCTGGTATCCGACATTGCCGCCGTGGTGGGCGGCCTGGCCTGTTGCGCGGGGGCCTATCTTGTTCTGCGCTTGCTGGATCGCAGGTTCCGGCGGCGGCAGACGTTTCAACCGCGTATGACTCTATTGACGAGCGAAGAGGAGGATGCATGATGGCAAAGGAACTGACAGCGCAGACGTTTGATGAAACGATCCAGGGAAATGCCGTGGTGCTGGTGGACTTTTGGGCGCCCTGGTGCGGCCCGTGCCGTATGGTCGGCCCGTATATCGACCAAATTGCGGAGGCCTATGCCGGTAAGGCGGCCGTGTGCAAGGTGAATGTGGACGAGTGCCCGGAAATTGCAGCGCGGTACGGCGTGTCCACGATCCCGACAGTGATGGTCTTCCATCAGGGCAAGCTCGTAGAGCGCGCCGTGGGCGCGCGCCCGAAAAAGGCGTTTGAACAAATGTTGGATCAGTATCTTGCGTAAAACCCGGATCAACTGCCTCGGCTGGCCGGCACACCGCTTTTCTGGCGGCGTGCCGGCCTTTTTGTGTTGAACGGAAGTGTGTGTGCAAACGGGAGAAAAGGAAAAACTTGTTGACAGATGTTGCCGTCCGTGGTAAGGTATGTGCCAGAAAGGCGACCAAGTTAGTAGGGTATTTGCGATGAAACTTTCTACCAGAAGTCGGTATGGACTAAAAGCCGTGGTGGATCTCGCCGTATATTACGGGGAAAAACCGGTCACGCTGTCAACGCTCGCCAGCTTGCAGGGCATCTCGGAGGCCTATTTGGAGCAATTGTTGCGTGCATTGCGCAAGGCGGGGATTGTGGACACGGTGCGCGGCGCCGCGGGCGGTTACGCACTCTGCTGTGCGCCGGCCGAGCTGGATGTCGGGCGTGTGCTTGGCGCGCTGGAGGGCAGCACGGCGCTTGTGGATTGTGTCGGCACGAGGGAAGAGGCCAGCTGCGAAAACGCGTGCACCTGTTCGGCGCGGCCGTTGTTTTTGAAACTGCAGGCCCGTATCAACGACGTGCTCAGGGATACGACCATTGCGGATCTGGCAAAGGACTACATTGAACAGAAGAGGCGAATGGAACATGCAAAGAGTTTATCTTGACAATGCGGCCACGACCCGCGTCAGGCCAGAAGCGGTACAGGCCATGCTCCCGTATTTCACGGAGATCTATGGCAACCCGTCCAGCCTGCACACCTTTGCGCAGGAGGCGGCAAAGGGCATTGCCGATGCACGGTCGAGCGTGGCACAGGCGCTGCATGCGGCCAGCCCGGAGGAGATCATCTTCACCGGCGGCGGCAGCGAGAGCGACAACATGGTGCTTCGCGGCATTGCGCAGGCCTATGCCAAAAAGGGCAGGCATATTATCACGAGCGCGGTGGAACACCATGCGGTGCTGCATACGTTGCAGGCCATGGAGCGCGAGGGGATCGTCGAGGTCACCTATCTGCCGGTCGATGCAGACGGCAAGGTGAGCGTGGAGTCCGTTGCAGCGGCCATTCGCCCGGATACGATCCTGGTTTCGATCATGTTCGCCAACAACGAGGTGGGCACCATCATGCCCATTCCGGAGATCGGTCGCGTCTGCCACGAGAAGGGCGTGCTGTTCCACACGGACGCCGTGCAGGCGGTGGGGCACGTGCCGATCGACGTGCAGCAGATGCAGATCGACCTGTTGTCCCTGTCCGCGCACAAATTCCATGGTCCAAAGGGCGTGGGTGCGCTGTATGTGAAAAAGGGCGTGCGCCTGCCGGCGCTGATCCTGGGCGGCGGACAGGAGCGGAAGAAGCGCGCGGGCACGGAAAACGTGCCGGGCATCGTGGGCCTAGGCGTGGCCATTTCCCATGCCGTGGAACACATGGAGGAGAACGCCGCGCACATGCGGGCGCTTCGCGACAGGCTGATTGCCGGCATTCCTGCCGCCATACCGGATGTGAAACTCAATGGCCACCCGACCGACCGGCTGCCCAACAACGTCAACTTCAGCATCCGGTACATTGAGGGCGAATCGATCCTGCTCATGCTGGATATCAACGGCATCGCAGCTTCGAGCGGGTCGGCCTGCACGTCCGGTTCGCTGGATCCGTCGCACGTGTTGCTGGCCATGGGGCTGACGCACGAGGTTGCCCACGGCTCGCTCCGCCTGTCGCTGTCTGAATACACGACGGAGCAGGAGATCGACTATGTGCTGGAACTGTTGCCAAAAATTGTAGAACGGCTGCGCGCAATGTCGCCGCTGTACCATGGAGGGAAATAACATGTATACGGAAAAAGTGATGGATCATTTTCAAAATCCGCGCAACGTCGGGGAGATACCGGATGCAAGCGGTGTCGGCACGGTTGGCAACGCCAAGTGCGGCGACATCATGCAGATATTTTTGAAAATCAACGATGAGACCGGCGTCATTGAGGACGTCAAGTTCAAGACGTTCGGCTGTGGCGCCGCCGTGGCCACCTCTTCGATGGCGACGGAGATGATCAAGGGCAAGACGGTGGACGAGGCGCTGCAGCTGTCCAATGCCGCCGTGGTGGAGGCGCTCGAGGGGCTGCCACCGCAGAAGATCCACTGTTCCGTGCTGGCAGAGGAAGCCGTGAAAGCTGCCATTGACGATTATTACAAGAAAAAGGCAGAATAAACGCGAATAGTTTTTCACCTCCCGTGCGACACTATGCACGTAGCGCAGCATGAAAGACGAGGTGAGAGAAGATGCGTTCTTTGGCGATAGGTCTCGGCATGATTGCCGGCGCTGCGGTCACGCTTACCGCGATCAGTTCGATGTATCCCGATATCCCGAGAAGGATGATGCGGGACGGACGCCGTGTCGTTCGCAACACCCGGCGCACCGTCTGCAGCATGAGCGATTTGATCGGCAAGTGAGCGGAACGGAAATACGGGGTTTGCGCCCCGTATTTTTTTCATTTTCCGCGCAATGTACGCAGCGCGCCTTTTTCCGGGTCTTGACGCATTGTGCGGAATCTTATATACTATATACAACAAATTTTTGAAAGGTGTTAAAGGTTTAGAAATTCATGAACAGTGAAGTGGTGAATGGCGTCGGCTCCTTTTTCTCCTCTTACGGTCTGCTCATCATCCTGATGATCGCGATGTTCGCCATCATGATCATTCCGCAGCGTCGCCGCGACAAGAAGGTCAAGGCCATGCTGAACGCGCTCAAGCCCGGCGACCGTGTGCGCACGATTGGCGGCATCTATGGCACCATCAGTTCCATCCGCGACGATGTGGTCGTGCTGGCGGTCGGGCCGGACAAGGTCAAGCTCGTCTTTGCACGCGGGGCAATCTCCCAGGTGGAGGACACCGGCGTGGAGAACACGATGAGCGAGGAAGTCACCGAAACCAAATAAACCGTGAAAACTCCAATGCCTGCGACAAATAGTTGCGGGCATATTTTTTTTGCCTCCGTATATAGTGAATACTACAGGAGGTGTCACCCATGAAAAAGCGAAAGAAAAACCGGAGCAGCGGCGCGCCGACGCCGTTTTTGCTGTGCATGCGCGGCGCCATCCTGGCCTGCATTCTCACGGCGGTGCTCGTGCTGGTGTTCGCGTTTCTGCTCAAGTGGGGCGTGCTGCAGCCGGACAGCATTCGCGCGGTGAACACGGCGATCAAGGCAATTTGTGCCGGGTTGGCCGGCTATCTGAGCGCGCGGGCGATCAGCGGCGGCCGCAGTTGGCTGTATGGCGCTCTGTCAGGCGGTCTGTATATGACGCTTGCCTATGTCGTGTTCTCCATTTTGGAACGGGAGTTCCACATCGGGCTCATTTTCCTGTCTGACCTGTTGCTGGGGATGGTATGCGGCGGTGGGGTCGGCGTGATTTACTCCCTGATTAAAAGCATGCGGGCCGAGGCGTAACCCCGGCCCGTTCCCGCGTATCTGCCTGTTATTGCACTTCAGATACGACTTTTTCTGCAATGCTGTTGTCAACCAAATCGGCAAATGCCGGCCGCGCGCTCAGTTCGCCGGCTTCTTCCATGATGTCAAGCAGGCGCTCATAGTCCGCTTCCTGCATGATGGGGTCCTGCTTCCAGGAGTCCGTCGCGCGGTAACTGTTGGCCACGATCTTCAGGCTGTCGATGGAGGCGTCCGGGAAAAAGGGCTCCATAGCGGCGGCCACTTCTTCGTCGGTTGCGGACTGAATCCACAGCTGCGCGCGGTAAATGGCGCGCAGAAACCGCTCCACAAATACCGGGTCCTCCTGCAGCTTGGTCTGGCTCACGAGATAGACCGTGTACGGCACTTCTCCGGAGGCCAGCCCAACGTTGGCGACGATGAAGCCCTTGCCGGCTCGCTCAAATTCCGTTGCGGTGGGTTCAAACAGCGTGACGTAGTCGCCCGTACCGCCGTCAAAGGCGCCGCCCATGAGGTTGAACTGGATGGAGTCGATCACCTCGACATCCACGCCCGGTTCCAGGCCGTGGGCGCGCAGCACGTACTCCAGCGTCATGAGCGGCATGCCGCCGGCGCGGCCGCCGATGATGGTCTTGCCCTTGAGAGACGACCAGTCGAAGTCCGGCTCCGCCGTCCGGCCTACGAGGAATGAGCCGTCCCGCTTGGTCAGCTGTCCGACGATGACCGGGTGATCCGCCTTGCCCTCGTTGATGACGTACACGCCCGTTTCCGGCCCGGCGAGGCAGATGTCTGCCTGGCCCGATAACAGCGCCGTCATGGCTTTGTCGGAGCCGCCAGAGGTCGTGATGGAGACGTCAAACCCTTCCTCTTCAAAGAACCCCATCGAAATGGCGACGTACTGCGGCGCGTAAAACACGGAGCGCGTTACCTCGTGCAGTTCGACCTTTTGCAGCTCGCTGTCCGTTGTACAGCCTGCGCAGAGAACGGCGAGAGACAGTAGCACCAGCATCAGTGCGATCCCTTTTTTCATAAAAACCCTCCTTGTTTTGGTAGTAGCCATCCTATGCCGGTTGCGATAAAAGTGTGATGCCGGGTGGGCATTGAAAAAAAGAAAGAATCCCGCTATAATAACAAGCGGGAGGTGCGTTTCATGCCGAAAGACTATAACGACACCCTTGAGTTTTCCATTCCGCGCGACAATCGCACGGCGCGTGATGTACTGCTGACCGTTTATGACGCCATGCAGGAAAAGGGCTATGACCCGATTAACCAGATTGTGGGTTATCTGATTTCCGGCGATCCTACCTATATCACCAGCTATAATAACTCACGCTATCTTATTTCCCGCATGGAGCGCGACGAGCTCATCGAGGAGCTGGTGCGCTTTTATGTGGCGCACCGGAACCAGCCGTGATGCAACGGGTACTGGCGCTGGATGTGGGCGACCGCCGGATCGGCCTGGCGGTGAGCGACCTGCTGGGCATGACGGCGCAGGGGTTGGAGACATATACGCGCTGCATCGACGACCTGCCGGCTGATGTGCGGCATATTTTGCAGGTGGCCGGGCAGTACAGGCCGGTTCGTCTCCTGTTTGGCATGCCACGGAACATGGACGGCAGCTACGGGCAGCAGGCGGAAAAGGTGCGCGCGTTTGCCGCGGCGGTCACGGCGCAGTGGGACGGCGAGTATGATTTTTTTGACGAGCGGTTGACGACCATGTCTGCGGAACGGGTGCTGCTCGAGGCGGATGTGAGCCGGCGGCGCCGCAAGCAGGTCGTTGACAAGCTCGCAGCTGTCATCATCCTTCAGGGATATCTGGACAGCGGCGCCGCATCGCGGCCGCCGCGCCGGTGAGGAGGCTTTTATGGAGGAATTGCAGGATACCATCATCACGTTGCTGGACGAACAGGAGAAGCCGGTGCGGTTCGACCTGCTCATGACATTTGACTATGAGGGCAAGCGCTATGCCGCCATGCTGCCGGTCGATCCCGTAGAAGGCGTGGGTGAGGACGAGGTCGTGTTGCTGGAGATCGTGCGAGGCAAAGAAGGGGAGCTGTATCAGCCGATTCAGAACCCAATCTTGCTGGACGAAGTGTTTGACGAGTTTCAGGAGTTGTTTGAGGAGGAAATTTCTGCAAACGACGAGGAATGAATTTTTTGAAAAAAAGGCTGGGAAAAGCAGGCGAAATTCCGCTTGCTTTTTGTTTTTGGCAATGCTATAATGCACAAGGTATCACGCACTCTGGCGGATTTGCGGGCTCGTGCCGGTTTCCGGTTCCCCGCAGAGTAGATGCAGAGGTGGAAAATGAACGAGGAGGTTTATAGTCATGCCCGTGATTTCCATGAAACAACTCTTGGAAGCAGGTGTCCACTTTGGCCACCAGACCCGCCGTTGGAACCCGAAGATGAAGGAATACATCTTCACGGAGCGCAACGGTATCTACATCATCGATCTCCAGAAGACCGTCAAAAAGATCGAAGAAGCGTACAATTTCATCCGTGATCTCGCCATGGAGGAGAAGTCGGTCCTGTTCGTCGGCACGAAGAAGCAGGCGCAGGAGTCCATCGAGCAGGAAGCAAAGCGTTGCGACATGTTCTATGTCAACCAGCGCTGGCTCGGGGGCATGTTGACCAACTTCAAGACCATCCAGGGCCGCATTGCGCGTCTGCGCAAAATTGAGCAGATGGAGCTGAACGGCCAGTTTGACCTGCTGCCCAAGAAAGAGGTCATGCAGCTCAAGCTGGAGCAGGAAAAGCTGGAGCGGAACCTTGGCGGTATCAAAGAGATGAAGAAGCTGCCTGGCGCGCTGTTTGTCGTCGATCCGCGCAAAGAGCACATTGCCGTTTCGGAGGCGCGCACGCTGAAGATCCCCATCGTGGCGATCATCGATACGAACTGCGACCCTGACGAAGTCGATTATCCCATTCCGGGCAATGATGACGCGATTCGCGCTGTCAAGCTCATCACGGCCAAGATGGCCGACGCCGTGCTGGAAGGCCGTCAGGGCGAGCAGATGAACGACGAAGAGACGGTACCCGCCGCCGAATAACACGAGCAGGAGGAGAGATAGCATGTTTACCGCAAAAGATGTAATGGCCCTGCGCGAGCGCACGGGTGCCGGCATGATGGATTGCAAGAAGGCGCTTACCGCCTGCGACGGCGATGCCGAAAAGGCCGTTGATTTTCTCCGCGAAAAGGGCCTGGCTGCCGCTGCGAAGAAGGCTGGCCGTATTGCGGCCGAGGGTCTTGTGGGCGACTATGTGAGCGCGGACCGGAAAGTCGGCGTCATCGTCGAGGTCAATTGCGAGACCGACTTTGTCGCCAAGACGGATGATTTCAAGGCGTTCGTGGCCGCCATTGCCAAGCAGGTTGCCGAGAAGAATCCGGCCACTGTCGAGGAGCTGCTCGAGCAGCCGTATGTGGACGATCCGTCCGAGACCATCAATACGCTTTTGAATGCTGCTGTCGCCAAGATTGGCGAAAAGATCAGCATCCGCCGCTTTGCGCGCGCGGAGGGCATCGTGGACACTTATGTCCACCTGGGTGGTAAGATCGGCGTGCTGGTCGATGTCGAGGGCGAAGCAGATGCCACTGCGTTGCACGATGTCTCCATGCAAATTGCCGCCGCCAAGCCGAGCTGCATCAGCCGTGAGGATGTGGACCAGGCGGACCTTGAAAAGGAAAAAGAAATTCTGCGCGCACAGGCGCTCAACGAGCCGAAGCCAAAGCCGGAAGCCATCATCGAGAAGATGGTCAATGGCCGCATCGAAAAATATTACAAGGAGGTCTGCCTCATCGAGCAGCCGTTTGTAAAGGAGCCGGACATTTCGGTCAAGCAGATGATCGGCGGCAAGTTCAAAGTACTCAGCTTTACGCGGTTTGAGATGGGCGAGGGGCTCCAGAAGCGGGAAGACAACTTTGTGGACGAGGTCATGAGCCAGACCAAGGCGTAATGCCGGTTGTTCTTCTCCAGCCGCGACGGCGCACGTTGTTCACCCATAACGGGCGGATCGTATAACGAAAAGCGAATCACAAGAAAGCGTCAAGTCAGAACGGCCTGGCGCTTTTTCTCTGCCCGCTCCTGACTGCTCAAGCTGCAGCGCGACGACGGGCTGCCCACTGCCGCGCGTCCGGGCGGCGACACGACAAAAGCCGCGGCCCGGGAAGCGCCCGTGCCCGCGCTCCCAAAGCCGCCGCGGCCGCTACGGCCGGTTGAAATAATCGGTAGAAATAATTGTGAAAACGGAGATTCTTATTTCCTTCTTGCGGGATTTGTTATATACTAAATGCAAGGTTTTATTGGCGGCCATTCGCGCGGCTTTGGCCGATAGGGGAGCCACTGTAATGGCATGCGCGGCTATCCCGGAGGGCTTTGTGCCGGCGGCCGGACCTGTGGGATCCTTTGCCTATATGCCTGAGGCGGGCCCGAGCCATCATATGTACGAGCATGGGAGAGAAGGGAACAGGGCAACGTGTTCCCTTTTTTGAGAAAGGAGCGGAGGATGTACCATCGTGTTTTGTTGAAGATCAGCGGCGAGGCGCTCTCATCAGAGACCGCCGCGCTGTGCGCCGAGACCATCGATCGCACAGCCGCCACGATTGCAGAGCTGCACCGTCGCGGTGTTGAGATTGGCGTTGTAGTTGGCGGGGGGAATATTTTGCGTGGCCGCAGTGCGTCCCACATGGAACGCAATCGCGCCGATCATATGGGCATGCTGGCAACGGCGATCAACGCGCTGGCGCTGCAGGACGCGCTGGAGAAGCTGAGTGTGCCCTGCGCCGTGTTGTCCGCCATTGACATGCACCGCATTTGCGCGGAATACACCGCGCGCGATGCGCACCGTCTGCTGTCCGAAGGCGTCGTGGTCGTCTTTGCCTGCGGCACGGGGTCGCCGTTTTTCTCCACGGACACCGGGGCGTCGCTGCGGGCGGCGGAAATCCGCGCGGATGTGCTGCTGCTGGCAAAAAATATCGATGCAGTCTATTCGGCCGATCCGCGCCGCGACCCGAGTGCGGTACCGTATGCGCATTTGACATACGATCGCGTGGTTGCAGAGCACCTGCAGGCGACAGATCTGACCGCGATCACCATGTGCCAGGAGCAGCATATCCCGATCCATGTGTTTGCACTGGACAAGATTTTGGACGTATTTGACGGCAAGGACACGGGCACCGTGATAGATGACGGGTTGGGGGTTGAATCCTGAACGGCATTTATTGTAAAATAAGGGCATTGAGTAATACAGGAGGGAAGCCGATGGCCACTGACATCATGGATTATACCAAGGAACGCATGAACAAGACGATCTCCGTCCTCCAGCAGGAGCTGTCCAGCCTGCGCGCCGGAAGGGCAAACCCGCAGGTGCTTGACCGTATTATGGTGGACTATTACGGTTCTCCCACTCCAATCAACCAGCTGGGAAACATCAGCGTGCCGGAACCGCGCATGCTCGTCATCGCCGCGTGGGACAACAAGGCCATACCTGCCATTGAAAAAGCCATTCAAAAATCGGACCTGGGTATTAACCCGGCCAATGACGGCAAGGTCATCCGCCTGGTGTTCCCCGAGCTGACGGAGGAGAGGCGCAAGGAACTGGTCAAAGTGGTCCGCAAGAAGGGCGAGGAGAGCAAGGTTGCCATTCGTTCCATCCGTCGCGATGCCAACGAGCAGATCAAGGGACAGAAGAAAGACAATCTGCTGACGGAGGACGACCAGAAGCGCCTGGAGGACAAGATTCAGAAGCTGACGGATGAACTCATTAAGGAGATCGATCGGATTATTGCCGACAAGGAAAAGGAGATTCTTTCGGTTTGACCTGCGTATTGGGATATCCTCTGTCTCGCGCAGTTGCCTTGCTGCAGGCAGAGGGGTTGACGGTGCAATGCGTGGAAACCCGTTCCAGAAAAGGCCTCGAGACGGGCGCCGATCGCGTCGTGCGGCAGCAGACGCTGGAGAATGGGGACGTATTGCTGACCTATGCGCGATTTCAGACGGAAACCGCTACAATTTGAATGGCTTAGATGCAGGGATGCGGAAGATGCTTGCAGTTCCGCATCCCAAGATTATACGAGATGAACGAGAGGCTGCAACCGGGTCTACCGGAAACATTGGGATTGCGCGCTGACCGCCTGCCCCGGCACGTCGCCATCATCATGGATGGCAACGGACGCTGGGCGAGCAAGCGGCTGTTGCCGCGCGCCCTCGGGCACCGTGCCGGCGTGGAGCGGCTGCAGGGGCTGATTCGGCTGGCGTCCGACCTGGGCATTGAGGCGCTCACGCTCTATGCGTTTTCCACGGAAAACTGGAAACGGCCGGAAGAGGAGATTTCTGCGCTTTGTGCGCTGTTTGTAGAGTTCTTTGCCAGGGAGTTTGACGCATTGCACGAAAATGGCGTGGTCATCCGCGCGCTGGGGGAGGTGCACGCTTTTCCGGAGCGGGTATATACGCTCATTGAATCGGCGGAGTGCCGCACGGCTGGCAACGATGGGCTCCGTCTGAACATCGCGCTCAACTATGGTAGCCGCGCTGAGCTTTTGCGGGCGGTCAATCTGGCCGCGGCGAGTGGGAGGACGGATTGGGACGAGGCCTCCTTTGACGAGTTGCTCTATACGCACGGATTGCCGCCGGTGGATCTGCTCATCCGCACCGGCGGGGACAAGCGCCTGTCCAATTTCCTGCTGTACCAGAGCGCTTATGCCGAGCTGATGTTTGTGGATGACTATTGGCCGGACTTTTCCAACGAAAACTTTGTCACGCTGCTTGCCGCTTACCAGGAGCGGTCTCGGCGGTTTGGCGGATTGGAGCCACAGCCATGAAGACACGGGTCATTGTGGGCGTCATATTGGCGGCCTTGCTGATTACCACGCTGTATTTCGGAGGTTTCTTCTACCTGACGGCCATTGCGCTCGTCTCCTTTGCTGCGACCTACGAAGTGGCGCATGTGATCACGCGCAAGGGGTATCGGCCGCTGGTGTTCCCAGTGTATCTGTTTGCGCTCGCTTATCCGTTTGTTTACCGATTTTTCGGGGTAACGGTGCTCGTGATCTTCTTCCTGTTCAGCATTATCCTGTCCATCTGCTGCAGCGTGTTCAGCGGCTCCACAGATGCGACCATTGCGGTGGGAACGCTGCTGCTGTATGTCTATCCGCTTTCGCTGCTGCTGTGCATGCTGCTGGTCTATGCGCACTTTGAGCGGCCGATCGGCCTGACGGCGGCGTGCATGGCCTTTGCCGCGCCATCTTGTGCAGACATGTTCGCCTACTTTGGAGGCACGTTCTTTGGCAGGCACAAGCTCTGCGAGCGGATCAGCCCGAAAAAGACGGTGGAGGGTGCGATTTTCGGCCTCATTGGCGGCGTGGTTTTTGCGCTCATTCTCATGCCGCTGCAAAGCCTGTGGGGCAGCGATGTCTCCTGGTGGCTGTTGCTTGTATTGGGCGTTTTGTGCGGCCTGTTCGGTCAGATTGGCGACCTGTTCGCCTCCATCATCAAGCGGTGGGCAAATGTTAAGGATTTTTCCAGCGTGTTTCCGGGCCATGGCGGCATGATGGACAGGATCGACAGCGTTTTGCTGTGCACGCCGATTGTGCTGTGCACGTTTACTATTCTCCAGCTCTTCGGAATATACTAAAGGCAGGACTCGCATGATGAGACGGCAAGTGACGGTGCTGGGAAGTACCGGATCCATAGGCAGACAGGCGCTCGACGTGGTCCGCGCAAGGTCGGACCGTTTTACGCTGTTCGGCATTTCGGCCAACAGCAATATCGATCTGCTCATTGAACAGGCAAACCGTTGGCGGCCACAGTATGTCGCCTGTAGTCGCCCGCTGCATCCGGAAGATTTTCCACAAGGAACGACACTGCTTTGCGGGGACAGCGCCCTGGCGGAACTCGCCTCGATGGATGAGGCGGATATCGTGGTCAACGGCATCAGCGGCCTGCCTGCGCTCGAACCGCTGCTGTGCGCGCTCAAGGCTGGCAAGCGCGTTGCGCTGGCAAATAAGGAGAGCATCGTCTGCGGGTCGCCGCTGGTGTATGCGGCTCTGCATGACTTCGGCGGCGAACTGATACCGGTGGACAGCGAACAGTCGGCCATTTTCCAGTGCCTGAGCTGCGGATCCTACGAGGAAATTTCAAGGCTTTGGCTCACGGCTTCCGGAGGCCCTTTTTGGAGCATGAGCGAAGAAGAGCTGGAGCATGTAACCGTCCGCGACGCGCTGCGCCATCCGACCTGGCACATGGGTCGGAAGATCACGATCGATTCGGCCACACTATTTAACAAGGGCCTTGAGATCATGGAGGCCAGTTACCTGTTCCAGGTACCGGCGGAGCGGATCGACGTGCTGATTCATCCACAATCGATCATCCATTCGATGGTGGAATTTTCAGATCGGACGATGATGGCAAACATGAGCTGCCCGGATATGCGGCTGCCCATTCAGTACGCAATGACGTATCCGGAACGCGTGCCCTCTCCCTGTGAGCGCCTGTCGCTGGCCGACGTGGGTCAGCTCACATTTTTCCCCGCCGATCGGAACCGGTATGCCGGGCTCCGTCTCGCTTATGAGGCGCTGTTTGCCGGCGGGACGATGCCGACCGTTTACAACGCGGCCAACGAGCTTGCGGTCAGTTTGTTTTTAGACGAGCGGCTGGGATTTACCGATATTGCGCACTGCGTGGAGGAAGCCATGCTGCGCCATGCGGTGCATCCCGTCAATCTCATGCAGGATATTCTCGACGCAGATGCCGAGGCCCGGCTGAGCGTTGCGCACTTTCTGCACACCCATTTTGAATGAAAGCAGGGGCTGTGATTGAGTACGATTCTGTCCATTGTAGCGGCTTTGCTGCTGCTGTCCATATTGGTGACGATCCACGAGTTTGGCCACTATTGGGTCGGCAGGCGCCTGGGATTTACCATTGTAGAGTTTGCCGTCGGCATGGGTCCGGTGCTGCTCAAGACGACGAAAAACGGCATTCAGTATAGCCTGCGTGCGCTACCCATCGGCGGCATGTGCCGCTTTTATGGCGAGGATGAAAACCCCAAGGACCCGCGCTGCTTCAACGCACAGAAGGCCTGGAAGCGATTTTGCGTCATTGTCGCCGGCCCGGTGATGAACCTGTTGTGCGCGATCCTGTTGTCGGTCGTGACGCTGGCGGCATATGGGAACATCGTCCCGGTCGTCGCGGAGGTCTCCGGCGAAGATACGCCTGCGGCCCGTGCCGGCGTGCAAGCGGGAGATGTCCTGTATGCGATCGACGGCAAGCAGGTGCTCTACTATAATGCGGTGTTCTCTCTGATCAGCGAGGCGGACAGCGAATCCGCGGTCATCACCGTCGAGCGTGACGGCCAGCAGCTGGACCTCGTCGCCACAGATCTGTACGACCAGGAAACGGGCGGCAATCTGCTGGGAATCACGGTGTCAGCCGGGCGGCAGACTTACGGTTTTTTCCGTGCGATCGGGGAGTCTTTCAACTATTTTGCGGGGATGATTGTCGAAACGATTTCCTTCCTCGGGAAGCTGGTGCAGGGCCGGGTTGCTTCCACGGAAATTTCAAGCGCGATTGGCACCACCGTCATTCTCGCTGAGGCCATTCGATACGGGCTGGAGTCCATCTTGCGCATTGCATTGCTAATTTCCATCAGTCTCGGGATTTTCAACCTGCTGCCCATCCCGGCCCTCGATGGCGGTCGGCTGCTGTTCATCGTCATTGAACTCATCCGCGGCAAGCCCATCGATCCTGACAAGGAGGGGCTGGTGCATTTCATCGGGTTGATCGCCCTGTTTGCGCTGATGATCTTTCTGATGTACAATGATATCGTCAATCTGATGCGGGGATAAGATATGATGGATAGACGCAACACGCGCTGCGTCCGCGCCGGCGCCGTTCCCATCGGCGGCGGTGCGCCTGTCAGCGTCCAATCCATGACAAATACCGATACGCGCGATGTCGAAGCAACCGTGGCGCAGATATATGATCTGGAGCGCGCCGGCTGCGAGCTGGTGCGCGTGTCCGTGTACGATATGGACTGTGCGCGGGCCATTTCGGCCATTCGCCGCGCGATCCACATCCCTCTCGTGGCGGATATCCACTTTGACCACCGGCTTGCCATCGCCGCGACGGAGAATGGGGTGGACAAACTCCGCATTAACCCGGGAAATATCGGTGGGCAGGCACATGTGGAAAAACTGGTGGACTGTGCGAATTGTCACCATATCCCCATTCGCATTGGAGTCAATGCGGGCTCGCTGGAGGCGGATCTGAAGCGGCAATACGGCGCGGATTCTCCACAGGCGATGGTGGAAAGCGCGCTTCGCCACATTCGCATGCTGGAGCGGGCGCATTTCCAGGATATCGTGGTGTCGCTCAAGTCTTCCACCGTTTCCACAACGGTGGAGGCATACCGATTGCTGTCGCAGACGGTGGATTATCCGCTGCATATCGGGATCACGGAAACGGGCACGGTGGAGCGTGGAATCCTCAAGTCGGCCATTGGCATAGGCGCGCTGTTGCTCGACGGCATTGGCGATACGCTGCGGGTTTCGCTGACGGATACGCCCGTGCGCGAGGTGCAGGTTGGGTTGGAAATCCTCCGCGCGCTGCGCTTGCGGGAGGACGACATCGAAATTATCAGTTGCCCCACCTGCGGCAGGACGCGCGTCGATCTGTTGCAGGCGGTGGAAACGGTGCAGGCTGCGCTGCCGCATCACCGCGGCTATTTGCGCGTGGCCGTTATGGGCTGCGCGGTGAACGGCCCCGGCGAGGCTACGGATGCGGATATCGGCATCGCCTTTGGCAATGGCAATGGCGTCCTGTTTAAGCACGGGGAGAAGTTTGCCCACGGACCGGCCGCCGAGATGATTGAATTGCTCGTGCGCGAGGCGACCGCCATGCTGGAGGATCGCGTCCGCCGCGACGGCGAAACGGCGGACAGGTGACACCATGGCGCAGGATCTCTTTTCGAATGTACTAGCAAAAGCGAATATTCCCAATGGCGTGTCGGTGGAAACGGTGCACTTGAGCCGCGAAAACCACCGGCTATCGGTTTGCCTGCGCGCCGGGGAGCGGTTGAGCGACGTGCAGTGCGAGTCGCTCGTGCGCCTGCTGTCCGACTATCTGCCGGGCGTTTCGGTCGGCCTGGACGTGCGCTCCGACGCCGCAGAAGCGATGGCTCCGGCCACCTCTCAGGCGAAGGTGATGCCAAGACCTGCGCCCTCACAGAAGCCGGCGCAGGCGGCAGCCTCTACGCCAAAGCAGACAGCGGACGGCGTCCGCATACTCTACGGCACCTCGATCAAGACGCATCAACGCGTCCGCGTGCACGACCTTGCGGAAGGGGATGCGATGGTGGTCATCGAGGGCGTGCTGGTGTCTGCGGAGATGCGTGAGGGCTGGAAGGGCAAGGATGGCCGCACATCCTATCGCGTCCAGCTCAACGTGACGGACTATACCGACTCGGTGTATTGCGTCTGCACGTTTTACGAAGAGGTGAAGGCGCAGCGGTTTTACGACTGGGTATCCCCGCTGTCAGGTCAGCGGGACAGGCTGCTCGTGCGCGGCGTGTGCCGCATGCCCCGATACGCCAAAGAACTGATGCTGTTCGTGAACGATGTAAACGCGGAACCTGCGGTTTATCGGGAGGACACGGCGGTGGACAAACGGGTAGAACTGCATTTGCATTCGCGCATGTCCACGATGGATGGCCTGACTGACCTGACGGAAGCGTTTCAGATGGCGAAACGTTGGGGGCATCGTGCGCTGGCCATTACGGATCACGGCGTGGTGCAGGCGTTCCCGGAGGCAGCCAAGGCAGCCAAAAAAACGGGTGTTAAGGCCATCTTTGGCGTGGAAGGGTATCTGGTTCCGGATTGCGACCTGATCGATTTGCAGGACACCTATGTCGTCTTCGATATTGAGACGACCGGTCTGAAGCCGGAACATGCTGACATCCTGGAGATTGGCGCGGTCAAGCTTTCCAATGGAAAGATTGTCGACCGGTTTCAGACGTTCATCAACGACGGCGTATTGATACCCTCCAACATCACACGGCTCACTGGAATTACGGGCGACATGTTGGTTGGCGCACCGTCTTCGCGCGAGGCGTTGCGGGAGTTTGCGGCATTCTGTGCCGGATGCTGCCTGGTGGCGCACAACGCTGCATTTGACGTTGGGTTTATCCGTCATCATGGTGCGCGGTATCAGATTCGCTTTGATGAGCCGTATGCCGACACGCTGATGCTGTCACGATATCTGGTACATGATTTGCCAAACCACAAACTCGACACAGTTTGCGAGTATTTTGCCGTAGACTTGACCAATCACCACCGGGCCAGCGACGATGCCGCCGCTACCGCGGAGGTCTTTTTGCGGCTTTTAGATATCATGCACGAAAACGGCGTGTGCACCATTCCTGTGCACAGACCTGAGCAGGCGCAGGACAGGGAGACGGGGAAGGGACGGCACAAGACCAACCATATCATTTTGCTGGCGGAGACGCAGGCCGGCATGAAGAACCTGTATCGACTGGTAAGTTACGCGCACCTGGACCATTTTCGCACCCGGCCGACGATCCCGCGCAGCCTCCTTGCCATGTTCCGGAGCGGGTTGATTGCCGGATCCGCCTGCGAACAGGGCGAGTTGTATCAGGCAGCCCTGCACGGCGCGACCGACGAGGAGCTCGAGCGGATTGCATCTTTCTATGACTTTTTGGAGATTCAGCCGCTTGGCAACAACGCGTTCATGGTGCGGGAGGGGATCGTTCCGGATGACGAGGCGTTGCGGGAGATCAATCGCAAGATCGTTGCGCTGGGCAAGCGCTGCGGCCTTCCCATTGTGGCGACGGGCGACGTACACTTTCTTGAGCCGATGGACGCGGAATATCGCAAGATCCTGATGATGAAGCTCGGCTTTGCAGATGCTGCGCAACAGGCTCCGCTGTATTTCAAAACGACGGACGAGATGCTCGAAGAGTTTTCCTATCTGGGTGAAGCGGTTGCCCATGAGGTGGTCATCGACGCGCCCAACGCAATCGCAGACCGATGCGGCGAGCTCAAGCCGTTCCCGGATGGCACGCATGCGCCTGAAATCCCGAACGCGAACGATGAATTGCGCAACATGGCGGTACGCGAAGCACACGCCATCTATGGAGACGCGCTTCCCGAGATCGTGCAGGCGCGGCTGGATCGGGAATTGACGTCCATCATTGGCAACGGCTTTGCTTCGCTGTACCTGATGGCGCAGCGCCTGGTGCATAAGTCCAATAGCGATGGTTATCTGGTCGGCTCGCGCGGCTCGGTCGGCTCTTCCTTTGTTGCCACCATGGCGGGCATTACGGAGGTCAACCCGTTGCAGCCGCACTATGTCTGCCCCAATTGCCGTCACAGCGACTTCGACGTAGATCGTTCGAAATATGCTTGCGGCGTGGACATGCCGGATAAGGACTGTCCTGTATGTGGAACAAAATACAAAAAACAGGGTTTTGGCATTCCGTTTGAAGTGTTCCTGGGGTTCAAGGGCGACAAGACGCCGGATATCGACCTGAACTTCTCCGGCGAATACCAGCCGGTGGCGCACAAATACGTGGAAGAGATGTTCGGCGTGGGGCATGCGTTTCGCGCGGGCACGATCTCTGGCCTCGCCGAACGGAAGGCCTATGAGTGCGTTTATCATTATATGGAGACGACGGGCGCCGTGTTGCGCAAGGCGGAAATGGAGCGGCTCAGCAAGGGCTGCATGAACGTCAAAGTTACGACGGGTCAGCACCCGGGCGGTATTGTCATCGTGCCGAAGGGCGACGATATTCTCGACTATACGCCCATCCAGTATCCGGCGGACAAAAAGGACAAGAACACCATTACCACGCACTTTGACTTCCATGCCATGGACGACCGGCTTGTGAAACTTGACATTCTCGGTCACGACGATCCCACGGCGTTGCGTATGTTGCAGGATATCACGGGCATCAATCCGCGCGATATCCCGCTTGACGATCCGGACACGATGCGCATATTCACGTCTCCGGAACCGCTCGGCATTGAGTTAAGTGGGCTGGAGTGTTCGGTAGGCTCTCTCGGCATTCCGGAGTTTGGGACGGGGTTTGTCCGCACGGTGCTGGAGAATACGCAGCCAAGGACGATGGAGGAGCTGGTGCGCATTGCCGGCCTGACGCATGGCACAGACGTATGGCTCAACAATGCGGAACCGCTGGTGATGAATAAAATTGCCAAGCTCAGCGAGGTAGTGTGCACACGCGACGATATCATGAATTATCTGATCGCACACGGGATGGAAGCCAGCCTGTCGTTCTCTATCATGGAGCGGGTGCGCAAGGGGCGCGGGCTTACCGACGAAATGGAGACTGCCATGGTCGACGGAAAGATCCCGGCCTGGTTCATCGACTCGTGTAAAAAGATCAAATACATGTTCCCACGCGGGCATGCCGTGGCCTATGTCATGATGGCGTTTCGCATTGCTTATTTCAAGGTGCATTATCCCGAGGCGTTTTATGCGGTGTATTTCACCGTGCGTGCAGATGCGTTCGACGTAGCTTTGGCATCCGGGGATGCAGAGACGCTGCTGAAGACCATCCACGATATCGATAAGAATGCGCAGTTCAAGGATGCGGCGGAGCGGAAGCGTGACAAAGAATTGATCACGATCCTGGAGGTCGTCTATGAGATGACGCTGCGCGGGATCCGGCTGCTGCCGGTAGACATCTATCGGTCTCATGCGACGAAGTTTCTGATCGAACCGGAAGGGCTGCGCCCGCCGTTTAATGCCATCGCCGGCGTGGGTGACAACGCGGCCATTGCCATGGCCGAAAACCGCGGTTCAGGACGGTTCCTATCGGTGGAGGATTTTCAGATGCGAACGGGTGCGAACAGCGGGGTGATTCAGGCAATGGAGCGCTGCGGCTGCTTTGAAACACTGCCAAAGTCCAACCAGATTTCCCTGTTTTAACTTGACGTAGGGGACGAGTCTGATATAATATACTATGGAAAGTAACCTGCACTTGTGCAGTGAGTTCATAGATAAATGATGCATCGCATGCTACTATTTTGTTGTATGAATCATTGGCCGTGCAGGGATGTGCGGCTATTTTTATTTGATAGAGACTGGAGAATCAACTGCGTATGGAATGGTGGATGTACCTGATTGGCGGCATTGTGCTATTAATTGTCGGACTTTTGATCGGCTATGCCTATCGAAAGAACGTTGCGGAGGCCAAGGTGGCAAAGGCGGAAGACGCAGTCAAAAAGCTGTATGAAGAAGCCAAGGCCAAGGCGTCTGACATCAAGAAAGAGATGATCCTTGAGGCGAAGGAAGAGGTTTTTAAGACTCGGACGGAGGCGGAAAAGGAGAACCGGGAGCGTCGCGCTGAGCTGCAGCGCACGGAACGGCGTCTGTTCCAGCGGGAAGAATCGCTGGAAAAGAAGCTGGATGGCTTGGAACAGCGGGAAAAGGAACTGAATAAGCGCGAGAGCGGCCTGCAAAAGGCAGAGGCCGATATTGCAGCGCTCCACGATCAGCAAATGGCGGAGCTGGAGCGCATTTCCGGCCTGTCTATGGAAGGCGCGCGGGAAATCCTGCTCGAGAACGTCGAGCGGGAAGCGCGGCATGACGCGGCGCTGTTGCTGCGTGACATTGAAGCCAAGACTCGCGAGGAGGCGGACAAACGGGCGCGCAACATCGTTTCGTTGGCAATCCAGCGTTGCGCGGCCGACCAGGTTGCTGAGACGACCGTCTCTGTCGTACCGCTGCCGAACGATGAGATGAAGGGCCGTATCATCGGCCGCGAGGGACGCAACATCCGCGCACTGGAGACGGCGACCGGCGTCGACCTGATTATCGATGACACGCCAGAAGCGGTCATCCTGTCCGGGTTCGATCCGGTCCGGCGCGAGGTCGCCCGCATAGCGCTCGAAAAGCTGATTTTGGACGGCCGCATTCATCCGGCCCGCATCGAGGAGACGGTGGAGAAGGCGCGCAAGGAAGTAGACGCGCAGATCCGCGAGGCAGGCGAGCAGGCCGTGCTCAACACGGGCGTTAACGGCTTGCACCACGAGCTGGTTCGCTATCTGGGGCGTATGCGGTACCGCACAAGTTATGGCCAGAATGTGTTGAACCACTCCATTGAGGTGGCGCATCTGGCAGGCATTATGGCTGCAGAGCTGGGCGCGAATGTGGCGCTGGCCAAACGTGCTGGCCTGCTGCACGACATTGGCAAATCCATCGACCATGAGGTCGAGGGTTCGCATGCGCAGATCGGCGCCGATCTGGCGAAGAAGTATCGCGAGAACAACCAGATCGTCCATGCGATCATGGCGCATCACGGCGATGTGGAGCCGACGACCGTCGAGGCGATCCTCGTTCAGGCTGCCGATGCGATTTCTGCCGCTCGTCCCGGCGCGCGGCGTGAGACGTTGGAAACGTATATCAAGCGGCTGGAGAAGCTGGAAGAGATTGCCAATTCGTTTGATGGCGTGGACACCTCCTTCGCCATTCAGGCGGGACGCGAGGTGCGTATTATCGTCAAGCCGGAGAAGATTTCCGATAGCGACACGATTATTATGGCTAAAGACATCGCCAAGCGGATCGAGTCTGAGCTGGAGTATCCTGGCCAGATTAAGGTCAACGTCATTCGCGAGACGCGTACCGTCGATTACGCGAAGTAAGCAGGCGGTCTGGTTTTCGGCCCGCGGAGGATATGTAGACACGTTACACGCTTGAGAATATGGCAAAGAGACATATTCCGTGGACGGGTTGCATATCCTCTGCTGTTTTAACAGAGGGGAGGCGTGGCATGCGTTTTGCAGTTTCTGATGGGCACTGTGATTTTTTGTATGGCACGGTCAATCACGGCTACGATTTTGACTGCCCGCGCAGGCAGCAGAACATTGCCGCAGAGCGGCTCCTGGCTGGCAACGTCCGGTTGCAGTTCTTTGCAGCCTGGACGGACATGTCTCTGCGCATACCGCCGCTGCAGCAATGTCTGGCCATGATAGACGCTTACGATCAGATGTTGTCGCGGCATGCCTTTCTACGGCCTCTCAGTCGCACGACACAACCTGGCGGGCAAGACCAGGTCATCGATACCGTTTTGACGGTGGAAGGTGGGGAGGCCATCGAAGGAAGCCTGGCCGTGCTGCGCACGCTGTATCGGCTTGGCGTGCGCGCTATGACTTTAACCTGGAACGACAACAACGAGCTGGCAGGCGCTGCGCTGGCGCGCGGCAACAAGGGCCTTACGCCGCTTGGCTGCGAAGTGATAGCGGAGATGGGGCGCATTGGCATGGCTTTGGATGTGTCGCATCTGAGCGATCGTGGGATCGAGGATGCCCTTCGCTTGTCGACACGGCCGGTATTTGCGTCGCATTCCAATGCACGTGCCGTGTTTCCGTCGCCGCGCTCGCTGACCGACGCGCAGATTCGCGCCATTGCGCAGCATGGCGGGACCATTGGCGTCAATTTTTATCACAAGCAGCTGACCTCCCATAGCGCTGCCTGCCTGGCCGATATTGTCCGTCAAATACAGCACATTGCGTCCGTTGGCGGGGTCGATTGCTGCGCTATCGGGTCGGACTTTGACGGCATGCCGCAATATCCGGTTGATTTGCAGACGAGTGCGGATTTGCCCGCACTGTCCGACGCACTTCTCGTAGCGGGTTTTACCCAGATGGAAGTGCAGAAAATCATGGGTGAAAATCTGCGGCGGTATATCCTGCAATTTGTTTGACATTCCGATGCCACAATGGTATACTATTCTCGTTGCCGGTTTGCAGGGGCATGATGTAATGGTAACATAGCGGTCTCCAAAACCGTTCTTGAGGGTTCGAGTCCTTCTGCCCCTGCCATGAAAGCGTCCATGATTATGGACGCTTTTTTAATTGCTAATCTGCACCAAAGTTCTTAATTACACTGATAAAATTGTGTCTTACTGTAAACGATTGCACATCATTTAAACTGGAAACAGTTGGGCCTTGCAACAATCAAACATTTTAGATATACTATAGAAAAACAAATAATTTCTTTAGTTTTGGAGTTTTGCAATATATCGCGAAAGATTTATTAAAAAACTCTTGCTTTTTACAGTTAATTGTGTTATAAAATTTACTAACAAAGAGGAAATCGATTGCAGAATATTTAAGTCAGAAGTCTCTTGTTTCCACCTAATTTAGCACTTGACATGAGTATGTGCATGATGCGGATCGATGACCAAGCACGTGTTAATCAGTATATCGAGGTCTATCCTGCGGTCAAGGAGGACGGCGTTACCAATCAGCGGGTGACGATCCACTACAACTGCATCGGGGCTTTTGAGGTTCTGGATCGCCGGAAGATCCCCGAGTGGGATATTCTTTTGGAAACGAGAAAAGGCGTAGCACTAAGCTACGCCCCGACACAGATCGCTATATAAACTTGGAAATAAAAAATGCGGAGTATCATCAGCAGACCTTTTCAGATCCTTTCATGACACTCCGCATGGTGCGGCTGGCGGGATTTGAACCCGCAAGCTTTCGCCGACGGATTTTAAGTCCGTTGTGTATGCCGTTCCACCACAGCCGCACATTATAGCTATTTTAGTGAATTTTCGGGCGGCTGTCAACGGCAATCAGTACACAGACCAGTGCTGCAAGAAGGCGAACAGGTAGTACAACAGTCCCGCCGTGCACAGCGTGGTGGCCAGCGCATCGGCCCAACGTTTTTCCGTAATGGCGGCGAGTCCGAGGGCCAGAGGAAAGGCGGCCGTCAAATAGCGCGGAGCAGACAACAACCATGTGGCGCCCATCGTGATGGCATAGTAAAGAAGGAAATAGGCCACATAGGATGGACGCAACTTTTTCTGTGCCGCAATCAGAATGGCGATGGAGCCAAACAAATAGATGAGGCTGGGCAACCACAGGCCGTAAAAGACCGTTGGCTGCTCACGGAGCGCAGTCAGACCATAGACGGTCTGATATTCTGCCGTGCTGAAGAACCAGCCGAGACCCTGATTCCAGTTTTCCCGCTGGTATTCGAGAAAGCGGAACCAGTCGCCCGTCAGTTGATAATTCAGGCAAAGATACAGAACTAACCCCATGGGGATGAGCAGCAGTGACAGGCAGCGTCCCACGGAATGGAGCACATATTTGCGACCAGAAGCGCCCGCTCGGTGTTCACGAATCAGGTCACCTACAAGCTCAAAGCAGACGGGGGCGAACAGCAATACGCCGGGCAGACGCGTCAGCGCGGAGAAAAAGCCCAGGATGCTGGCAAAGACATATTGTTTTTTGCGAGCCAAATACATGCCGGCCACCGTCAGAAACAAGAATAGGCTGTCGCTCATCGGTGCGCAGAACAGACAGGAGGCGGGGAGGATACACAAATATTTGACGGCGCGTAGCGCTCCTCGCCGGTCGGTGTCGAGCAGGGCCAGCTCATAGAGTAAGTAGCCGGCGAACAGGAACATCACGTTGGAGACGAACAGGCCGGATACCAGGAAATTTTGAAAAATGTAGTTGCATACCCGTACAAGGAGCGGATAGAACGGGAAAAAGACAAGCAACAGCCGCTCGTTGCCCGTCGTCTGGTACCCGTGCTCCGCCAGGCTCAGATAGTGACGCGAGTCGGTGTTGAGCGGGGTCCAGATGTCGAGCCGGTCAAAAATGCCGCCGGTATAGCCCTGCTGTACGGCTGTGATCAGATAGGCAATGCCAAAGAGCAGGAGCCGGGTAAGCAGGACGGCCAGTATGATCTTGAAAAACGGGTGCATCCGCTGCCGGCGTGCGCTGCGGCGACCGTCGCAGACACGGAAAACGGCTTCCGGTTCGCCGCTCCAGGCGCCGATCCACTGCGGGATGAAGCGGATACCCAGCAGCAGAAACAGCACCAATAATACGGCGGAAGCCAAAACGCCGATTGCGCGCGCGTGCGTATTGCTCATCAGCCAATACCCATAACAGGCTACGAGCGCGAGCAGCGGTATGAGCGTCATGGCGAGCCGAAGCCGCCTGATCGATTTTTCAGTCGATTGTTCCATAGTTATCGCGTGTGCACGTGGCGAAGCGCTTTGGGTTTGCCGAGAATCTCCGCATAGATCAGGCCGTTGCGGACCTGCAGTGGATCAAAGACAAAGGCCGGCTGCGCGCTGGTCTCGAGCGACACCACTTTGGGCGCGGCGGCGGCCGGCTGGGAAGCTGACGCCGCCGCTCGGCCGCGCTGTGCAGCGATGGGCGCAGGGCTCGACCGGCCGCCGAGCGAGCTGTTTTGTCCCCGGTTGCCGTTGCGTGGGGCAGAGGCCCTTGCCGGCGGGCAGGGCGCAAACCCAGTCATGCTGCTTTCCGTGTGCGCATGACCGGTGGCGCGGCTTGGCTGCACCACGTGTGGACGCTGCGGCTGTGGTGCGGTCTGGCGCGGCTGTACGGTGGGCTTGACCTGCGGCCGAAGCGGGGGAGCGGACGCCGCCTGTTTTGCCTGCGGCGCCTGCTGCCGTTCCGCCTCCTGCACGGCGCGGCGGTTTTTTTCTTCCTGCTGCTTGCGGGCCTTTTTCTTGTTTGCCGAACTGATAAATACCCATGCAAGCAGCGCAATGACGATGAGAATATCCATGGATTTCTCCTCAAGGCGCGCTGATTGTCAAGCGCAGTTGTTATTTGCCGTCCGTTTCGCCAGCGTTACGCGGTGCCGGCGTTGTGCCGCGGGAGATGGCGTTGCGCATTTCGGTGTCGGAGATCACGTTCTGCATGTTGTAGTAATCCATGACGCCGAGCTTGCCCTCGCGGAACGCGGCGGCAATGGCCTTGGGCACCTCTGCCTCTGCCTCGATCACGCGTGCGCGCATGCCCTGCACGGCGGCCAGGTTTTCCTGCTCCTGCGCGACGGCCATGGCGCGGCGTTCCTCTGCGAGCGCCTGGGCAATGCGCTTGTCCGCTTCTGCCTGGTCGATCTGCAGCTGTGCGCCGACGTTGCGACCCACGTCGACATCGGCGATATCGATGGACAGGATTTCAAACGCGGTGCCTGCGTCTAAGCCCTTGTTCAGCACGGTGCGGGAGATGAGGTCAGGGTTTTCGAGAACGGCTTTGTGGCTCGCGGAGGAGCCGACCGTGGTCACGATGCCCTCGCCGATGCGCGCGATAATCGTCTCTTCCCCGGCGCCGCCGACAAGCCGGTCGATGTTGGCGCGCACGGTGACACGTGCTTTGGCGCGCAGCTCGATGCCATCCATGGCGACGGCGGCGATGATGGGCGTTTCGATCACTTTGGGGTTGACGCTCATCTGCACGGCGTTGAGCACGTCGCGGCCAGCCAGGTCGATGGCGCAGGACTTTTCAAAGTCCAGCGGGATGCCGGCACGCTGCGCGGCGATGAGCGCGTTGATCACGCGGTCCACGTTGCCGCCGGCCAGGTAATGCGCTTCGAGCTTATTGATGGAAACCGCAAGACCTGCTTTGGTGGCCTTGATGAGCGGGCTGACGATGCGCGAGGGGATGACTTTCCGGATGCGCATGCCTACGAGCTGCAGGATGCCGATGTGCACGCCGGACGCGCGGGCGGAAATCCACAGCCCGAGCGGGACAAACGTGAAGAACAGCACGAGAAACAGGATGGCCGCCAGGACAATGACGATGGTGATGACGAATTCCATAAAGAACCTCCTCTGTGGGTGATGGTGGGTTATGCGTTGCCGAGGGCGCCTAGGCCCCAGATTACGAGATACAGGAACAGGATCAGACCGGGCACGCCAAGGCATATGGCGATCCACTGGCGCTTGCGCTGTGCCGCATCGACCGGCGCGACGGGCTCCTTTGCCTGCTCCGCCGCGCGCGCCGCGACAGCGGCGTTACACTTTGGGCAGACGCCGAGAGAATCGGTATACAGCGTGCCGCACGTTTTACAGAATTTCATGCCCATTGTTCGCCTTCATTTTTCAACTGCTTTGACGAGGATGTGCAGCCCCTCGATGTCTGTGATCACGACTGGGACGCCCGCTTCCAGATAGGCGCCGCTGGTCATGACGTCCATGCGCTCACCGTCAAACTCCGCGATGCCGGCAGGGCGCAGCGGCGTGATGGTGATGCCCCGGCGACCGATGTTCTGCTGCTCTTTTGTGTCCGACAGCGAGGTAGAGTTGCCGTCGATCTGATCGTTCAGCACGATAAACGAGCGCGAAAGCCGTCCCTTTTGCAGCGAACGGACGAAGAACAGCAGCGCGCCCACGATGATGAGCAGCACGCCGGCAGAAATGTAAAACGCTGCGACGGGCGAGCCGAAAAAGATCTGAATCACGATCACCGCAATCAGCGACAGTACGCCCAGCACGCCAGGCACCCCGATGCCCGGCGTAAACATTTCGATCAGCAGCAGCAACAGCCCGACTGCGAGACAGATGATGGTGGGAATCGCCGCGGGGCCGAGGATTTCAAGCAGCGTCACGAAAACGACCCTCCTTAACCAATGGACTCGATAACAGTATACCATATCTGCGCGCAAATGAATGCAAACTTTTTGATAAGCGTGCGCGCGTTTCAACTACAACTTCCAACCGTCTTGACAAACCGGCGCTCCATGGCATATAGTAATTGCAGAAAAAGGCAGTGATTGGGAAAGAGTAACCGTGGCGGCCGCCCAAAGAGAGGGCTGGTCACCGGCTGCAAGCCGGCCCGGGATGGTGCGGCGGCGAAGTGCCTCCCATAGCCGCCGGTGACAACGGGCGTACGCCCCTGTATCGCCGGACGTCCGGCCGCGTTAAGGCCAGACCGGTCGTTTGCCGGTCGTGAGAGGGAAATGCCCATTTCCAAATAAAGTGGAACCGCGAAGCACATTCGTCTTTATGCAGGCGTTTGTGTATTTTTTGTTTTGGGGGAGATGTGATGTTCGATTCGTTCCGCAGTGATCTAAAATGCGTGCTCGACCGCGACCCGGCCGCGCGCAACGCGTGGGAGGTGTTCTTGTGCTATCCTGGCTTCCACGCCGTGCGGATGCACCGGTTTGCACATTTTTTGTACCGTCATCATCTGCGCATGCTGGCGCGGCTGATGTCGGAATGGTGCCGTTTTTTTACGGGCGTGGAGATTCATCCCGCAGCAAAGATAGGGCGGCGCCTGTTTATCGACCATGGACACGGCGTGGTCATTGGGGAGACGGCAGAGATTGGCGACGACGTGACGATCTATCAGGGGGCGACCCTGGGCGGCACGGGCAAGGAGACCGGCAAGCGCCACCCGACCATCGGCAACCATGTGACCATTTCCGCCGGCGCGGCCGTGCTTGGGCCCTTTACCGTGGGCGATTACGCCAAGATCGGTGCGGGCGCCGTGGTGCTTTCGGAGGTGCCGCCGTGCGCGACGGTGGTGGGCGTGCCGGGACACGTGGTACGCCTGTACGATTGCCTCGTGCGTTGCTGCGATCAACCGGAGTGTGACCGCAATGCGCCGGATTGCCAGCTGCGGGCGGCCTGCGACACGGCCAAGGCGCGTGCCGCGGCGCATCCGGAGGGCGAAGCGGGCGTGGATCTCGACCAGGTGCATCTGCCGGATCCGGTGGAGCAGCAGATGCAGAACCTGCTGCGGCGCATCGAGGCGCTGGAACGGCGGGAAACGGAGCGCCACGCTGTCGATGTGCAGTTGGAAAAACAAGGCGACGTATGATATAATATTTAGAATGGAGGAAGGTCAGATGCAGATTTATAACACCATGACCCGCAAGAAGGAAGAGCTGGTGCCGCTGGTGCCCGGGCAGATCCGCATGTACGCCTGCGGTCCCACGGTTTACAACTATTTCCACATTGGCAACGCGCGGCCGTTCATTGTGTTCGACACGCTGCGCCGGTACCTCGAGTATAAAGGTTTTCAGGTGACGTTCGTACAGAACTTTACCGACATCGACGATAAAATGATCCGCCGCGCCCATGAAGAAGGGACGACCGTCGCGGAGCTTGGCGAACGCTTTATCGCGGAATACTATCGCGATGCCGACGCATTGGGCATCGAACGGGCCAGCGCCAACCCGCGCGCGACGCAGCACATTGGTGAGATCATCTCGCTCGTGCAAAAGCTGATCGACGGCGGTCATGCGTATGCGGCGGACAATGGAGACGTGTATTTTGCCGTGCGCAGCTTCCCGGGCTATGGCAAGCTCTCCGGACAGAACATCGACGACCTTGAAAACGGCGCGCGCGTCGATCCTACAGAGCAGAAGCGCGACCCGCTCGACTTTGCACTCTGGAAGGGCGAAAAGCCCGGCGAACCCGCATGGGATGCGCCCTGGGGCCGGGGCCGTCCCGGCTGGCATATCGAGTGCAGCGCCATGAGCATGGCCATTCTCGGCGAGTCGTTCGACATCCACGCCGGCGGCCAGGACCTGATCTTCCCGCACCATGAGAATGAGATTGCCCAGTCAGAGGCCGCGACGGGCAAGCCGTTTGCGCGCTATTGGATGCACAACGGCTACATCAACGTCGACAACCAGAAGATGAGCAAGTCTCTTGGCAATTTTTTCACAGTGCGCGACATTGCCAAAGAGTTCGATCTCGAAGCGGTGCGCATGTTCATGCTCTCCGTGCACTATCGCAACCCGGTCAACTTCTCGCGCGAGCTGATTCAGCAGGCGGAGGCGGCGCTCACGCGGCTGCGCACGGCGCGCGAACGGCTGGAGGAGGCGCAGCGCGTGCAGGCGACGGCGGAGGATGCGGCGTTTACCGCGTCCCTCGACGGGTTCCGCGCCCGGTTTGAAGCGGCGATGGACGACGACCTGAACACGGCGGACGCCATTGGTGTATTGTTCGATCTGGTGCGCGCGTGCAATACTTTCGTGACGGAACCGCGCGACGGGGCAGCCATCGACGCGGCGAAGGCGCTGTTCGATCAGCTCACCGGCGTGCTGGGCCTGTTACAGCACAAGCAGGAGGAGGCCATGCCGGAGGAGGCGCTCCGGTTGCTTGATGAACGCCAGCAGGCCCGCAAGGCAAAGGACTTTGCACGGGCGGATGCCATCCGCGACCAGCTCAAGGAGATGGGCTATGCCGTTGAGGATACGGCGCAGGGGCCGAAGCTCAAAAAACTGTCTTAATTTTTACAAAGGAGAAACCAGATGTCTTACATGTTTGATCTGCTGCTGCTCGCCATGGGCGCGTACGTGCTGTTTGCCGGTATCACCGGCAAAGGCAAGCTGTATGCGACCGAGAACGTCAAAAAGGGCATGGAGGAAGCGTTCCGAAAGACCATGCGCAAGATCTATCTGGCTCTCGGCATCGTCATGGTACTCAACAGCGTGTTTTCCCTGCTGATGACGCAGCTTTACACGACGCAGCTGACTGAGGCCACGGACACGGCCGCCGCCACGGTGGAATACGTGCCGAAAGTCGCCGACATGGGCTTTTGGAGCTTTCTGACGCCCACTGTCCTGCTGACGTTGACATACGTCTGCATGGGGCTGATCGTGGCGTTGATCGTGCTGATGGTAATCAAGCTGCGCAAGTTTACCGATCGGACGGCGCCGCGGTCATCGGCCACACAGCAGGGCAGGCAGGCGGGGCACGTTTTGCCGGTCGACGCATTTGAGTTTGACGAGCCGGAAGAGCCGGCCTCGGACAGGAAACCTGAAACACCGGATGCAAATTGACGGATGGGTCATCGTTTGCCCTGCAAGGAAGGGGGGCCGACGCGCCGGATGCCCGGCGCGCGGCGCGCTCCTGCCTGTTTTCCCGCCAAATGATGAAACAATTTGACAGGAATTTGAACATTCCGTTTTGAACATTGCCGTAACGCAAACGCCATGATATGATTCTGTACAGTATCGCAAGTCTGCAGCGCAGTGCCGCCGGCAGACGCAGGGCGCTTTGCACTGCTGCCTGAGGGTGCTGCGCACGTGCCGTTGCGCTGGCTCTGCCGCCGCTGGATTGGAATCATCGTGGGAGGCATTGGAATGGTATGAAAAAGTGGCTCGCAAAGATTATGGTCGGCCGATATGGCGTGGATCCGCTCACCAATTTCCTGCTCATCGTGAGCATGGTGCTGCTGATCGTTTCGATGTTCTTTGGCGAAAGCATCGCCAGCACCGTCCTCTGGGTGGCGGCGCTTGCGCTGCTCGCTTTCGGCTATTACCGGATTTTTTCCAAACAGACGAGCCGGCGGTACCAGGAGAACCAGAAGTTTTTGCGCCTGCGCAACCGGTTTACCGGGCGATTTCGCTCGTGGAAAGAGCGCATCAAGCAGCAGAAGACGCACCGCTTTTTCAAGTGCCCCCAGTGTGGCGTCACGGTCCGTGTGCCGAAGGGCAAGGGGAAGATCAAGATCACTTGCCCCAAATGCCGCACGACGTTTGTCAGGAACACGTGAGCGATGTTCGGTTTTGTCGTGGCCAATCAGAAGGCACTTACGCCCGAGCAGTTGCGGCGCTATCGCGCCTTCTATTGCGGGCTGTGCCGTTCCCTGAGCGGCCGGCATGGCGCGTCGGCACGGCTGACGCTCACGTATGACATGACGTTCCTGGTCCTGCTGCTCGGTTCGCTGTATGAGCCGGAGGAGACGCGGGGAACGGAGCGCTGCGCGCCCCATCCCGTCCGCCCGCACGAGTGGGTGCAGACGCGATTTACGGATTACGCTGCGGATCTGAACGTCCTGCTTGCGTACTACAACTGCGAGGACGATTGGGCGGACGACCGCAATGCCATCAAACACGCAGGTGCGTTGTTGCTCAAACCACGTTTGCCCGCGCTACAGAAGGCCTATCCACGCCAGTGCGGCGCAGTAGAGCGTGGCATTGGCACGCTCCGGCGCATCGAGGCGGAAAACGGCACGGCGGACGAGGCTGCGAACTGCTTTGCCGCGCTGATGGGGGAGCTGTTTGTGCCGGATGAGGCCGACCACTGGGCCGGCACGTTGCGCCGCTTTGGCGCTGCGCTCGGCCGCTTTATCTATCTCATGGACGCCTGCCTGGACGTGGAGGCGGATGTGCGGCGCGGCCGTTACAACCCGCTGCAAGCGTGGAGCAGGGAACCGGCGTTTGAGGGACGGTGCCGGGACATGCTGACCATGCTCATTGGCGAGGCTGCCCTGGCTTTTGAAACGCTGCCGCTCATACAGGATGCGCAGATCCTGCGCAACATCCTATATTCGGGCGTATGGACCAGATATGCGCTGCTGCAGGAGAAGCGGCGGCAAAAGGAACGCAAGAATTCATGATGACCGACCCTTACAAAGTTCTGGGGCTTCCCTCCACCGCCACCGACGAGGAGGTCAAGCAGGCGTACCGCCGCCTGGCAAAGCGCTATCATCCCGATGCGAATCCCGGCGATAAGAATGCCGAACGACGCATGCAGGAGATCAACGCGGCCTATGACGAGATCATGAACCGGAAAAACGGCGCCAGTGGCAACAGCCATACCGGGGGTTACGACCCGTTTGGCGGCTTTGGCGGCGGCTTTGGCGGGTATGGCGGATATGGCGGCGGATACCAACGCACCGGCGGCGAGCGCGCAGACGGCAGCAACTATTTCAACGCGGCCCGCAATTACATTCAGTTTGGCCGGTATCGCGAGGCGCTCAACGTCCTGGCCTCCATCCAGGAGCGCAACGCGGAGTGGTACTATCTTTCCGCGGTCGCGCACGCGGGCGCCGGCAACCGCGTCCAGGCGCAGCAGTACGCACAACAGGCGGTGCGGATGGCTCCGGGCAATCCGGAATACCGGGAGCTTTATGAGCGGCTGCAACAGCCGGGGCAGACGTATACGACCTTTGGCCGCGGATTTTCCATGCCGATGTTCGACGGCGTCGGCGGCAGGCTTTGCCTGAGCCTGTGCCTGGCGCAGCTCTTTTGCGGGTTCTGCTGTCCGCGGTACTGACGCGCGTCCGGTTGTGGCGCGACGGAAGTGGAAGGGCGCCTGACTGCGGAGAAAATCTCCGCTTTTCTTTTTTTCATGTGTGTCATATAATCAAAGCATGAAACGACACAATTTACAGCGGAAAACCGGTCATCACGCCCCGGAAAGAGCGGCGCGCGGCCGCCGCGTGGCATTGCCCGCAGCGTTGCTGCTGGTGCTCGCCATTGCAGCGTTCCTTTGGCCCTGGGAGGCACAGCCGCTAGGCGCGACGGTTCCTGGACAGGCTATGGCCACGCCCGTGCATGAGCCGTCGGACACAGCGGGCGCGACGGGCACGTCCGCGCCGGTTTCCGGCACGCTGGACGCCTACTTTCTCGACATTGGCCAGGGCGACTGCATCTTCCTTGAAGCGCCGGACGGCTCGACGATGCTGGTGGATGCCGGGGATCGCGGGAATTTTCCCGTGATTGACGCGTTTTTGCGGGAGCGGGATGTGGAACGGCTGGACGTGGTCGTCGCCACGCACGTGCATGCCGATCACATCGGCAGCATGGCTGAGGTGATCGACAGCTATGACATCGGCGCGTTTTACATGCCGGAACGAAGCAGCGACAGCAACAGCTATGCGGACATGATGGATGCGCTGGAAGACGCCGGCGTGCCGGTACAGACCTTGGAGCTGCTGCCTTCCGACACCGGGCCGCTCGTGCTGGACTGGGCGGACGGGGTGGACACACTCGTGCTTTCACCGTTTGACGGCACGTATCCAGAGGAGAATGACTACAGCATTGTACTGCACGTCGCCTATGGCGGCACTTCGATCCTCCTGACGGGGGATGCCGAGACGGCTGCAGAGCGCATCCTGCTCAAGGCGCTGCCGCACCATTACGTGCGGTCGACCGTGCTCAAGGTAGGGCACCATGGCTCTTCGTCCTCCACGTGCGACCAGTTTCTGTCCGCGGTGGCGCCGCAATTTGCCGTCATCTCCTGCGGCGAGGGCAATCGCTACGGCCATCCCGACCAGGTGGTGCTGGATCGGTTGGCGGCCGCGAACGTGCAGGTGTACCGGACGGATGTGGACGGCACCGTCCACATTGCCCTTGACGGCACGACGGCGCAGGTGGTAAAATAATTGACGTATCAGCGGTGATGAAGGAGAGGCATCTTTGCATTGACGCGTCACATGACGGGAACGCCCGTCGGCAGAGAGTGCCGCGCTTGCTGGAAGCGGCGCACGCGTGCAGAGACGGCCGTTCGCTCCTGAGCCGCGCCGGTGAACGCGCGCCCCTTGGCGCAGTAGCCGGCGCCGGGTGAGCCCGTTACAGCGAAAGGCCCTGTGATGGCAGGGTGAATGAGGGTGGTACCACGGCGCTTCGTCCCTTGCGGACGGGGCGCTTTTGTTTTGAAATCACGGGAAGGAGAGCATTTGACGTATGTCCGTACTGGAATCCCTGAAGAACATTCAGGCAGAGGCGATGGAACAGCTGCAAGGCGCCGGCGCGGCAGAGGAGCTGGACCGGCTGCGCGTAGCCACGCTTGGCAAAAACGGTAGCCTGACGGCGATCCTCCGTACGATGGGCAAGCTGGACAAGGAGGAACGTGCAGCCGTCGGCGCAGAGGCGAACCGCATCAAGCAGGCGCTGGAGACCGCGCTGGAGGCGCGCCGGGCGGAGCTTGCCGCGGCGGCGCAGCAGGCGCGTTTTTTGGAGGAGACGCTCGACGTGACCGCGCCCGGCGTGAATACCCGCCCTCTGGGTCGCCTGCACCCGATGACGCAGACGTACCGCGAGATCCGGAACGCGCTCATCGGCATGGGCTTTTCGCTGTTTGGCGGCCCTGAAATCGAGCTGGACGAAAACAATTTTACGTTGCTGAACCTACCCAAGGATCACCCTGCGCGCGACATGCAGGACACGTTTTACATCAACGAAAACGTGGTGCTGCGCACGCATACTTCTCCCTGCGAGATCCGTGCGCTCAAGGGTGTAAAACCGCCGTTCCGGCTGGTCATGCCCGGCCGCGTGTTCCGCGTGGACGAGGTGGACGCGTCGCACTCCCCGGTGTTCATGCAGATGGAGGGGTTCATCGTGGACCGCAACCTGACGCTGGGGGACCTGAAGGGGACGCTCGATGCGTTTGTGCGCGCTGTGTTTGGCGAGGAAGTCCGCACGCGCCTGCGCCCATCGTACTTCCCGTTCACGGAGCCGTCGGCGGAGATGGACATGAGCTGTACCATCTGCGGCGGAAAAGGCTGCCGGGTGTGCAAGGGGACCGGCTGGATCGAGATCCTGGGCTGCGGCGTGACCAACCCGCACGAGCTGGAGAACTGCGGGTTTGACCCGAACGAATGGACCGCACTGGCCTTTGGCATTGGCGTGGACCGCGTGGCCAGCCTGAAATACGGCATCACGGACATCCGGCTCGAATATGAAAATGACGCCCGCTTCCTGCGGCAATTCTGATTAGGGGGTGCGAGAACCATGAAACTGCCGCTTCGCTGGCTGAAGGAATATGTGGACTATAACGTGACGAATGAGGAATTCGTCGAGAAGATGATGTGGCGCGGCTTCGAGATCGCCGCCATCGAACCGGAGTTGCCCGGCGTGGAAGGCGTGGTCGTCGGCCGTGTGAATGCGATTGAGAAGCATGCGAACTCAGACCATCTCAACATCTGCCAGGTGGACATCGGCACGGAGGTGTTACAGATTGTCACCGGTGCGCAGAACGTCACGGCGGGCGCGCTCGTACCGGTTGCGGTCGTTGGGGCAAAGCTTGGCAACCAGGTCATGCAGCCGGCGCGCATGCGCGGGGTGGACAGCTTTGGCATGCTGTGTTCCGGCAAGGAACTGGGACTCACGGAAGCCGATTACCCCGGCAGCGAGGTGTACGGTATCCTGATCCTGCAGGAGGAGCATCCGCTTGGCCAGCCCATTGCAGAGGCGGTCGGCATGGACAGCGTGGTGTTCGACATCGAGCTCACGCCCAACCGCCCCGACTGTGCGTCCATCATCGGCATCTGCCGCGAGGCGGCGGCGGCGCTGGGCCAGCCGTTTACCGAACCTGTGATTCGGAAGGTCGCAGGCACGGGCAACGAGGCGGACTATGCGTCCGTTACCGTGGAAAACGGTGCGCTGTGCCCACGCTATACCGCGCGGGTCGTCACCGACATCCGCATCGAGCCGTCGCCCGCCTGGATGCAGAAAAAGCTCCGCAGTGCCGGCTTCCGGCCCATCAACAACATCGTGGACATCACGAACTACGTGCTGGTCGAGTACGGCCACCCGATGCACGCGTTCGATCTGGCGTGCGTCGACGGCGGGCACATCGTCGTGCGCAACGCGTATGAGGGCGAGTCCGTTACCACGCTCGATGGCAAGGTGCGTGCCGTGACGCCGGAGATGCTGCTGATTGCCGACCCGGAAAAGGGCGTCGGCATCGCGGGCGTGATGGGTGGCGAGAATTCCGAGATCACGGAGCAGACAAAGGCGGTGCTGTTCGAGTCGGCCGTGTTCAAGGGCAGCAACATCCGCAAGACGGCCCGCACGCTACGCCACATGACGGATGCTGCGGCGCGCTTCATCAAGGGCGTGGAACCGGTCAACGCGCAGCTGGCGCTGGATCGCGCTATCGAGCTGGTGGACGAGCTGCACGCCGGCCGCGTGGTCGGCAACACGATCGACGTGTGCGCGGCGGATCTCTCCGTGCAGGAGGCGGATATCGACGTGGCCCACGTCAACCGCCTGCTGGCGCTGGACCTGTCCGCGGCAGAGATGGCCGGCATGCTTAAGACCATCGGCATCGACAGCGAGCCGCATGGCAACCGGCTGCTCGTGCACATCCCGCACTTCCGCACCGACATTGAGACGGGCGTTGAGGCCGACGCGGACATCGCGGAAGAGATCGCCCGCATCTATGGGTATTACAACATCGAGCCGACGCTCATGCGTGGCGACACGTTTGCCGGCAAGATCGACCGCCCGTTTGCGTTTGAGGACCGGGTGAAGGACACGCTGGTGGCGCTCGGTGCGTATGAGATGTATAACTACAACTTTACGGGCCCCGCCGCGCTGGACGCGCTGCGCCTTGCGCCGGACGATGAAAAGCGCCAGGCCGTGCGCATTCTCAACCCGTTTGGCGAGGATCAGAGTCTGATGCGAACCACGCTGTACATGGGCATGCTCGACGCGGCCGCCCGGAACCGCAATCGCCGCACCGAACAGGGCCGCTTCTTCGAGGTGGGCAACGTGCATTTCGACAACGACCCGGTGCTGCCGGAGGAGCGCTGCATGGCCGGCTTGCTGTTCTTTGGTGCAGAAGAATCGTTCTATACGCTCAAGGGCGCCATAGAAGCGCTCTTTGACGCGTGCAACGTGCGCGCCCGCCGGTATGTCCGCACGGACAGCCCGTATTTCCAGCCGGGCCGCGCCGCGGTGATTGTCGCAGAGGACGATGGGGCCGTGCTGGGCGAGCTGGGGCAGGTGCACCCGGAGGTGGCGGCGGCGTTCGACCTCGATTGCCCGGTATACATGGCCGAATTGTCCATGCAGAACATGTGCGCCTGCTGTGCAGGCACTCGCAAGTTCTGCGCCCTGCCGCGCTTTCCGCTCGTCCCGCGTGATCTTGCCGTGGTCGTGGACCGCACGGTGGAGACTGCTCAGCTGCAGCGCGTGATCGAGCATGCGCAGTCGGAGGTGCTGGTGGAAAACGTACGGCTGTTTGACACATATGAGGGCGCGGGTATTCCCGCCGGCAAGAAGAGCCTGGCGTATTCGTTCACGCTGCGGTCGGAGGATCATACGCTCAACGACGAGGAGATCCGGCACGCGATGGACGCGATCATCGCCGCGCTGGATGCGGTAGGTGCACCCCTGCGCACCTGAGCGCGCATTTTGCGTGCCCGCCCATCTGTCGACATGCAAACGGTCGTCTCGCAAGTCGAGGCGGCCGTTTCATTTTGGTTTGCATGGCTGCGGGCGGCTGCGCTTGGAATTGTTCCGGGCGGATGGCTACACAGCATCCTTAGGTCGCTTTGCTATGCAGCTATCGTGGGACACACAAAGGCACGTCGTTGGATTCTCTGCCCGTCAACCACATAAGGCTCTAGGATGCAATCTGCTGATCCTTACTCTATATCTATACTTTGCGTAAACCTGAGGAATGGTGACGCTGCCACCCATGATGGTTTCGTAGGTCTTCAAATACATCATTTCCCCATAGATGGAGACGATGTCATCTTCCAAAATCCGCGGTTCGCCTTCCGAAGGAAAATAGTTGACATAAATCGTATCCTCCCAGCCGTATTGATTCTGCGTCACATTTACTCGTAGTACGGTGATACCTGTCGCTTCCATGACCTGAATTACTTCTCCCCGGAACATAACGAATGTGCCAATGAAGGCGGCAGGATCTCTTGCCAACGTCTTGTAGTCGTAACTGCTGGAGCACAGAGCCTTGTATTCTTCTTCGGATGGTTCCGGCTCCGGGGTAAAAGTGGGATTTGGTGTAGCAGTGGGCTTTTGAGTCGGTGCCTGCGTGGGCACTGGAGTCTCAACAAGCTCCGCCTGCGCAGCGGATGGGCCGTTTTCCAGCGTGGACAATGCGCCTTCGACAGCAGGCTGCGAACATGCCGCAAGAGATACGATCAGGTACAGGGATAGAAATAAAGCGGATACTTTATGCTACATTCTGGGTACCTCCTCAAAGATGGTTCCCCCAATTATAACCTGAAACAGGTTACATACAATAGCCATGAGGTGATTGTATGTATTCCAGATTGCGGGAGTTGCGGGAAGATCATGACTTGACGCAAAAGACGCAAAAACAGTTGGCCGCTTTTTTACAGATGTCACAAACCGGTTATTCGAAGTATGAAACAGGTGAAAACGACGTGCCTACTCATATTCTTTTAAAGTTGGCTGCTTTTTATCAGACCAGCGTAGATTATCTTTTGGGACACACGGACCAGCGGAAGGCGTATCCACCGGCGCAAAGCAGGGGGGAGTGAGAAAGGGACGCCCAACCTTAACGGGTCAATCGACCGATCGATCTCTGTGGGAAACAGATACCTGTACTGCATTTTTTGCACGCGGCGACAGCGATAAGTGTGAGGAGTCTTGCTGCGATTTTTTCTCCTAACAGCCTGCAGGCCTCCTTGCCGTTATGGCGGCGCACGCAAAGGTCTATCTTGTAGGATATAGAATGCACCTCAAATGCTGGAAGAGGATTGCTCGTAGTACAAAGAAGCGGTATGCATTGCTCCGTGTGCATCTGAGCTTGCCACCGGGTTGCCTGCAGAAGGACGATGTGAATAGAATACATCGGCGTGCCCGTTTGACTTTCCAAAACTGCAAGCACTGAGGAGGCAACTGTTTTTGACCTGAATGAGCAGTAAACCTGCCTTGTGTTCAGATTTTCAGTAGTTACTAAAAGCCCGGGGCCATACATTCGGTTATAACATTTGACTGCTGCGCTTTGTGACCGGCAGACAAGTATAAAATAAATCGGAGCAAGTTTATCACTTGCTCCGACTGTGGTGCGGGAAACAGGACTTGAACCTGCATGGGTTTGACCCCACACGGACCTGAACCGTGCGCGTCTGCCAATTCCGCCATTCCCGCAGAATACTTGGTGGATGGGGATGGATTCGAACCATCGTAGGCTGTGCCAACGGATTTACAGTCCGCTCCCTTTGGCCGCTCGGGAACCCATCCACGATACAATGGGTAAAAACAATCTTTCGTTTTCAATGGAGCTGGTGATGGGACTCGAACCCGCAACCTGCTGATTACAAATCA
>URQH01000001.1 GCA_900549955.1 uncultured Eubacteriales bacterium | reverse complement strand
CCGCCTGCGCCGGAACCGCCTGCGCCGGCCGGTGAGGAGCCCCGGCCCGAGCCGACTGCGCCGGAGGAGATGCGCACGGCAGCGCCGGCGCCGCAGCAGGCGGAGGACGGGCAGGCGCTGCCGCCCAAACCGCCCGCGCCGTTGCCGGACGATGGGGCAGAGGACGTGCCGGTACCCACGGTGGACGGCGTATTGCCAAAGGGAAAGGACGACCGGGAAGACGCTTCCCTGGACGAGCTATTGGAAGAAATTATCAATGCGGGAGAACAGTACAATGGGTAAAAACAACAAAAACGAAGGCTTTGTCACCCAGATCGCATCGCGCCGGGAAAACTTCCCTCAGTGGTATACCGACGTGATCCTCAAGACCGATATGGTCGACTATTCCGACGTGCGCGGCTGCATGGTCATCAAACCGTACGGCTACCGCGTTTGGGAGCTGATCCAGCAGGACCTGGACGCGCGGTTCAAGGCGACCGGCCACCAGAACGCATATTTTCCGCTGTTCATTCCCGAAAGCCTGCTGAAAAAGGAAGCGGAGCACGTGGAAGGGTTTGCGCCGGAGGTGGCGTGGGTCACGCACGGCGGCGACGAGCTGCTGACGGAGCGCCTGTGCGTGCGTCCGACGAGCGAGACGATCATCTGCTCGATGTACAGCAAATGGATCCAGTCTTATCGGGATCTGCCGCTGCTGCTCAACCAGTGGTGCAACGTCGTGCGCTGGGAGAAAAACACCCGGCCGTTCCTGCGCACGAGCGAGTTCCTCTGGCAGGAGGGGCACACCGCGCACGCGACGGCCGAGGAGGCGCAGGCGGAGACCATCCAGCAGCTGCGCACCTATCGCGCGTTTATGGAGGACGTGCTGGCCATTCCGGTCATTTGCGGCCGCAAGAGCGAGAACGAGAAGTTTGCCGGCGCATACGCCACCTATACGCTCGAGGCCATGATGCAGGACGGCAAGGCACTCCAGATGGGGACGAGCCACAACCTGTCCGACCATTTTGCCAAGGCATACGATATCAACTATCTCTCCAAAGAGGGACGGCTGGAGCCGTGCTATACGACCTCCTGGGGCGTGTCCACGCGCATGATCGGCGGTCTGATCATGGTGCATGGGGACGACCGGGGGCTCGTGATGCCGCCGCGCGTCGCGCCCATCCAGGTGGTCATATTGCCCATCGCGATGCACAAGCCGGGCGTGCTGGAGAAGGCGAACGAGCTGCTGCAGTCGCTCAAGGCCGCCGGGCTGCGCGTGCAGCTGGACGATCGCGACCAGAGCGCGGGCTGGAAGTTCAACGAGTGGGAGATGAAGGGCGTGCCCGTGCGCGTGGAAGTGGGTCCGCGCGACATCGAGAACGGCCAGGTCATGGCGGTGCGCCGCGACACGCTGGAAAAGCTGGCGCTGCCGATGGAAGGGCTTTCCGATGCGCTCAAGACGCTGCTCGACAGTGTGCACGACGGCATGTATCAAAAGGCGCTCGCGTTCCGGGAGGCCAAGACGGTGCAGGCCGAAACCTTTGACGAGCTGGCCGCCGGCGTGCAGAACGGGTTTGTTTTGGCCAACTGGTGCGGCTGCGGCGCGTGCGAGGACGAGATCAAGGCCAAGACGGGCGCCACCACGCGCTGCATGCCGTTCGACGGCGCAGAGGTGGAGGAAGGCGCCGTGTGCGTGCACTGCGGCAAGCCGGCCGTGACGCGCATGTATTTTGCAAAATCCTACTGAGCGGCCGGCGCGAGCTGAACGCACGGGGAAACGGGGAAGAGAGGGAGGCGACGGGATCATGAAACCGGAACAGAAAAAGTGGCTGCTACTGTTTCTGCTGTTGGCGCTGACCGTGCTGGTGACGGCGCTTCTCCGCGTGCCGGTGCCGCTGAGCGTGACGATCGGCGGACGCGATGCGGGCGTCTATGTCACGCTCGGGGATGTGTGCGTGTTTTTCGCCGTGCTGCTGTGCGGCACGCCGTGGGGCGCGCTGATCGCTGCGCTGGGCATGGCCCTGGCCGACCTGCTGGTGGGCAGCTATTCCTACATCATCGGAAGTTTCCTGATCAAAGGCGGCATGGCGCTGTTCATCGGCGCGTTTGCCACGCGCTGCTCCGGCTGGAAGGCCTGCTTTCGCGCGGCGTTCCTCGCAGAGGGCATTATGATCGCGGGTTATTTCGTGTATGATTTGACGGTATTTGGGCAGTATGCCATCGCGGCGTACCAGATTCCGCTCAACCTGTTACAGGGACTCGTGTGTGGCGCCGCCGGCGCGTGCCTGCTGCAGTGCATTCCGCCGCGCGTGCGCGGCCTGCTCGATCCGGCCCGCCCCGGCGCATACTATGCCGGTACGGGAAACAGGCGGGTGCGCTGACATGCGGCTGACGGTGCTGGGCCGGTTCGGCCCGTTCCCCCCGCCTGGGGGCGCCTGCTCCGGCTATCTGGTCGAGAGCGGGGATACACGCCTGCTGCTCGACTGCGGCAGCGGCGTGATCGCCAATCTGCGCCGGGTCTGCCCGGCGGCGGGACTGACGGGCGTGGTCGTGTCGCACTGGCACATGGACCATGCGTCGGATCTTGGCGTATTGCGCTATGCGTTGGAGGCGCAGGCAGCGGCCCGGTTGCCGGTGGTCGCGCCCGCGACGCCGGACGATGCGGCGAGCCTGTTTTTCGGCAACGGCGCGTTTTTATGGGAGCCTTCGCGGCCGGAGTGCGAATATTCGTTTGGGAGCCTGACGGTGCGTCTGTTCCCGGTGGTGCATCCGGTCGAGACGTATGCCGTGCGCGTGAGCGACGGGGTGCACAGCCTGTTTTATACCGGGGATACGGCGTACTTCCCGGAGCTTGCCAAAGCGGTTGCGGGCGCGGACGTGTTGCTGGCGGACGCCTGCTTTGCCGGGGCGGCATGTGCGCCGCGCCCCGTGCACATGACGGCGGCCGAAACGGCGCGCCTCGCGCGCGAGAGCGGGGTAAAACGGCTGCTCCTGACCCATCTGGACGGCGGGATGGAGGCCGCTGCCGCAACATTGGAGCGGATTGTGGCGGCAGGGATTGACTTTTCCCCCACAATGGTGGTACAAGATATGGGGATCATGGATATTTGAAAAAGGAGATAGATCATTATGGCGAAAAAGACGATTGAAGACATCAACGTAACCGGTAAGAAAGTCCTCGTCCGTGTCGATTTCAACGTGCCGTTGACGGAGGACGGCCAGGTTTCGGACGACAAGCGCATCGTGGCCGCGCTGCCGACGATCCGCTATTTGCTCGACCATAAGGCCAAAGTTATCCTCTGTTCGCACCTGGGCCGCCCGAAGGGCAAGGTCGACCCGAAGTATTCCCTCGCCCCGGTGGCCAAACGGCTTGCGGAGCTGCTGCCCGATACGAAGATCCGCTTTGCCAAGGATACCATCGGCGAGAGCGCCAAGGCGGCCATCGCGGAAATGCAGGAAGGCGAGATCGTCCTGCTGGAGAACGTCCGGTTCTACAAGGAAGAGACCGACAACGACCCGGCCTTTGCAAAGCAACTCGCGTCTCTCGCGGAGATCTACGTGTCCGACGCATTTGGCACCGTCCATCGCGCGCATGCGTCCACCGCGGGCGTGGCGGCGTACCTGCCGGCGGTTGCCGGCTTCCTGATCGGCAAGGAATTGGGCGTCATGGGCGCGGCGCTGGAGCATCCCGAGCGGCCGTTTGTGGCGATCCTCGGCGGCGCGAAGGTGGCCGACAAGATCGGCGTGATTACGAACCTGCTTTCCAAGTGCGACAGCCTGATCATCGGCGGCGGCATGGCGTATACGTTCCTCAAGGCCAAGGGCTATGAGATTGGCGACTCCCTGCTCGACGCGGACAGCATCGACCTGGCCAAGTCGCTCATGCAGCAGGCGGCCGACAAGGGCGTGAACCTGCTGTTGCCGGTGGACAACGTCGTGGCGGATCGTTTCGACGCGGAGGCCGACCACAAGGTCGTCAAGTCCAGCGAAATCCCCGCCGGCTGGCAGGGTATGGACATTGGACCCGAGACGGTCAAGCTGTTCTCCGAGACCATTGTGAACGCCAAGACCGTCATCTGGAACGGGCCGATGGGCGTGTTCGAGTTCCCGGCGTTTGCCGAAGGGACCAAGAAGGTGGCCGAAGCGTGCGCCGCGTGCAAGGGCACGACGATCATTGGCGGCGGCGATTCCGCCTCTGCAGTCAGGAAGCTCGGCTTTGCAGACAAGATGACGCACATCTCCACCGGCGGCGGCGCGTCGCTGGAGTTCCTCGAGGGCAAGGTGCTGCCGGGCGTGGCGGTGCTGAACGACAAGTGAGAACGGCCGCTTGCGTGAAAATTTGAAAGGAAACGGGGGTATCGTCATGAGGAAACCGATCATTGCGGGAAACTGGAAGATGAATATGACGCCGGAGGCGGCGGAGGAGCTCGTCTCCGCGCTGCTGCCGCTCGTCAAGGACGCCAAGTGCGACGTGGTCGTGTGCCCGCCGTACGTGGACCTCTGCGCGGTCAGCAAGCTCGTCAAGGGCACCAACGTGCACCTCGGCGCGCAGAACGTCCACTGGGCGGCCAAGGGCGCGTTTACCGGCGAGATCAGCGCCGACATGCTGAAGGCCTTTGGCGTCGAGTATGCCATCATCGGCCACAGCGAGCGCAGGCAGTACTTTGGCGAGACGGACGAGGGCGTGAACGCCCGCGCCAAGGCGGCGCTCGCCGCCGGCATCACGCCGATCATCTGCGTGGGCGAGACGCTCGAGCAGCGGGAGAGCGGCGTGACGGACGCGCTGGTTTCCGGCCAGGCCAAGGCGGCGCTGGCCGGCATGGAGCCGGAGCAGGTGAAGTCCGTCGTCATCGCCTATGAGCCCATCTGGGCCATCGGCACCGGCAAGACGGCCACCGCCGAAGACGCCAATGCCACCATCGGCGTGATCCGCGGCGCTATCGCGGAGGCGTTTGGGCAGGCGGTCGCGGAGGAAGTGCGCATTCAATATGGCGGCAGCATGAACCCGAAGAACGCGTCCGAGCTCATGGCCATGCCGGAGATCGACGGCGGGCTCATCGGTGGCGCCAGCCTCAAGGCGGAGGACTTCTCCAAGGTGGTCAACTACTGATGAAACCGATCACTGCACTGATCATCCTGGACGGTTTTGGCTGCCGCCGGGAGAGCGAATATAACGCCATTAAGGCCGACGGCGCGGCGCACATCCGTGCCCTCGCCGCGGCCTATCCGCATACCGAGCTGCAGGCCAGCGGGCTGGACGTGGGTCTGCCTGCGGGCCAGATGGGCAACTCGGAGGTGGGGCACCTGAACATCGGCGCCGGGCGCATCGTGTATCAGGAGCTCACCCGCATTACCAAGTCCATTGAGGACGGCGATTTCTTTACCAATCCCGCGCTGCTCGGCGCCATGGAGAACTGCAAGCGGCACGGAACGGCGCTGCACCTGATGGGGCTCTGCTCCGACGGCGGCGTGCACAGCCACCTCAAGCACCTGTATGCGCTGGTGGAGATGGCAAAGCGCAACGGCCTGTCGCGCGTGTACATCCACTGCTTTATGGACGGGCGCGACGTGCCGCCTGCGAGTGGCAAGGGCTACATCGAGCAGCTCGAGGCGGAGCTTGCGCGCATCGGCTGTGGCAAGATCGCCACGGTCATGGGACGGTACTACGCCATGGACCGCGACAACCGGTATGAGCGCGTGCAGCTGGCCTATGCTGCCATGACCTATGGCGAGGGCGTGACCGCGCCGAGCGCCGTGGCGGCCATGCAGCAGAGCTATGACGAGGGCGTGGTGGACGAGTTTGTGAAACCCACCGTCGTGCTCGAGGACGGCCACCCGGTCGCCACCATCTCGGCAAACGACTCCGTGGTCTTTTTCAACTTCCGGCCCGACCGCGCGCGGGAGATCAGCCGCGCGTACATCTTCGAGGATTTCGATGGCTTTGCGCGCAAGTTGGGCTATCTGCCGCTGTATTACGTCTCCATGACGCAGTACGACAAGACGTTTGAGGGACGTCTCCACGTGGCCTTCCAGCCGGAGACGCTCAGCAACACGCTTGGCGAGTATCTGTCCGCCTGTGGCAAGACGCAGCTGCGCATTGCGGAAACCGAAAAGTACGCGCACGTGACGTTCTTCTTCAACGGCGGTGTGGAAGCGCCGAACGCGGGGGAGGATCGCGCGCTGATTCCGTCGCCCAAGGTGGCCACCTATGACCTCAAGCCGGAGATGAGCGCCTATGAGGTGACGGAGGAGGCCGTGCGCCGCATTGAGAGCGGCAAGTACGACGTGATGATCCTGAACTTTGCCAATTGCGACATGGTCGGCCACACGGGCGTGATGGAGGCGGCGGTGGCGGCCGTGCACGCCGTCGACGCGTGTGTGCAACGCGTCGTGGACGCCATCCGCAGCACCGGCGGCCGCTGTATCATCACGGCCGATCACGGCAACGCGGAGCTCATGTGGGACACGGCGGCGGATGCGCCGTTTACCGCGCATACGACAAATCCTGTGCCCTGCATCCTCGTGGACGATGCGCGCCGGAACGTGCGTCTGCGTGGCGACGGGCGGCTGAGCGACCTGGCGCCCACGTTGCTGGAGCTGCTCGGCCTGCCGGTGCCGCCGGAAATGACCGGGCGCAGCCTGATCGAGGGCTAAGACCCCGTAACAGTGAAAAAACGGGGCGCCTTTTTTCAAAAAAGCGCCCCGTTTTTCTTGAATTCTGCGCTGCCGCATGGTATAATGCGCATTGCAGTCATTGTGGAAGGGCGCGGCTGCGGCCAAACTTCCGCCGCCGTTTTTTGCTTTGTCCCGTCTGGGACGATGATTGAGTTTTCAGGCCTGCCGTTGCCAAGGCAGGCGCCGCCCGGCAGCCCGGGCAGAAAGGAATAGAGTCATGGAAGTCGTTTCGACCATCATCACGATTGCGCTGCTGCTGGTGGCTGTGCTCCTGATCGTTGTGGTACTGATGCAGAAGACCAAGTCTGCCGGCATGGGCAGCGCGTTCGGCGGCGATACGCAGTCGTTCACGGCGCGCGGCAAGGCGGCCAGCCGCGAGGCGAAGCTGCAGAAGACCACGGTCGTACTCGCCATCATCCTGGGTGTGCTGGCCATCGTGTTGGCGATCGTGGGCTGATCGGGTCGTACCGACCGGTAGCGTTCCATGACGGCGTCATGGGGCGCTGTTTTTATGTCTGGCGCGCGCAGCGGCGGGGCATGCTACGCAGCAGGAGCGGCGGAAGCCCGGCAGGCCGGCGCGCCGGCCTGCCACGGAGAGAGGAGAGGCGAAATGCAGAGACAGGGGCGGCCGAAGGGCCGCAGCGGCCAGTTGGCCGGCAGGATGCAGTGCACGGCGCGCGGCTTCGGGTTTTTTGTGCCGGACGACGGCTCGGAGGACTGGTATATTTCGCAGGAGTCCATGCATGGGGCCATGCATGGGGACCGGGTGCTGGCGCGGCGGCTCGGGAGCCGGCGCGGCGGCATCGAGGGCGAGGTGACCGCGGTTGAGACGCGCGCGTGGACGCAGATCGTCGGCACGGTGGACGGCGGCTGCGTCGTGCCGGATGAGCGGCGCATTCCCTATGTGCTGGTACCCGTGCGTGGCGGCCGCCGCGTTTCGGACGGCGACCGCGTGGTGGCGCGCATCGAGCAGTATCCGGATGGCCGCCGTCCAATGCTTGGTCGTGTGACGGAGGTGCTGGGCAGGCGCGGGGAGGCCGGCGTGGACGTGCTGGCCGTGGTGCGGCGCTTCGGCATCCGGGATACCTTTCCCAAGGCCGTGCGGGACGCGGCGGCCGCGCTGCCGCAGGCCGTTTTGCCGGAGGCATTGGCCGGGCGGCTCGACCTGCGCGGTCTCTGCACCGTCACGATCGACGGCGCGCACAGCAAGGACTTTGACGATGCGGTGTCGCTGGAGCGCCTGGAGGGCGGGCAAGTGCGGCTGGGCGTGCACATTGCCGATGTGTGTGCCTACGTGCGGCCCGGCAGCACGATCGACCGTGAGGCGCGACTGCGCGGCACGAGCGTGTATTTTGCCGACCGCGTCATCCCCATGCTGCCCGAGGAACTGTCCAACGGCATCTGCTCGCTGAACGAGGGAGAGGACCGGCTGACGCTCTCCTGCCTCATGGACATCGACCCGTCCGGCCGCGTGACGGCGTATTCGCTGGCCGAATCGGTCATCCGCTCCCGGCACCGGCTGGTGTATGAGGACGTGACCGCCCTGATCGAGGGGGATCCGGCGCAGCGGGAACGGTATACCGACGTCGCGCCCATGCTCCTGGATCTGGCGGCGCTGCAAAAGCGGCTGTATGCGCGTCGGCACGCGCGCGGCAGCATCGACTTTGACATCGCCGAGAGCGAGATCGAGCTGGACGCAGAGGGGCGCGCGGTGGGGCTTGCGCCGGCGGTGCGGGGGATTGCCAACCGGGTGATCGAGGAGTGCATGCTGCTGGCCAACGAGACGGTGGCCGCGCATATGCGCACGCGCAATTTGCCGTGTCTGTATCGCGTCCACGAGCCGCCCGACCCGGACCGGCTGCGGGAACTCAACGTGTTTTTGCAGACGCTGGGCTATGGCATCCGCATGGGCGACCAGGTGCAGCCGCGCTCGCTGCAGCGGGTCGTGGAACAGGCGGCGGGCTCGCCTGAGGAGAGCATCGTATCGCGGCTCATGCTCCGCTCGATGCAGCGCGCACGCTATTCTGAGCGGCCGCTCGGGCACTTTGGACTCGCGCTGCGGGATTATTGCCATTTCACGTCTCCCATCCGCCGGTATCCGGACCTGATGGTGCACCGCATCCTCAAGTGGTCGCTGCATGGGGCGCTGTCCGGCAGGCGGGCGGCCAGCCTGGCCGACGCGCTGCCCGCGCTGGCCAGTGCGACCAGCGCCGCCGAGCGGTCGGCAATGGAGGCGGAGCGCGCGGTGGACGACCTCAAGCGCTGTGAATACATGCAGCAGCAGCTGGGCGAAACGTTTGACGGCGTGATCTCCGGTGTCACGGGCGGCGGGCTGTTCGTGGAGCTGACCAATACCGCGGAGGGCTTTGTCCCGCTCAACACGCTCATGGACGACTGGTATCTGGCCGAACCGCGCCGGTACCGCGTGGTGGGCGAGCGCACCGGACGGGTCTACCGGCTGGGCGACCGGGTACGCGTGCAGGTGGTGCGCGTGGATATGGACACGGCGACGATTGACTTGCAGCTGGAACCCGGCTATAATAGCAAAAGAATATATAATCCTGTGCAGAAGGGAGGGCGGAAGCATGGCGGTCAAGCGCGGCATAAAGGTGCTCGCTCAAAACAAAAAGGCAAGGCATGATTATTTCATCGAAGATACGCTCGAGTGCGGCATAGCCTTGCAGGGTACGGAGGTCAAATCCATCCGCAATGGGCAGCTCAACCTGAAGGACAGTTACGCCCAGGTGAAGAACGGCGAGCTGCTGCTGGTCGGCATGCACGTGAGCCCGTATGCGCAGGGCAACATCTACAACCACGACCCGTTCCGTACCCGCAAGCTGCTTGCCCACAAGCGGGAGATCGTCCGGCTGGGCCGGGAGCAGCAGACCGAGGGGATGAGTCTCGTGCCGCTCTCGCTGTATCTCAAGGATGGCAAGGTCAAGGTGGAGCTGGCCGTGGCGAAGGGGAAAAAACTGTACGACAAGCGCCATTCGATCGCCGCACGCGACGCCGGGCGCGAGATGGAACGCAGAATGAAGGAGGACAGACATTGAAAACGCTCCCGTTTGACAAGCGGCAGATGGAGGAAATCTGCCGGACATATCCCACGCCCTTTCACCTGTACGACGCACACGGCATTCGGCAGAACGTGCGCCGCCTGCGGGAAGCGTTTGCCTGGAATCCCGGATTTCGGGAGTATTTTGCGGTCAAGGCGCTGCCGAACCCGGTCATCATGCAGCTGTTGTACGAGGAAGGGTGCGGTATGGACTGTTCCTCGCTCACGGAGCTGATGCTGGCCCGGGCACTCGGCATTTCCGGGCATGACGTCATGTTTTCGAGCAACGATACGCCCGCCGAGGAGTTTGTGCTCGCCCGGGAGATGGACGTGCTCATCAACCTGGACGACATCACCCATATCGACTTTTTGCAGGCGCACGGCGGCATTCCCAAGACGATCTGTTGCCGGTTCAATCCGGGCGGGGAATTCATGCTCGGCAATACGATCATGGGCAACCCTGGGGACGCCAAGTATGGGTTTACGCGCGAGCAGCTGACCGAGGGCTTCCGACGGCTCAAGGCGCTGGGCGTGGAGCGGTTTGGCCTGCACGCGTTTCTCGCGTCCAACACCACCGACGCGGACTATTACCCCACGCTGGCGCGACGACTGTTCCGCCTGGCGGTGGAGTTGCGGGACGAGACGGGCGCGGACGTGCGCTTTGTCAATTTGTCCGGCGGCATCGGCATCCCGTACCGCCCGTACGAGCGGGAGGCGGACATCGGCTACATCGGCCGGGAGGTGCGCCGCGCGTACGAGGCGATCGTGCGGCCCGCAGGGATGGAGCTGGCCGTGTATACGGAACTCGGGCGGTACATCACCGGCCCGTACGGGTACCTGATCACGCACGCCATCCACGAAAAGCGCATCTATAAGCACTATATCGGCCTCGATGCGTGCGCGTGCAACCTCATGCGCCCCGCGATGTACGGCGCCTATCACCACATCACCGTGCTGGGCAAGGAGCACGAGCCGCCCACGGAGCTGTACGACGTGACGGGGTCGCTGTGCGAAAATAATGACAAATTTGCCGTCGACCGGCAGTTGCCGCACGTGGACATCGGGGACATTGTGGTCATTCACGACACCGGCGCGCACGGCTTTTCCATGGGGTACAATTACAACGGCAAGCTGCGCAGCGCGGAGGTGCTGCTCGAAGAGGACGGCAGCACACGGCTGATCCGCCGGGCGGAGACGCCCATGGACTATTTTGCCACGCTGGACTTCTTGCATCTGTTTTGACAGGCGTGGTATAATCAACTTGCCGGCACCCGTGCGGGTGCCGGACCTGGGGGCGAACATGGTTTCGACGGGGATCGTGGAAGCCGGATAAGCGAGCCGAAGCCCCGTGCTTCGTTAAAAACGGGACAGTTAAAAATTAACTGACAACTACAACACCAACCTCGTCGCTGCGTAAATCGCGGTGACCGTCCGCCCGCAAAGACCTACCGTTGCGGTTGCGGGCGTCATTTAGGGTAGGGAACGAACCCGCCTAAGCTTTGCGGCGGGCCGGACTTATGAAGCTACCGGAACGCGGACCCTGCCGCCGGGGGCCGCGGAAAGGGAATGTTAAATCAGCGGCTACGCTCGTAGAAGGTCTGGTGGACAGATTTTCGGACGCGAGTTCGACTCTCGCCGCCTCCACCAAATGGGTATTGGACGAACACTTATTTTTTCAGCGGCGGTTTCGCCGTGAAATGTTCGCTCTGATACCAAACAAGAAAGCACCGTCTTAGGACTTTAGTCTTAAGACGGTGCTTTTGTCATATATGGAATCGGCACATTGGTATGATCCGTTATCCTTCTGTAAAATGAAATCATACTAAAATACAGGAGGATACTATAATGGAAAAATCATTATTCGAGCAAATGGGTGGCAAATACGAACAGCAGGGAGATTATCTGCTTCCAAACTTGATAGTTCCCGAAGAAGAACAGAAAGCTATCGGTATTTGGGGACAACGGCACGCCCGGTATTTGAAGCAGCGCCATAAAAATTTGTATTTCAATCTACTGACAAGCGGAAAGCTGAACAGCTACCTTGCCAGCATTGATGAACAGGCAGAAGATATGCTTTCTTGGCTGGTAAAACAAATGGCTGAGAAACAAGGCATAACCGAGCAGCTAAAGGAAACCAACCAAATGCTATGGGTAGGAAGAATGAACGCTTGCCGCAACGCGGCTGCAGAGATTGTGAACAACGAGTTGATATTCGCATAAATTACAGAAGCTCAGTCAGTCTGATTTAATACAGAAAGCACCGCCTTAGATTTGAAAGTCTAAGGCGGTGCTCTTTTGCGTCATAAACCGGTACAACGGCATTATCTTCTGTTGGAAGATCGCTGCCCTGTCGTATGTTCCTATTTGTTTTCCGCACTGTCTCCGTGGAGAATCCAGTCTGCATCATAGCCAAATTCAAGGGCGATCAGCTTAGCGAGGGAGGGAGAAATGGTCTTATTCTGTTCCGTATCCGGCCGGCTGTTGCCCGTAAGGATATACACATAGTTCACGGTAATACCAAGTCTGCGGGCAAACTCGGTTTTTGATATGTTCTGCTCGGATACAATCTGATTCAATCTGTCAGCTAATGCCATTTGTTTTCCCCCTTTCTCCTTCTTCCTGCTTCATAATGGCGGCATAACGCAAAAGCTGTTTCAGAGAATGGACATTCAGTTTAGTGTAGATATTTCTGTTGTGAAAACGAATGGTAGATTCCTTCAAGCCTGTCAGCGCTACGATTTCTTTTACGGTTTTCCCGGCAATATACAGATCCAGGATTTCTTTTTCCCTTTCTGTCAAAAATTTGAGACCGTTTTTGAAATCCTCATAATCATAAGGATCCACCTCGTTCTTCCTGGAATATGCCAGCCTCTCGACCTGCTGCATAGTTTCGTCGTGTGCATTCCGGATTTGATCCAGCGAAGTCTGCATATCGGCTTTTTCTTTTCGCATCGTATCAAACGCCGCTTCATTGATGCGGTCCTGCTCGGCAAGAAAAGCGAACAGGTCGTCTATTTCTGAAATACCGGAATTTCTGTCATATTCTTTCTGTTTGAGCTGCTCCAAACTTTTTTTAATCGGCGACAGATACCTGCGTGCAAAGAAATAACTGCATCCAATCGTTGCTGTGAGAATAAGCAAAACGAGCAATAAAATTCTTATTGTGTCATCTAAAACCCATCTGTCAAAATCTTGTTTGGGAACAAGAGCTGTTAAATAAAAAGTATCACTGTCTTTACATAGGTTTACTTGCTTTGTTACACCGATATAAGACGAAGTGTCTCCCTGGAATAAGGTCAGCCCGTCGCCGAACGAAGAAGAACGATACGCTTCGTGCGGCGGTAAATAATATCCGTCCGTTATACCGCAGCTGAAACTGTCTGCATGATTTATAATGCCTTCGCTGCCTTTGTTAATCGTAAATACAGCGTGTTCCAGTTTGGACGGCTGGCTGAATGTGTGCCTGAAATAACTCTCGCTGATCTCAAACCCGCACAGTCCGTATACCGTTCCGTCCCTGCCAATAATCGGGAGCGTCATTAGCACGGCTCTTTCCGATGTTCCCGTAAGAGTAAATATATCTGAAAGGCGATATGCACTGGTTAGCGGCAATTTGGAATCGGCCGTTAACTGGGCGTAGTTTGGAAACAAATCTATATTAAACTCCAACCTCCATTTTCGGTGGGGCATAACGCCATGTTCCTTTCCGAGCTGTGCAAGTCCGCGATAAAGCAAAATACCGGTATCCGAGTAATCTAAAGAGCTGCGTTGCAAATACAAACCCGAGCGAGAGCTTGCAGCGTTATCTGCGTCCGTATTGACCGTTGCATTCAGAACAATAAAGGCGCCTGAACATTTAGCCTCAAGAAGCTTTTGTCTGAGTATATGGAAAGTTGCCTCCTGAACAGCGGCAATGTTTATCTCTGAATCATTGATGTCAGAAAAATCGATATGATTTTCTGAAAGGTACTTTTCAATAGCATCGGCAGTATCGACAGACAGCTGAATGCTCATAACGGCCAATCCTTCAATATGAGAGTCGATTTGCCTGTGAAATACATCCGCCTGGAAATCCAATGTTTCAAACGTTGTTTGCTCTGCGCCTGTAAATTGTCCTAATAACAGCAGTCCGGAAAACAGCAATGTCAGGACAAGCGCTATGAGGATAAACATATAGGCCAAAAGCTTTCGCTTCATGGATCTCTTTTTACTTGTAAAACCGGGCAACAATTTCATACCGTCACCGCCTTACTCTATCGAGCGAAACAATTCCCATGTTTCCTCAGCCAGCTTGGCGGCGTCTTCACCGTTTGCAAATCTTTCCGTAAGCTGGGGTTGCATCTCGCGCAGCCTGTCATATAAAGCGTAAATTTTTTCGTAATATCCGGCAAAAGACGGCTCTCTGATTGCGGTTGCCGTTTTGTTCACCTCAAAAAGCGTTGTATAAAGATTTTCATATGCTTTGCTTTCAAAAGCGTAATCTTTGATTTTTTCAAAAGAGCCTTTGTTGACAGGCATGTATCCCGTAGAGGCTACAAATTCAAAATTGCGCGCCTCTTCGGTGATATAGCGTGCAAATACAGCTGCAGCCTCTGCTTTCTGCTCGGTAGTCTTGTACGAACAAAGACCGACACCGGCAAGTGTTACAAGCAGATCCGCGTCTTTTGTTTTCGGAAGCGGTACAACCTGCAAATTCATCGGTTCCGTTGTGTTATCGGGATAGGTAATGACATCGTTGTAATAAAGAATGGACGCACTCGAACCGATACCGGCAATCACCTCGCCTGTCATTACCATTGTGTTGGAATAAAGGTCGGAAACAACGATGTGCCCTTTGGAAATCGCCTGGGTAAATTCCATCCAAGATTCCTTGAAAACGGGATTATCAAAGTCGTACCAACCGTCCTCGGTATAAAAGTTTTCGGCGCCTTTTGAAAGTGCGTTCAGCTCAACGCAGCGAATGGGATAATCCAATGCGCAAAAAGGCTTACCGCCGGACCAGGTATAATACTTTTCCGCAACGGAAAAGAAGCCGTCCCAGGTGGAGAGATCGTCATAGGATACATCCATGTCCTTTGCAAAACGGTCAAACTGCGTGCCGGCGACATACAGAACATGAGTGGACTTAGAAACGGGGAATACCGCAAGGACATCTCCGATCTTGCCATCTTCCAAAAATTCCGGCACATAATTGTTTAATTCATCTTCGGTAAATAAGTCGTTCCAATTCAGTAAATTTGAAACGCCGAGTTCCTCTGCGTTGCTGCTGTGGCAAAAAAACAAATCCGGCATGGAGGGAACACCCGGAACTTCGTCTTGGGCGTCGAGCAGCTTCTGACCGATCTGGGAAGCGTTGGACATCAGGGTAACGTTGATGATGATGCCCTTCTCCGCTCCCACCGTTTTATTGAATTCCTCAATCAGCCGATTCATGGGAGAGTCGGCCTGCTCACCGTACACATGCCACATGGTCAGTGTAACCGGATTGTCAGGGTCCAGCTTTGGTTTGTCAGAACAGCCGGTGAAGGCAAAACATAACATCAGCCCGATTAAAAAGAAAGATAGCAGTTTTTTCATAAGAACCTCCTCGGTGGGGATGCCACCACAGACTACCTATCTGTTTTCCTATCAAAACCGCCCGTAAAAAGACTGAAAACATCATATTCTTTTAATCTGACCTATCAATTCGGGGGTTTTTGACGGGGACAGAACAGGAAAGCGTCTGTATACTTTTATTCGCAAGAGAGTTTTAAGGAGGGTATAAAGTCTTGCTGTTACCTATAAATCGGTGAGGGTACCCCTATTTGCAGGAAACACATCTGCAGAAAGAACTCTGTCTGCGCGCCAACGAAGTGCAGAGTTCCGCCCCACCTATTATATAAATTATATCACGAATAGTTGACTTAATCAATATAAAATGATGATTCCCTATTAAAAACCGTAACTCAACTTTTTATCTGAAAGGGGGGCGAAACACAAATGGGGGGAAAAAAGACGGCTACATATAAAATCACTCCGGATACCGGCGGTAACCGTTATCGTTTTTACTGTGACGTTTCGGGAGCACTGGTGTGTATCACATCGCCTTATCACGCGGATATACCCGAAGAGGAGCTGATGCTTGCGTGGGAAAAGGAAGGCAGGCAGCATTTTAACCAATGCCGGAAATGCGGCAGATTTATTATCGACGCGGTATATAATCCGGTGGTGTTTGAATGTACCGACTGCGCTCCCTTTGAGTATGAAACAAGATACTGCAAATTCTGCGGCGCAAAAATCGACACGGGTGCAGAGGATCGGTTCTGCCCCGTATGCAAACAAAAATTACATTATGAAGGGAGTGGATAGCTGTGGCAGCGAAAGCGGAAATGAACTGGCTGGAGCAATGCGGCTTCGGCCCGAAGGTAATGAAACGAATGAAAGTCTGTCCCCACTGCGGCACGGTGGTAGACCGCGAGCAGAGCGTCTGTCCCGACTGCGGTATGCGACTTCTGACAAAAACTCTGTATGACTGTTACCGTGAACGACATCTCTGTTGTGACCGCTGCGGTACGGTGCTTACCTCCGACGCAAGGTTCTGCCCCCACTGCGGGCAGCCGCTATATCTGAAAATTTCCGCTGACTGAGATAGACGGCAATCCGATTTGGAGAAAGTAGTTATTCTGTCAGTTGTAAGATCTGCGACAGAACAGATAACAAAAGCTACGGTATTTGCCGAAAGTCGCGGATGAAAACATAATAAAAATTATTTGTGAAAACGATAACTGCCGCAAGGAGAAAGGAAAAATGATAAAGACTCTCCTGCTGCACACACAATGATATATCAATCCCTAATTCAAAAAAGGAAGTCAGCAATGGAATATTAATGATAATTACATCACCTGCTGATTTGGAAATACAGAAGCCAAAGCAGCTGATATATGCCACGAACATAGTCATGAAAATGAAAGTTGGTGAAAAAATGAAAGCGCGCAACAGTTGGCCTTTTCTGGTCGTTTGGTTGCTCTGCTTTGCATTGTTGGCAGGATGTGAGAAACGGCGATAAGACCGAGAAAAAATCCATGGCACGGCTTGGCTTTATCAATACCGAGGGACTTTACGAGTTTGTTCTCACCATGAACAACATCAAGGAGTATGAAAAGATGAAAAAATACTTTGATACGTTGTTCGGCATACAGAATACACTCGGAAACGCCGCGAATGTATGGAAGCAGCAGATGGCTGCGGTAAAGGATATCACCGTAGGATTTCATGCCGCGGTGAGAGGAGAGGCCGACGCCGAAGCCAAAGCGGAACAGGCAATCAACTCCTTGGATGCGGCAATCTACGGAGATCGTACCGAGTGGATTCAAAGGGCGGATGCGGCGCTTGCGGCATTCAACGGATAACATTCTTTGAGAAAGGAGTTTTTCTATGCAAACCTTGCAGGAATATAAATGCCCATGCTGCGGCGGTGCGATAGCCTTTGACAGCACGCTCCAGAAAATGAAATGTCCCTTTTGTGACACGGAATTTGAAATGGAAACACTGGCCGATTATGACAGCGTGCTGAAGAATGAAGCGTCGGATGATATGAGCTGGGAGAGCACCGCCGGAGCCCAGTGGCAGGAAGGTGAAGCAGACGGGCTTCGCTCCTATGTATGCAAGTCCTGCGGTGGTGAAATTGTGGGCGATGAAAACACGGCGGCTACCTCCTGTCCGTTTTGCGGCAACCCTGTGGTGATGATGGGACAGTTTTCAGGTGCTCTTAAGCCCGACCTTGTCATTCCGTTTAAGCTGGATAAAAAGGCGGCTAAAGAGGGACTGAAGAAGCATCTTACAGGAAAACGCTTTTTGCCAAAAATCTTCAAGGATCAGAACCATATCGACGAAATCAAAGGGATCTACGTTCCGTTCTGGTTGTTTGATACGGATGTGAACGCACAGGTACGCTACCGTGCCACTAAAACCCGCACATGGAGCGACAGCGACTATAATTACACCGAGACCAGCCATTTTATGGTACATAGAGGCGGCAGCGTCGGTTTTGAACACGTGCCGGTAGACGGTTCGTCTAAAATGGCGGACGATCTGATGGAGTCCATAGAGCCGTATAATTTTTCGGAAGCTATGGATTTCCAAACGGCTTATCTTGCCGGATATCTGGCAGATAAATACGATGTAGACGCCGAGGAGAGCATTGACCGCGCCAACCAGCGAGTCAAGCGTTCCACCGAGGAAGCCTTTGCCAAAACGGTAAAAGGATACTCCACCGTGACGGCGGAAAACAGCAGTGTGCAGTTCCATGGCGGGAAAGCCCGTTATGCGCTTTATCCCGTTTGGCTTCTCAATACAACCTGGAACGGCAATCAATATACCTTTGCCATGAACGGACAGACCGGAAAGTTTGTCGGCGATCTGCCGGTGGACAAAGCGGCTGCAGCTCTCTGGACGATTATGCTGGCGGCGATTTTCGCGGCAGTAACTTACGGCGGTGCATGGCTTTTGCACCTGATCGGGCTTATATAAGGAGGGATACGGAATGAAAAAGAAAATACTGTTGATTCTGCTTTCCCTTGTTATCGGCCTTTGTGTGTCAGTGCCCGCTTTTGCTGCACAGGCGGACGGCTTTGCAAGCGAATATGAGCGCGTTCAGGATCTGGCGGATCTGCTTTCCGACAGCGAAGAAGCTGCGCTTTTAGAAAAGCTTGATGAGCTGTGCGAGCGTCAGAAAATGGAGATTGTCGTACTGACGACAGACACGTTGGAAGGACTGGCGCCCCGTGACTATGCAGACGATATTTACGATTATTGCGATTTCGGCTATGGGGAAGACAGGGACGGTGCGCTGCTCCTTATCAGCATGGAGGACAATGATTGGTACATATCCACATGCGGCTACGGAATTACGGTATTTACCGACGCGGGAATCCAATATATCGGTGAGCAGATCAAAGAGGACCTGTCCGATGGTGATTTTTCAGAAGCCTTTGACAAATTCGTCGGGCTTTGCGACGATTTCATCACACAGGCAAGAAGTGGCGATCCCTACGATTCGCATAATCTGCCCAAAGAGCCGCTTTCTCTGATTTGGATCCCGATTTCGATTGCGGTGGGTGTATGCCTGTCCTTCATTATTGTTGGGAATATGAAATCCAAGCTCAAGACGGTTCGCTTTCAGGCAGCGGCAAGCAACTATATGAAGAACGGCAGTCTGAATATTACAGAAAGCCGTGATCTGTTCCTGTACAATACTGTCACGCGCACGGCAAAGCCGAAAAACAACAGTTCTTCGGGTAGCAGTACGCACACTTCTTCTTCCGGCTCGACTCACGGCGGAGGTGGTGGAAAATTTTAATAGGAGGATTTTTATGAAAAAGATTATCACACTTTTGATAATGGTAGCAGTGGCTGCCTCGTGCTTTACTGGGTGTGAGGGGAAAATCACCAGCTCTGGTGAAATCAACATTACCGGGAATGGGGAAAAGTCCTCTTCGGTGGAAGAATTGAGTTCTGCTGAGGATGAGTCTGCCTCCACTGGCGGCAGCACATCAGACCAGGAGATCACGCTGGAGAGCCTGCAGGAAGGAAACCTTCTCTCCAACCTTTTCTCGCAGTACGACACCGTTGTCTACACCGAAGACTATCCGGACGGCTTCGGCGCCTACACCTATATCATTGAAACGCATACCGGCTATACCCTCTGGCACGACTACAATATGAGCGGATATTACAATGAATTCATCTACTATCCCCACCCGGATGAGCCCGACCGGATGACCGCCTGGCCCATCGAGATCATGCCCGAATGGCTCGATGATTTTGTCGGCGATACGCTCCTCCCCACCGAAGATGACGAGCTGATCTTTATGGAAAGCGGCGGCGGCGAAACGGTCTTCTACATCGAATCCGCCGACTACGACGACGTCGATATCGTCTACACCGTCGACAGCGAGACCCTTGCCCTGAAAACCATCGAGCGGATTAACGACAGCGACGAATCCCTTTCGATAATCACCTTACGCTATGGGGACGAAGTGGAACTGCCGGAAACCGTCACAGCCTGGCAGGGCGATCTGCGGACCATCACCCTCAACTTCCTCGACGAAGATGCGACCGAGAGCTACCAGATCCCCGCCAACTGGGAATTTAATGTTGATGATTACTGTCCATGGAGTACGGCCTATCTCGACGAAGCCTGTACCCAGCCGTATGAATATCCGGGAGACGGAACCGATTACACGATTTATGTCCGCGAAGAAGCGGAATGAAATGGTTAAGGAGGAATATACAATGGGAATCTTTGACAAACTGAAAAGCACAGCCCAGCAGGCGGTCAATTCCGCCGCACAGTCCCTCGGCAACAAGCGTGAGACATTCACCTTTACTTCGCTGCCGGAAAGCCTCGCTGAAATGCAGGCGCTGCCCGAAGCGAGCCTCGACACGCCTTTCAAAACGGCAGCACTCACCGTCCTCGCTCTCTGCGCCTACGCAGCGGACCGGAACATCGGGACGGAAATGCTCAACTGGCTGCGCGGTCCGCGTCCGCTGAACGGACAGGACATTTCTTTCCTGAACGACCGTTTCCGCGACGGAAAGACCTATCTGCCGTTCACTTATTTCACCGGTTCCACACCGGACAATAACTACACCCCTTCCGAGCCGTACACTATCATCATCGAAAGCAACCACGTTTCCAGTGAGGAGCAGGGTTATATAAAACTATTTATTCCCTGTGGCGGTGCGGATGATCCCCGTCCTATCAAAATGCGCCAGCGCGGTTCCGACGGCAAATGGTTTTTGTGGGAACAGTATCTGCTGACCGGCGTGCGCACACCGAAAGCTGCCGATCCGTGGGCTTAATCAAAAAAATTTTAGGATAGCTTATCCGATTACATCAAATAAAACGGCGTTTAACCGTTTTAGATAAAAACTTATTTTAGGAGGTCTTAACAATGACAACAGCAAAAACAAAAGGCTCAGGTTTCTTGAAAGTGACAGGTATTTTAATGATCATCGGCGGAGGAATTTCGATTATTCTGGGGATCATCGCAGCACTTGGCGTTGCCGCTCTTGCGTATATCAGTGACGGAGAAATTTCGTCGGCAATGCTTTATGCCTCCGTTGCACTGATGATTGTCAGTGCGGTTGCACAGTTAATTGCCGGAATTATTGGCGTAAAAAACTGCAAGAAACCGGAAAAGGCCGGAACTTGCATGGTGTGGGGCGTCATTGTAGCGGTACTTTGCGTTGTAGGCACCATACTGAATTCTGTTGGCGGCGGTTCTTTCAGCGTATTCTCTCTGCTGCTTGGTCTTGTTTTACCTGTTCTTTACATCATCGGCGCTGGATTCAACAAAAAAGAGTACATTGCATGATCATCCATACCCGGAAAAAGGCTTGTTCCGGCAAGCCTTTTTCCAAAATAAACCTAAATTTAATGAGGAGAAAACAAAATGGATATCCGTGGAATTTGGAAAGTGAAAGAAATGCGCCTGCCGTCACCGGACGGCGAGCTGGTCTTTACACCCGGTAATTTGCCGGATGACAAGCAGTTTGAAGAATTTGGCCGGATAATGCAATGCAGGACAGAATTTGCCGATGACGGTTCCCTCAATACACTTATGTTTGTGCCCGAGGAAATGAAAGCTGAAGCGGCCGAGCATGGGGTCGTTGTGCGCGAAGACGGCTATGCTGTTATTGAGAGTACCACTTGGAAAGAAGAAAACGGGAAGTTCTACTATGACACAAAGACAGAGGGCGAAGTTTTCGGAGAAAAAGTCGACCCATTTGCGGAAATCAAGGTAACCGAAGACGGCTGTCTGCTGTACAATTACGAAATGGTTCTTTTGGAAAAAATCTGATCCAGTTTGACAAAAACATCGGATTTTACCTATTGGGAAGTAAAAATTGAGCAAAACAACTATTAACAAAACAGGAGGAATACTATGAAAAAAAATATTGTATCTATACTTGTAACTGTATTATTAACAGTGATTCTCGCCGGATGTTCCGGCGCCCCTGCTGCAACTGATCCTGCGGATATTAAAGGGGAAACCTTTGATGGCGGAAATGTCAGTGCGCTTGTTCCCGACGGATGGATGGGCTTTCACGGCGTAGATTTCTTTGATGAGTATGAGGAAGGTTATGATCCCAATGTGATTCAAATCTATAAAGGCGCAAAGAGTGAGTGGGATCAGTTCTCAACACCTTATGTTATGATAAGTTATTATGGGCCTGATAATCCGATGTTTGAGCCTTCGAAAGATTATTATGATGAAGGTGCAGATCTTGAGCCCATTACGCTCGGAGACTATACCTGGAAGGGCTTCACGGCAAAAAGCTTAGATACTCCTATCGCAATGCTTTGGACAGGAGAATACGGTGAAGGGCAGATCCAGCTTATGATTTGTCTTGAAAACGGAGAGAAGATCAGTCTTGACGACGTAGATGTTCAGGCTATAATAGCCAGCATTAATATATCTAAATAAATGAAATAAGCTGTGTTTGCACACTACTTATGGAAAATTGATTTCGGGACTGTTTTATGCTCTGTGGGCATTGCATAAGTGAGCGTGGTTTGGATCACATTGCAAACAAAAGTGCCGTGATCACGCTTTTTTTAAACTGCACCCCATCTGTTAGACAGTTACTATCTAACAGATGGGGTGATTCATTATGCCAATTAAGGAATGTGCAGAACTGGTAGAGTTTCAAACGGAATTTGCAGAAGATGGTTGTTTGACGGCTATGGGATGACTTTTCTTGCTTTCCGGCACAAAGGGATTTTTATGGGACATAAAATATGATAAAATGATTTTGGAAAATAGGAACAATTCAGCATTGATTATGTCGAATAAAAATAGAGGACACTATCCTCTGGAAAGGAGGCGAAGAAAATGCCGTTAAAAATAACAAGGCCGGACGGTTCGGTCACGCCGTTTCGGAATCTGGAGTATCTTCCGTTTTACTATTTTATCCCCAAAAGCATTTTGCAGAAATGCGGCACTGAGCTCAACTCGATTCCCCGTAATCCCCAGATGGTCTTTACAAGCCGGAAAGCCTGCGAGTTTATCGAAAGCGACTTGTTTTTGCTTTTGATTATTGACGCAACAGCGTATATGGTGTGGTGTTATATGGGCTTTGACGAGTATATGGAGATCTATTCCGGTTACGACCCTGCCTGGAAGTTCGCCCATCAGCCGGATTACTGGATCAAGGAACTGACCGATGTAGGGATAATCCCGACTGTCAAGGAACTGTACGAAAACTGCAATGACAATCTGGGGTTTGTCACCGAAGCGGAAATCGATATTCATCTGCGGTTTATCGTGCCAAGAGTGATGACAAAGTATGATATGGATGCCGTTATCCAAACGGCTGAAGAATTCCGATGCTTTGAGGATTACGATTTTCGGGACAGTCGGCAGAAAATAGATTTCTACCGCCAGTGGTATCACACCCGTACCAAGCACCCGACGGTTTCCCTCGAAGAGTTTCAGGAAAACTATGCCGAGAGTCATAACGGTCAGGATTGGGAGGAACCGGACAAAGCCCAGAATGTGGAAGAAAATGTAGTTTCACAGGTTCTGGTGGACCAGTTTATGAAAACGCTCAGCAAAAAGGATATGCAGATTCTTGAAATGCGGATGGAAGGGGTTACGCTGGAGGAGATTGCGGAAAAGCTGGGATATAAAACGCATAGTGCCGTTCACAAGCGTATTCGCAAAATAGGATTGGCCTATGAAAAGTTCGTCGGCGAAGATTTCGGCTTCAGCGGGAAGAAAATCATCTGATAACACCTATTGATTGAAAATCGGTAGGTGTTATTTTTATGCCCCAAAATACGAAAAAGGAGGAAAATTTCAATGGTTTGGGAAATCCATCCGTCGCAGATCGGACGAGTAAAGATATTGGTGCGCCGATTATGCAGTTGCTTTGACCGTGGCAACTGCATCCTTTTGGATGACGGCGAGCCACACAAATGTGTACAGCTTATCAGTTGCTCTGGCGTTTACTGCAACTATTTCAAAAACGCGGTATTACCTGCTGATAAGGAACTGTACAGACAAATTCGGAACTACAACAAAAAAGGAGAAATGCAAAATGAAGAAATTTAATAACAACTTTATCATCGGTATCGACCACGGATACGGGAATATGAAAACCGCAAACTGCTGTTTCCCCACCGGAGTTGCAGCCTATGATAAGGAGCCAGTTTTTAAGGACAATATGCTTGTCTGGAACGAGAGGTATTATTTGATCGGTGTGGAGCACAAAGCGTTTATGCCTGAAAAAATGCTGGATGAGGATTACTATGTTTTAACGCTTGCGGCGATTGCACGGGAGCTGAATATCGCAAAGGTGTATTCCGCCGATGTTTTCATTGCTGCAGGGCTTCCCCTCACCTGGGTAAGCGGACAAAAAGAGGAATTCCGGCAATACCTTTTGCAGAATGAAACGGTGGATTTCACTTTTAGAGGCAAAGAATACCATATCCGTATTGTCGGAGCAGATATTTATCCGCAAGGCTTTGCCGCCGTTGTCAACAACCTTTCAGAGTTCAGCGGCGTAAATATGCTCTGCGATATCGGTAACGGCACTATAAATGTGATGTTCGTCAATGACAAAAAGCCGAATCCCGCCAAATGCTATACCGAAAAATTCGGCACCCACAAATGTATGCTTGAAATACGGGAAAATCTGATGCGAATTCATCATACCGAGCCGCCTGAAGAAATGATCACCCGTGTGCTTCGATTCGGTACGGCGGATATTGACGGCGGGTATTTGAAAACTATTACCGATACCACACGGGAATACACGGCAGATATCTTTCAAAGACTTCGGGACTATGGTTATGACCCAAAGCTAATGAGACTGTATATCGTTGGAGGCGGCGGCTGCCTGATCCGCAACTTTGCCGAATATGACGAAGAGCGTATTACTATAAACGATGATATTTGCGCCACAGCCAAAGGCTACGAACGAATGCTGGAAATGAAGCTTCTACGAAGCGGTGGTAAGGTATGAGGCTCAAGCGGATGAGTCTGCGATTCAACTTGGACAATGAAGCTGACCGCAGGGCTTGGGAGCATTTGCAGGGCCTGTCCGACTCAAAAAACAAAGCTGTGATTTCGTCAATCAACAGGTATTTTGAGACGGAAGGTGATTTGGTGGAGATTATACGAGAAATCATCAAGGAATGCTTTCGGGATATGTTGGTGGTACAAGTACAAGACAAGCCGCCAGCAGAAATATTGTCCGGTGAGGAAAACGAGCTTATGGATTCCCTCGATATGTTTTTCGGTGAATGACGGCATCAAGATGATGCCGCTTTTTTATGCTCTGAAATGCCCTGCGGCATCACTTTGATGTCCCTTATTGAACAAACACTTTTATTCAAAAAAGGAGATAATTCTATGAAACAGATTAATAGCTATTACAAGAAGAAAACAGTTGATATAAGCGGTAATATTTGCAATGCGATTGAATATTATGATGGAACACAATTTATTGAGCCGTTTTTTGACGGAGAAACTGTTGGGTGGGTTCGTGATGTGTTTATCAGCCACACGAAAAAGAGATGTGAAATCCTCATTGTATCCCCGGACTTTCCGAATATATGGTTAACAATGAGCTTCGCTGAATTAAGCAAATTTGGTATGGATATTCCGGCAGTCGGTTCGCCTGTATATCTCTTGACGACAAAACTGTTTTGTGGTTACTGCAAGGAAATGATGGTTGGATACGGCGGCACAGGAAAATCAGGACGGCAGTATCACTATTACAACTGCAAAAACGCAAGAAAAAAGAAATGTCAAAAGAAGATCATCAGCAAACAGTATATTGAAGACAGAGTTGTTGCCGAATGCCTGAAACTGCTTACAGATGAAAACATTACTTTTATAGCGAAGATGGTCGTAGAAGAATGCAACAAAAGTCCTGATAATATATCTGTCAAGGCATTAAAGAAAGCAATTCAGGAAGCGGATACGGCTATTGAAAATCTTTGGCGGGGCATCGAACTCGGACAATCGGTTGAAATGCTGACAGAGCGTATCAATCAGCGAAAAGCGCAAAAGGCAGAGCTGGAAGAACAGCTTGCTATTGAGCAAAACAAAAAGATTTGTTTAACCGAGCCGCAGATTCACGCTTTTTTGGATTATGTCTGTGATATGCCAGCAGACGATGTGAACAAGCGCAGAGCCATTATCAATATCTTCGTGCATTCAATTTATCTGTATGACGATTATTTCACCTTGATCATTAATGCCAGTAAAAAACCTTTAAGCGTTGATAATATCCCGCTGGACGATATAGAAGAAACGTTCAGCGGGGATACATATACCTCTGCCGAGTGTTCATCTATGAAGCCATCTGCTCCACCAAACAGGGCTTGGAGCCGATTTGCGCTCCGAGCCTTTTCTTTTGCTTAAAAACCCTGACTTTTGCTGGCTTTTCGGCTTTGCGCCACTCCGTTTACCGTGCCGCAGTGCCGAGATTGGCTCGCACAAGCGTGCCGTTGCCGCACCTTTTGCGGGTAGCAGACAGCAGGGGGATGTTTAGAACGCGCGATCATCGCCGCGCCGCATTGCACACGGGCAGGCGGGACAGGTCGGTAAAGCAGCCGGCGGCGATGACGAAGATATCCACAATCCACCCGATCCCCAGCAGGCCGCCCGTGAACAGATACAGCAGGCCGGTGCCTGCCTTGCCGACATAAAACCTGTGCGCGCCAAACAAGCCCAAAAAGATGCAGAGCAGCAAGGCGACTATCTGGCTTTTCGGGCTAACTTGCGATGCTGCCGTGGACTCGTGCTCCGAATTTTGCCGATACCCACATTCGTTGCTACTGCTGCTTTCCGGGGTGGCTTGGCGCACCGAACAATTTGCTGCCATATTCGTTTCTCCTTGTCACACTATATTTGCATGGACAAACCCGGGGAAGACATGTGACAGACCATATCGTGGAAAAGGCGAGGATTTGATAGTTCATTATATCATGGAAACGCACTTTACACCAACTTTATGCTGCACATCTCCCCGATATATCGGAAAACCGGATGTGCTGCGGTTTCCAAAGGGGGGACGCCTGCACAGGCCGTCGGCAGGCGGGGCCGGGCCGGGGAGCGGGGCTGCTATCCCCATGTTTGGAACCAAAGCTGGGCGTGGCGGCCGTTATGAGGTGTTCCATGCGTGCTGACGGGGCACGGACGGGCCGGTACCCTGCGACGGGGATTCCCCGCCGAGCGTGGCGTGTCGTGCGGCGGCTTTATTCGTACTGTTCCCGGTATTCGCGCGGGCTGACGCCCGCATATTTTTTGAATACGCGCGAGAAGTGGCCGGGGGAGGAAAAGCCGAGATAGGCGCCGATAGCGGTGAGCGATTTATCCGAATAGCGCAGCAGCCGCTTGGCCTCCTCGGTCTTTTCCTGCAGCACGAAGTCCGTCAGGTTTTCGCCCGTTTCCTCCTTGAATTTTTTGGACAGATAGGGACGGCTGATGTACAGCGCGCGGGCGATGGCCTCCGCACTGACGGCCTCGGAGATGTGGCGTTGCACATAGTTGGCCACGTCCAGCGCGAGCCTGGACGGCGCCTTGCCGCGGCGCAGCCGCTCTACCCGCTCGGTATAGTCGAGCAGCATCCGGTATTGCAGGTTGGTGATCCGTTCCGGCGACCGCATGCGCTCACACTGTTGAATATAGGAATCGCTGAGGGTAAAGGCGTCGTCCACCGGCAGCCCGCCCTGGATCGCGGCCCGGCTGGCCAGGGTCACGGTGACGATGAACAGGTTTTTGCGCTGGCGCAGCTGGTCGTTGGCGACCACGCCGCCGCGGACGGCCGGGGCCTTGGACAGCCACTCGCCAAGCGCGACGCGATCCCCCTTGCGAACCATGTGCAGCAGCCGCTGTTCCAGGTCATAGGTGTTGTGCTCCGCCTGGGCGGGCGCCTCCGCCGGATCGGCGGAGAGCCGGCGCGCGGCCTGCCGCTGCTCCTGCCGGCTGGCCAGCTCAGCCTGCTCCTGCTCGTGGATGCTGATGTCGTGCAGCTCGAGCTTTTCGCCGTTGAGCACATAATTCACGGTACACAGCATCTGCAGCACGCTTTCTACCGGCATGCGCACAATGTTCCGCACGCCCGCAATCATCGCTTCCGCTTCCTCACCGGCGAGATCCAGCTGAAACGCCAGTTCCCGTAGCTCCTGTTCGCTCTCAACAATCTGCCGCGTTGGCCCCACGACGAGTTGGTGTCGCCCGGCGTTGACCACGCCGTAATAGTGGAAATGGGGCGTCACGTAATAACCCACGTGTTCCGTGATGGACAGCACTTCCCGCTGGCAGAGCGTGAGCGGATCTTTCGGCAGCCGCACAATGGAGTAAAAAAAATCCAGCGCGCCGTCCTGGAAAATCCGTATTGGAATGCCGGACAAATTGCCGATGGTCGTGCAAAGATAACGCAAATCGACCTGCTCCATGTGTTCCCCTCCTGTTGAATACAATTATACCAAAAGAAATACAAAAATGTAAGTTTCTCCGGTGCTTGCGTGCTATATTGAACATGCAACTAATAGGTTTTTCGGGATTATTTCAGCAGATTCGCTATGTCAGAATTGAGGAGGAACAGGCCATGACACAACTCAAACTTGTGGAGCGCGGCATCTTTCAAAGCAGGGTACATTCGGAAGAGGTACAACCCGCCGAAAAGTGGCTAGGATACCTGCTCGGACCTGCCGGCGCGCTGTTGCTCAACGCGGTGCTTGCCACCTATCTAAATGTCTATTATACCGATGTGCTGAAGCTGACGCATGTTTGGGGCGGCGCTTTTCTCGTGGTGTTCCCGATCGTGTCGAAGATCGTCGACGCCATTACCAATGTGTGCATGGGCTACATCATCGACCGTACCCACACGCGGGAGGGCAAGGCCCGGCCGTGGCTGTTGCTGAGCGCGCCGCTGCTGACGGTGACCGGCATTATGCTGTTTACCGTGCCGCGCGGCTCGGAGACGGTGCAGGTCATCTGGGTCATGGTCAGCTACAACCTGTTTTATTCCTTCGCCTATACCATTTTCAACATGAGTCACGGCCTGATGGTGCCGCTGTCCATCCGCGACACGACGCAACGCGGCAGCCTGTCGGTGTTCAACCAGATTTCCAACATCATGATGACCGGGATCTTGGTGGCGCTGGTGTTCCCGATGGTCATCATGCCCATCATTGGCGCGGACCAGGGCAAGTGGATTGCGCTCATGAGCCTGCTCTCCATTCTGGCGCTGCCGCTGACGCTGGTCGAGTATTACTTTACCAAAGAGCGCGTGACGCTGGAGACGCAGACGGAAGAGGCCGTCCCCGTGCCGCTGAAACAGCAGCTGAAGGCGATCTTTACCGACCGGTACATGCTGCTCATCTACGCCTATTTTCTCGTATACATCCTGGGCACCAGCATCAAGAACCTGAGCCTCGTGTACTATTGCAACTATGTGCTGGGCACGTATAACGACGGCATGACGCAGACGCTGATCTCCGTGATCGGCGGCGTGCCGATGGGGATCGGCATCTTTGCGGTATGGCCGCTGGCCAAAAAGTTTGGCAAGCGCAACCTGACGCTGGCAGGCTTTCTCCTGTATGCGATCGGCAGCGCCATCTGCTGGATGTTCCCGACCGACATGATCGTCGTGCTCGTCGGCCAGTTCATCAAAAACATCGGCGGTCTGCCCTGTTCGTATGTCTTTATGGCGATGTTTGCCGACGTGCTCGATCACATGGAGTGGAAGAACAATTTCCGCTGCGACGGCATTGCGATGTCCGTCTATAACATCATATCCGTGGCCATGGTCGGCGTCTGTACGGGCATTTTCAACGGCCTGCTGGCCCAAACCGGCTATGTTGCACCGGAGATCGTCAATGGCGTTACGGTGGCGGCGGAGCAGACGGCGGCGGTCAAGAACGCCATCACATTCGGCTTTGTCGGCCTGGAGGTGTTCACAGGTATCATACTGGCGGTGCTGCTGATCTTCCTCAATGTGGAAAAGACCATCGGCAGGGAGCAGCAGGAGATCCGGGCGCGCAGGGAGGGCAAATGATGCAAGCCATTCGCTTGAAGACGGAACACCTGTTCGAGCCCGTCGGCGTGGACTTCACGGCGCCCTGGCTGTTCTGGAACTGCAGCGGCGGACGGGAGCAGACGGCCTATCAGGTCGTCGCGCACGACGATGACGGCGCGCTGCTCTGGGACAGCGGCCGGGTGGCGAGCGGTTCCATGCGCGCTCATTGGGGCGGCGAGCCCGTTGCGCCGCGGACGCGGGTGCTGTGGAAAGTCCGCCTGTGGGACGAGCAGGGCGCCTGCGGCGACTGGGCCGAGTCCCTGTTCGAGACGGGCATCGGCCGCTGGCAGGCGCAGTGGATCGCCGGAAATTACCGGGTAAACCGGCGGCGGCGCTATCCCGTGGACTGCTTCCGCAAGACGTTTGCGGCGGCCGGCGTGCAAAAGGCGCGGCTGTATATCACTGCCTGCGGCCTGTACGAGGCGCGGCTGAATGGCGTCCGGGTCGGCGACGCGGTGCTGTCGCCCGGCATTACGGACTATCGCAAGCGCGTCCAGTACCAGACCTATGACGTGACCGCGCTGGTGTGCGAAGGGGAAAACGAGATGACGGTGCAGCTGGCCGACGGCTGGTACCGGGGCAGCACCGGCGCCTGGGGCATCTGCAACCAGTATGGCATAGAGACCAAGCTGCTGGCGCAGCTCGAACTGACCCACGCAGACGGCGGCGTGCAGACCGTCTGCACCGACGGGAGCTGGGATTGGAGCGACGATGGCCCCATCCGCTTTGCGGACAACAAGGATGGGGAGATCGTGGAGGCAGAAAGACGGCCGAGCTATGCGAACAGGGCCAAAGTGACCCGGCACGCCGTCGTGCCCACCGCGTCGGACAACGTGCCCGTCCGGGAGCACGAGCGGTTGCAGGCTACGCGCCTGACCACGCCCAGCGGGAAAACAGTGCTGGACTTTGGGCAGAACATTGCAGGCTATGTGGCCTTTTCGCTGGAGGCCAGGGCCGGCCAGACGATCCGGCTGCGGTTTGGCGAGCTGCTCGACGGCGAGGGGGAGTTTACGCAGAAAAACATCCAGCTCTCGCATGGCGCGCGCACGACGCCCCTGCAGCAGGTGCTGTATACCTGCCGGGAGGGGCGGAACGAATATCGCACCACGTTTGCAATCTTCGGGTTCCAGTATATACTGGTAGAGACGGACGTGCCGTTTTCGGCGGAAGATTTCACGGCCATCGCCGTCTATTCCGACCTGGAGCGCACAGGCTGGTTTGAAAGCTCCAACGAGCTGCTCGACCGGTTTGTGGCCAACACGGTGTGGAGCGCCAAGAACAACCATGCCGACCTGCCGACCGATTGCCCGACGCGCGAGCGGCACGGCTGGTCGGGCGACGCGCAGATTTTCTGTCCCACGGCCAGTTTCCTGTTCGATTATCTGCCGTTTGCGAAAAAATACCTCAACGACCTGTACGACTGGCAAAGGCGGAACGGCTGCCTGCCGCAGATCGCGCCGGAGGGCGGCACCGATTTTTACATGGCCTCCATGAACGGGTCGGTCGGCTGGGCGGATGCTGGCGTGCTGATGCCCTATGTCCTGTGGAAGCAATATGGCGACACGGGCGTGCTGCGGCAGTTTTTGCACGGCATGCGCCGGTATGCGCGCTTTATGCAGCGGCGCTGCGGCAGGTGGTATCCCACGGCCAAACGCACCGGCCTGAAGGGCGAGGACAGGCGGTATCTGTCCAACGCCGGCCAGGCGTATGGCGAGTGGGCGGAGCCGGAGAGCGTGCATCACATGACGTGGAAGGACTGCGCCGTGCCGCATCCGGAAGTGGCAACGGCCTATACCGCGCACGTCATGGACTGCATGGCCGAGATCGAGGCGGCGCTGGGCAACGCACAGCAGGCGGAGGGCTACCGCGCCTTTGCCGCCGGTTGCCGCCGGAGCTATCAGGCGCTGCGCGAGACGCCCGCCTATTCGCTGGATACCGACCGGCAGGCGCAGCTGGTCCGGCCGCTGGCCTTTCACCTGCTCAACGACAGGCAGACGGCATATGCAAAGGCGCGGCTGCTGCAAGCGCTTGAGCGCTTCGGCTGGCGCGTGGGCACGGGCTTTTTGTCCACGCCGCTGATCCTCGACGTGCTTTCCGATATCGACCTTAAGGCGGCCTACCGGCTGCTGGAAAACGAGGAGATGCCGGGGTGGCTGTTCATGCCGAAGAACGGGGCGACCACCGTGTGGGAAGCGTGGGAGGGCACCGCCACAAAGCAGGGCGGCATTGCGTCGCTGAACCACTATTCCAAGGGCGCGGTCTGCCGGTGGCTGTTTGACACCATGTGCGGCATTCGGGTGGATGGCGAGAACCACTTCTCCATCGCGCCGCGGCCCGGCGGGCACTTTACCCATGCAAAGGCGAGCTACACCAGCGTCTATGGCCGGGTGGAGAGCGGCTGGGAAAGGACGGAGGCGGGCTATGCCTATGCCGTCACCGTCCCGGCGGGTTGCACGGCCACCCTGACGTTGCCGGGACGGGAAGCCGTCGTACTGCCCGCGGGCACCCATACTTTTTGAAACGAATGTGGAGGTACGCATATGGATGTGGAACGGGTTTTGAAGCAGATGTCGCTGGAGCAGAAAATAGCCCTTTGTTCCGGCGAGAATTTCTGGGAAACCAAGTCGTTTGAGGCCTATGGCATACCGTCTGCCTTCCTGTGCGACGGGCCGCACGGCCTGCGCAAACAGGAGCATGCCGCCGATATGCTGGGCGTACACGCCTCACGGGCGGCGACCTGCTTTCCGGCAGAGGTGACGAGCGCAGGCAGCTGGGATCCGGAGATGCTCCGGGAGATCGGCGCCGCCATTGCCGAGGAGGCCCGGGAACAGGGCGTGGACCTCGTGCTGGGGCCGGGCGCGAACCTGAAGCGGAACCCGCTTTGCGGGCGGAACTTTGAATACTTCAGCGAGGACCCGTATCTGGCGGGCAAGCTGGCCGCCGGCTTTATCCGGGGCATGGAGGGCGGCGGCGTGGGGGCGTGCCTCAAGCATTTTGCCGCCAATTCCCAGGAATTCCGGCGCTTTACTTCCGATGGCGTGATGGACGAGCGCACCCTGCGGGAGCTGTACCTCACGGCCTTTGAAATTGCCGTGCGGGAAGGGCGATCGGCTGCCGTGATGTGCGCATACCCGAAGCTGAACGGCGTGCATTGCAGCGACAACCGGGCGCTGCTGACGGACATCCTCCGCACAGAGTGGGGGTTTGACGGCCTGGTCGTGACCGACTGGGGGGCGATGAACGACCGGATACAGGGCTTTTGGGCCGGCTGCGACCTGAATATGCCGGGCGGCAGCGGTTACATGGAGCGGGAGGTGGCGCAGGCTGTGCGCGATGGATCGCTTCCCGAACGGTGCGTAGACGACAGCGCCCGGCGCGTGCTGGAGCTGGCGTTCCGCGCGGCGGAACGGCGCAAAGCGCCCGCCGCCTGCGACTATGAGGCGCACCATGCGCTGGCGCGGCGCGCCGCCGCCGAGGGCGCGGTGCTGCTGCAGAACAGCGGCGGGATACTGCCGCTCAAAGAGGACGCCCGCATCGCGGTCATTGGCGCGATGGCGGTCGACCTGCGCTTCCAGGGGGCGGGTTCCAGCCACATCCAGCCCACGAAGCTTTCTCAACCGCTGGAGTGCCTGCCTGCCGTAGCATATGCCCCGGGCTGTACCGACCGCGGCGAGACGACGGATGCGCTGCTGGAACAGGTGCGGGAAACGGCGGCGCAGGCGGATGTCGCCGTGGTCTTTGCAGGGCTTCCGGCACAGGCGGAGTCCGAGGGTTTTGACCGGGACCACATGCGCCTGCCGGATGGGCATCTGCGGATGATTGACGCGGCGGCCGGCGCCAATCCCAACACCGTGGTGGTGCTTTTGAGCGGAGGCGTTGTGGAGTGCCCCTGGGCGGACCGGGTACGCGGGATCCTCTACATGGGACTGCCCGGGCAGGCGGGCGGCGAGGCCGTTGCCGACCTGCTTTACGGCAGCGTGAATCCCAGCGGCCGGCTGGCCGAGAGCTGGCCATACCGCTATGAGGACGTGCCGTCCGCTGAAATCTATGGCAAGACGACGGACGCCCTGTATCAGGAGGGGATCTATGTCGGCTACCGGTATTATGACAAGGCCGGCGTGCCGGTCCGGTGGCCGTTTGGCTATGGGCTCAGCTACACGACGTTTGCCTATGCGGACTTGCGCGTGACTGGCGATGCAGCCACCGTCACGGTGCAGAACACCGGGCGCGTGGCGGGCGCGGAGGTCGTGCAGCTCTATCTTAGGGCGCCGCAGGACGGGCTGCATCGCCCGGTACGGGAGCTGAAGGGCTTTCAAAAGGTTTTTTTACAGCCGGGCGAGCGCAGAACGGTTACGTTCCAGCTCGATGACCGCAGCCTTGCCGTGTGGCAGGATGGCTGGAAGGCGCCCAAAGGGCGATACGGGGTGTGCGTTGGGGGCCTGACTGCCGCCATGGACAGGGCGGGGGAGGCGTTGCCCATTCCCGCATGGCAGCCGGGCAGCTGGTATGAACGCTGCGAGGGACGGCCAAACCGTGCGGACTGGGAGCGGATGCTGGGCCGGGCGTATGTGCCGCCGGTGCTTCAAAAGGGCAGCTTTACCATGGACAACACGGTGGAGGAGATGCGGGAATACAGCTTTCTCATGAAGCTCATGTACAAGGCCACGGAGTCGGTCATTGCCAGGAGATTTGGCGGCAAAAAGGACTATGAGAACTCCGAGTTTCGGATGATGTTGGCGGCGTCCGTCGGCGGGCCGCTGCGCAGCATGCAGATTTCCGGCGGCATTCGGGGCGGCGTGATGCCGGGCCTGCTGGAAATGGCCAACGGCCACTTTTTCCGCGGCCTGGTGCGCATGATCAAGGGGTGAGGCGCATGCGGTGCCATCTTGCCATCGACATCGGTGCGTCCTCCGGACGGCACATCGTGGGCTGGCGGGAGGACGGCGTGCTGCGCACAAGGGAAGTCTATCGCTTTCCCAATGGCGTGGTGGAGCAGGACGGGCATCTGGTCTGGGATGTGGACGCGCTGCTGTGGCATGTCAGGCGGGGCGTGGCGGCGGCACGGGAGGCGTTTCCCGCCCTGGCGAGCCTGGCCATCGACACCTGGGGCGTGGACTATGTGCTGCTGCGGGGGACGGAGGAGGTGCGCCCGGCCTATGCCTACCGGGATACCCGCACGGAGCGCGTGACGGCCGAGGTACACGCGCGCATGCCCTTTTCCGAGCTGTACCGCCGCACCGGCTGCCAGTTCCAGCCCTTCAACAGCATCTATCAGCTCTATTGCGACCAGTGCGAAGGACGGCTCGAGGGCGTGACCGACTGCCTGATGCTGCCGGAATACCTGCTGTGGAAGCTCTGTGGCGCCAAGGCGCGGGAATATACGAACGCCACGACGACCGGCCTTGTAAACGCCGAGACGCGGCAGTTTGACGCGGAGATCCTCTCGGCGCTCGGGCTGCCGGCGCAGCTCTTCCCAAAGCTGCTGCAGCCAGGCGCGGTGATCGGCGCGTACGACGGCATCCCCTGCGTGCTGTGTGCCACGCACGACACGGCCTCCGCCGTGGAGGGCATTCCGATGGAGGGCAACCAGCCCTATATCTCCAGCGGCACGTGGTCGCTGCTGGGCATCAAGACGGAACATCCCATCACAAACGCCATGAGCGAGCTGGCCAACTGGTCGAACGAGGGCGGCGTGGGCTATAACCGGTATCAGAAAAACATCATGGGCATGTGGCTCGTCAACCGGCTGCGGGAGGAGCTGTGCCCCGAAACGCCGTTCGCCGAGCTTATGCAGGCGGCGGAGCAAAGCGGCTTTGAGGGGATCGTCCCCGCCAACGCGCCCGCCTTTTTGGCGCCGAAGAGCATGAAAGAGGCCTTTGACGCGGCGCTTGGCGTCCGGCCGCAGACGATCGGGGACTATTTCCGCTGTGCCTACCGGTCGCTGGCGCTGTGCTATGTAAGTGCCATCGACGAGTTGCAGCACAATACCGGGCTGCAGTTTGACAGGCTGTATGTCGTGGGCGGGGGCGCAAAAAATGCGTTTCTCAACCGGCTGACGGCGGAAGCCACGGGCAAGCAGGTCGTCGCCCTGCCCATAGAGGCGACCGCGCTGGGAAATTTGAAAGTGCAAATGGAGGCGATACGATGAGCTATCAGGAGGCTAAGGCACAATATGCGGCCATCGGCGTGGATACGGAGGCCGCGCTGCAAAAGCTGAACACCGTCCCCGTGTCCCTGCACTGCTGGCAGGGGGACGACGTGCGGGGCTTTGACACCGACCCGGATAAGCCGCTGACCGGCGGCATCCAGACGACCGGCAACTATCCGGGACGGGCGAGAACGCCGGAGGAGCTGATGGCGGATCTTGCCGAAGCGCTTCGGTTCTGTCCGGGGACGAAGAAGCTGAATCTGCACGCATCCTACGCCATCTTCGCACCTGGGAAATGGGTGGATCGGGACCGTCTGGAGCCGAAGCACTTTGCCCCGTGGGTCGCGTTTTGCAGGGAGCACGGGCTCGGCGCGGATTTTAACCCGACGTTTTTCTCGCATCCCCGGTGCGACCCGCTGACCCTGTCCTCGCCCAATGAGGAAACCCGCCGCTTTTGGGTGGAGCATGGCAAGGCGTGTATCCGTATCAGCCAGTATCTGGCGGAGGAGCTGGGGCAGGTCTGCACGATGAACATCTGGACCGGGGACGGGTTTAAGGACATTCCCGCCGACCGGCTGGGCCCGAGAATGCGGTACCGGGCGTCCATCGACGAGATATTGTCCGAGCCGTTCGACTTTGCCAAGGTCAAGCCCTGTGTGGAGAGCAAGGTGTTCGGCATCGGGGTGGAGAGCTACACCGTGGGCAGCGCGGAGTTTGCCCTGAGCTATGCCGCCTTGCACCCGGACCGCTGTATCCCGCTCATGGACAACGGGCACTATCATCCGACCGAGCTGGTGAGCGATAAAATATCCGCGCTGCTGGCGTTTTTCCCGGAAATCGCGCTGCACATCACGCGCCCCGTGCGGTGGGACTCCGACCACGTGGTGCTGTTTGACGATGAGACCCGGGAGCTGTGCAAGGAGATCGTCCGTTGCGGCGGGCTGGACGGGTGCGTGCACATGGCTCTGGATTATTTCGACGCGTCGATCAACCGGATCGCGGCGTGGGTCACGGGGTTCCGCAATGTGCAGAAGGCGCTGCTCAACGCGCTGTTGACGCCGGATCTGCGGCGGGAGCAGGACGCTGGCGATTTTACGGCGCTGCTCGTGCATCAGGAGGCGCTGAAGACCATGCCGTTTGGCGCGGTGTGGGGCGAGTATTGCCGGCGTGCCGGCGTGCCGGCGGCGGATGACGAGTGGTTCCGGGCCGTCCGGGAATATGAGGCAAAGGTTCGGGAGGCGAGAGCATGAAAGAGATTTTGAGCGCACCTTGGATGGTGGATATGGCCCGCACCGCGACCGAGATGTACCGGCACGGTTGGGACGAGCGCAACGGCGGGAATATCAGCCTGCTGCTGGAGGAGGAACAGGTCCGGCCCTATCTGGCGCCGGGGCGGGTCGTGCGGGAAATCCCCACGGGTTTTTCCTGCCCGGCGCTCGACGGCAGGTTTTTTCTCGTCACCGGCACGGGCAAGTATTTCAAAAACGTGCAGTATGCGCCGGAGGTAAACCTGGGGCTGGTCCGGCTCGCGGACGGCGGCGCGAACGCGCAACTGCTCTGGGGGTTTGCGGATGGCGGCAGATTCACCTCGGAGTTCCCGGCGCACATGTTGAGCCATGCCGCGCGGTTGCGCGTCGATGCGGATAACCGCGTGGTCATGCACTGCCACCCGACCAACCTCCTGGCCATGACGTATGTGCACAGCCTTGAGGAGCGCGCCTTTACCAGGACGCTGTGGCAAATGGGAACGGAGTGCGCCGTGGTCTTTCCGGACGGTGTGAACGTCCTGCCATGGATGCTCTGTGGCACGAACGAGATCGGAGAGGCGACGGCGGCGAAGATGGCCACCGCCCGCCTGGTCGTCTGGGCACAGCATGGCATCTATGGCGCCGGCAAGGACCTGGACGAGACGTTCGGCCTCATCGAAACCGCTGAAAAAGCGGCGGAAATCTACATAAAGATCGCGCACCTGCCGCTGGTCAATACGATTGACGACGCGCAGATGCAGCAGCTGGCCGCCCACTTTGGCGTCAAGCTGCGGGAGGGATATGTGCGCTGAGACGTACGCATGCGGCAGGGCATGGACGATGGGCGCCCCGGACAGATGGCCGGGGCGCCCGTTGCGTTGCCGGACGGGACCGCCCGCGCGCACGGGGCGGCCGCTGCAAACCGGCAAAGGGACGCTCAGTTCGTCTCCTCGACGTGCGAAACGTAGTCCAGCGAGGCCAGGGCGCGGATCATTTCGTCGTGCCCCCGGTAGCGCCGCAGCTCCTTGCTGGCGACGGTCAGCGAAACGGTATACACGCTCAGCCCGGAATGGAGGTAGGCGGGGTTGGCCTCAATGTCGTCGATGCGCAGGCCGAGCTGCCGTACCGTGGCGACAAAGTCCTGCAGGTCGGACCGGCTTTTGAGCTCCAGATGGATTTCAAAGTGGTTGGACCGGTCCTTCAAATATTTTTCGAGCGATGGCAGCAGCGATACGCTGCACAGCGTGGCGACAAACGCCGCGAGCGTCACCGTGTACAGGCCGGCGCCCACCGCCAGGCCGATCAGCTCGCATGTCCACAGGCCGGCGGACGTGGTCAATCCCTTGATTTGCCCGCGCGAGCTGAACAGGATGGAATTGCCGCTCACGATGGCCGCGCCGATGACCGTGGCGGCAGAGATGGCAGGCAGGCGCGCGCCCGTGGCTTCGAACAGCGTGAGATCGATGAGCATGGCCACCGTGGACGAGAGGGACACCAGGATAAACGTCCTGAGCCCGGCCGAGTGGCGCTTGCTCGAACGTTCGCAGCCGACCACGGCGGCGAGCAGCACGGACAGGCAGATCCGCAGGATGATGGAAGCCGGGGTGATCTCCCAGGACCACTGCCCGAGCAACGAGGCGATCCAATCGTTTTGCAGCATTTACAAATACCTCCTCCGGTTGTGAAAATAGCGGTTTGCGCCGTTCAGGCCCGCCAGTTGCTCCTCGGCCGCCGCCAGGAACGCCGCTTCCTCTTCGGACATGGGCGGGTTGCGCTCCGGCAGCGTTTCCTGTATCTGCTGGACGCGGTCGAGGAGCGAAAGCGGTTCCGGCTTTGCGGGGGCCGGCACGCCCGGGTCTGCGGGCGCGTCCGGCTGGCCGGGGACATAGGAGCCGGACAGATACAGCGACAGTTTGGCGCAGGCGGGGCCAACGAGTTCATACAGCACGCTGGAGGCCAGTATGATGGTCTCCAGCGCGTCCCCCATCTCGCCGCCGAGCGTCCTTGCGCCGAGCGCGGCCAGGCCGATGGCCACCCCCGCCTGCGGGATCAGCGCAAGGCCCAGATAGTTGCGCACGCTCGCGCGCTTGCGCACGGCCAGGCAGCCGAGAAACGCGCCGGCGTATTTGCCGGCGATGCGCGTGATGAAGTACAGCACGCCGACCGCGAGCAGCGGCACGCCGGCGGCCGACGCCGAGGAACCGAATAGCGCGTCCAGCTGGAACGCCATACCGGAGCGCACGAAGAACAGCAGCAGCAGCGGTGGGCTGAAATAGTTCAGCTGCTTGAACAGCTTGTCGTCGCCCGTGGCATTGATGTAGACCGTGCCCATGGACATGCAGCCGAGCAGCGGCGACACGTCCAGCGCCGCGCAGACGCCGCAAAAGGCGAAGAGCAGCGCGATGGCGATGATCAGCCGGTTGTCGGAGGAGAATTTCCGGGCTAGGAACAGCTTGGCTGCGTAGCCGAATGCGCAGCCGAGCGCCAGTACGCCGAGGTTGACGGCGATGGGGCGCAGGATGCTGGCGGCCTCAAACGTTGCGGCGCTTCCTGCGCCGAGCGCCACTGCGACCGAGATGGCCACGCTGTACTCCACGAGGCATACCGCGTCGTCCAGCGCTACGACCTGCAGGAGCGTATCGACAAAGTCGCCGCGCGCGCCCGTCTGGCGGATGGTCATCAGCGAGGAGGCGGGCGCCGTGGCGGAGGCGAGCGCCGCAAGCACGATGGAAAACGCCAGCTCCAGGCGCAGCAGGAAATAGGCGACCACGAACACGAACACGGAGGCGAGGCAGGCTTCCAATATGGTGATGGCCACCACTTTGGACATGCTCCTGCGCAGGGTGTGCCACTTGAAGAACTCGCCGGTGCTGAACGCGATGAATGCCAGCGCGATATCGGACAGGAAGTCCGTGCCCGCGATGATGTTCTCCGGTACAAGATGCAGGCAGTATGGACCGAGCAGCATGCCGGCGAGGATGTAGGCCGTCACGTCCGGCAGGCGCAGCAGCTTGGTGAGCCGGGTCATGAAGAAGCCGGAAAACAGCATGAGCGCAACGGAGATGATGATGGCGGCCACGGGCGACATGGAACCGAGCCCAAAAATATCCGCAGACATCTGCAAACGACCTCCCTTCTGTGAAAGTATTTCTGTGGGATGTCCCGGATGGCGGCGCACCGGGACACCAACCCCGGCCGACAGCCGGTTCTGATTGTTCCATCATACGCTTGACAAAAATAAATGCAAATTATAATATTTTAATGAATCATAAATGGAGATGATGAATATGCTGGGCGTTAAAGTGGACACGCTGCTGGCCGTTGCGGAGCACCAGAATTTCACGAGGGCTGCGCAGGCGCTGTCGCTGACACAGCCGGCCGTCAGCCAACAGATGATGCAACTCGAAGAAGAGCTGCACGCGCCGCTGTTTATCCGCGGCAAAGGGCGGCTCATGCTGACGCCGCAAGGGGAAATTGCCGTCAGATACGCCAGGCGCCTCAAGGCGCTGTATGGCAAGATGCAGATGGAACTGGCCAATGTCGAAACCAACCTCACGCGGCTCAGGGTGGGCATTACCCATACCTCCGAGAGCAATGTGACCATGGAGGCGCTTGCCCGGTGCAGCAGTCAGAACAATAAACTTTCCATAACGATCATTACAGATACGATAAGAAATCTTTATGATATGTTGGGAAATTACGAGATCGATATCGCCATTGTGGAGGGGCCGCACAACGCGCCGGAATATCATTCGCTCATGCTGGATACGGACTATCTGGTGTGCGTCATGGCGCCGGACAGCCCGCTGGCGAGGCATGCCATGGTGACGCTGGCCGAGCTGAAGAATGAGCGGATGATCCTGCGCCTCCCTGCGTCCGCCACGCGCGTGCTGTTCGAGTCGACGCTCAACAGCATCAACGATTCGATCGACAATTTCAACATCGCGCTGGAGGTGGACAACATCGCTACCATTAAGGACCTGATCCGAAAGGGGCTGGGTGTTTCCATCTTACCGCGAAGCGCCTGTATGGACGAGTTGAGCAAGGGCAAAATCGTCGCATTGCCCATCGAGAACCTGAGCATGGTGCGGGAGACGCGCGTGGTTTACAACAGCGATTTTAACCACACGGATATCCTGCAGGATATCATCAGGACCTACCAGGAGACGGCCAGGACGTACCACTGACCGTGCGCCTGTCGGCTGGCGGGAGAGAGCGGACATCTTTGAAGCCTTACATGCAAACGAGAGCGGCCGTCCTGTGTGGGACGACCGCTCTTCTGCGTGGCGGCGGGCGGATGGCCGGTGCCGACGACCCCTCGATTTACCGAAGGGTGGAAGCGTAAAATGCGCGCATGTCCTCTGCGAGTTGCCGCGCGCTTTCCCGGCCGATATATGCCATGTGCCCGGACGGATAGGTGGCAAACTGCACGCGGGCCGGATCCAGGTTGGAGTGTGAGGCCAGGTAACGCGCGATGCCGGCGGTGGTGCACAGGTCGTACTTGCCGGACATGAAGAACGCCTTCAAATTCGGATTGCGGTGCATGGCGGCCGCCAGCGCATCGGAGGGCCACAGCTTGAGATCGCGAATCCAGTTGTGGCTGACGTGCTGCGTCGACGAGCGGATCACGCGGTCAAAGTCGATGTTGAGCTCCTTGCGCAGCAGCTGGAACCCGGCGAGGAATGCAGGGGTATAGCGGGAGGAGGCCGGATCGTCGCCCGTGATGCTGACGGGCTTGACGTTCGCCTCTTTCTTCCATTTATAACGTCCATCGTACATGCCGATGGCTTCGTTGCTGTCGTCCAGCAGGTTGGCGAGGAAATCCCGGATGTCTACCTGCAGGCGGTGGCGGCGCAAAAACTCGGGTTTGAGGCCGGTGAAGTAGGACATGCGTTCGATGACGCGCTCGCGCTCCGCCTCACTGAGTTCGTCGCCACGGAAGATGGCGGGCATGTATTCATCCGCCGTAAACCGATGCGCCTCTTCAAAAAAGGTTTCGAGATCCGGTTTGCCTTCCCGGTTGTGGTACCAGTTTGCGGCGGCCATGGAGGACATGTTGAGTGCGGTCTGTTCCACGGGCAGGTTGGCGAAGAAGTAGCAGCCGAGGAAGATGGCACCGTTGACGGAAATGCCCATCGGGTTGTCGTCTACGCCGCCTGCGCCAAACAATTCCGCCAGCAGCAGCGCCACACGGCCCGTGCCATAGCTTTCGCCAAACAGGAAGAGCGGACTGTTCAGCCGGCCGTACCGCGTCAACCACGCGCCCATGAACTTGGCCAGCACATTCGCATCCTGGTTGAAGCCGAAGATCTTGTCCTGCTCGTCCTCCTTGAACAGGCGGCCGAGCCCGCACCCGACGGGATCGACCAGCACGATGTCGCACATGTCGAGCAGACAGTTGGGATTGTCCTCCAGCTCATAGGGTGGGGTGGGAGAGAGCGCAAGCTCCTCGGGAATGCTGATCCGGCGGGGACCGAGCAGCCCAAGATGGAGCCAGAGGCTGGCAGAGCCGGGGCCGCCGTTGAAGCCAAACAGGATGGGCCGGCGCTCCGGATGCTCCACATCGCTTCTGAAATAGGCATAGGTAAACACGGAGCCGGCGGGTTCGCCATCGCTGCCGATGATAAAGTTGTCCTCACAAACGGTGTGATAGGGAATGCGCTGCCCGCGGAGCGTGATCTCCCCCTGCGCGGTAAAGCGGTTTTTTTGACGGTTTTCTTCGGCGACCAACATGGTGCATTCCTCCTTTGCTTTGTGGCGGCAGCGTGTCAAGAATCCGGTCTGCCATGGATAATTTTTGAAGTTCATGTAAAAAAATATTATATTTATATCATATATTATTCTTGACCTATGACTATCATAATGCTATAATCACCAACATGTAAAGCCTTTTTTTTATTATGAGTAAAAAAATGGCCGAGCAGCAACGATTAACAAAGACAATAAATGTAGTATGTCTTAAATAGGGGGAGCACAGATGCGAAAGAAACTTGTCATTACCCGCGTGGGGCAGCAGGCACCCAAGGCGTCCCAGGTTTGGCCGGAGGAGCTGCCGGTGCCGCTGGCAGAACGCGCGGCGGAGCTGTATCCGCTGCTGCAGTCTGGAAAGGGCAGCCGCGCGGAGTATCTGGAGCTGGCGGCGGAGCTGGCCAAGCAGATGCTGTATCGGCAGTCTGCGGCTGCGCTGTCCGCACAGTTGTTGCGCGATCCCTTTGATGCGGAGTGCTATTGCCTGCGCGGGCGCAAGTATCTGGCCATGATGCAGTATGAGCAGGGGGCGGCCGACCTGGAGATGAGCGCGCGCCTGGACCCCGACAACTGGTCCACGGAGTACCACCGGGGACTCATCCATTTTATCCGCGGCGACTTTGCCCGCGCTTCCCAGGCGTTTTTGCATTGTCATGCGCTGTCGGAGGATGGCGGCAGCCTGATCTCCGCCACGAACTGGTGCTGGATCTCGCTCATGCGGGAAAACCGGCGCGACGAGGCCATGGCGCTCGTCAATGCGATTGGCGAGGACATCGACTATGACGAAAACTACAGCTATTTCAAGAGCGTCATGCTCTACAGCGGCAGGATGAGCGTGGAGGAGACCCTGCAGGTGGATGAGGACGATCTGCCGGACATCACGCTCTCGGTCAATGCCTTTGCAGTTGCGAATTATTATCTGGCCCAGGGGAACCTGGAGGAGGTCCGCCGCTATCTGACGATTACGGTAGATGCGGTCAAGGACACGCTCTGGTCCGCGTTTGCCTACCATGCGGCCAAGGCCGATCTTGAGCGCCTGTTTTGACGGAGGGGGAGCAAGATGCTGATACAAAATGCCCGCGTGTTGACGATGGAAGGCCCTGCGCTGGAACGGGGCTGCATCCGCATTGCGGACGGCAAGATCGCGGCCGTGGCGGAGACGCTGGAGCCGCAGCCGGACGAAGAACTGCTCGACGCCAGCGGCTGGACCGTCATGCCTGGCATGGTGGATGCGCATTGCCACGTCGGCCTGTATAGCTATGGGCTGGGCGCCGAGGGAAGCGGGACCAACGAGATGGTCACGCCGATGACGCCGCAGCTTTCGGCCGTCGACTCGATCAATCCCCGCAACAGCATCATGTCCGATTCCTATGAGGCCGGCATTACGACCATTTGCACGGGGCCCGGCAGCGCCAACCTGATCGGCGGCACATTCACGGTCATCAAGACCGTGGGGGACTGCGTCGACAAGATGATCGTCAAAAAAGAAGCGGCGCTCAAGGCCGCGTTTGGCGAGAACCCGAAGCGCTGCTATGGGCGGATGCTGGGCAAAGAACCGTTTACGCGCATGGGCAGCCTGGGCATGATGCGTCAGCGCTTTTATGACGCCAAGGCGTATATGGAAGCGTGCGAGCGCGCGGAACGGGGAGAGGGAGAGCGGCCGGAGCGCGACCTGGGCCTTGAAAACATGGTCAAGGTGCTGCGCGGCGAGATCCCGCTCAAGTGCCATGCGCACCGTGCGGACGACATGTTCTCCGCCATTCGCCTGGCAAAGGAATTCGGTTTCCGCATTACGCTCGAGCATTGCACGGAAGGCCGCAAGATCGCCCACCAGCTTGCCAAAGAGGGGTATCCTCTGATCGTTGGGCCTTTCCTGACGGAGCGTTGGAAGGTGGAAATGGCCATCGATTACGATGCGCCCATCGCTCTGCCGCAGGAGGGGATCGAGTTTGCGTTTTGCACGGACGCTCCCGTCGTGCCGCAGCGGCTGTTGCCCGTCATTGCGGGATACATGGTGAGCCGCGGGCTGGACGAGCAGCAGGCGTTTCGCGCCATCACGATCACGCCTGCGCGGATCCTCGGCGTGGACGATCGCGTCGGTTCGATCAAGCCCGGCAAGGATGCCGACCTCGTGTGCTACGATGGGCATCCCTTCGACATGGAAGCGAAGGTGCGCCGGGTGTTCGTGGACGGGGCGACCGTATTTCATCAGTAAGGAACGAATGGGAACGATACAAGCAATCGGAGGGACGACGATGATTCTGCTGAAGAACGGAACTGTCATGACCATGGCGGGGACGAATTATCCCGTGGGCGACGTGCTCGTGGAGAACGGAAAGATCAGGGCGGTCGGCGTCGGTCTGGAGGCTCCTGCCGGTGTGCAGGTGATCGACTGCACGGGCAAGACCGTGCTGCCCGGATTTATCGACGCGCATTGCCACATTGGTCTGTCGGAAGACGGGACCATGTATGAGGGTGAGGACAGCAACGAAGCGGTCAATCCGGTGACGCCGCATGTGCGTGCCATTGACGGCATCAACCCTGCGGATATCGCCATTCGCGAGGCGCGGCTCGGCGGCGTGACGACCGTTTGCGTCGGCCCGGGCAACAGCAACGTCTATGGCGGCGTCATGTCCGTGTTCAAGACGCGGGGCGACCGCATCGACGACATGCTGGTGAAAGAGACTTACGCGATCAAGGCCGCGCTCGGCGAAGGCCCCAAGGAGACCTATGCGCCGAAAAAGGTCATGCCGATGACCCGCATGGGCATTGCCGGGCTGATGCGCGAGCACCTGGTCAAGGCGCGCACCTACCTGGAGAAGAAGGAAGCGGGCAAGACGGACGCGGTCGACCTCAGGTATGAGGCGCTGGGCAGCGTGCTGAAGAAGGAGATCCCGCTCGTGGTGCATGCCAACCGCATGGACGACATCTACACGGCGTTGCGTATCAAGCGGGAGTTTGACATCGACCTCGTGCTGACGCAGGCGGCGGACGCCTATCTGATGGCGGATGCCATCCGGGAGGCCAATGTGCCCGTGGTGCTGGCTTCCGTGCTGTGCGGCCGGCTCAGCGTGGAGATGGCCAACATGTCCCATCGCGCGCCCGTGGTGCTGGAAGAGGCGGGCGTAACGTATTGCATTTCGACCGACGCGCCGCCGGTCCCGATCCAGTTTCTGCCTACGAGCGCTGCGAGCGCCGTGCGCGAGGGGCTCGATCCCGAGGCCGCTCTGCGCGCCATCACGATCACACCCGCCCGCGTGCTTGGCATTGCCGACCGCGTGGGCTCGCTCGAAGCCGGCAAGGACGCCGATATTGTCGTTTATAACGGGAAGCCTTTCCATCTGGCCAGCAGCATTGCGCTGGTGATGATGGATGGAGAGATTGTCACGGACTGAGAGACTTTACCCGTCATAAGTTTGTCCGCGGATGGTACACTGCGGGCAGAGGGCATCAAAGGAAAGGAGAAAATCACATGAAAAAGTACCTTGCACTTGCTCTGGTAGCGGTCATGTTGCTGGCAGTCTTTGGCTGCACGCAGCCGTCCGCGCCCACGAACACGACGGCACCTGAGGGAGAGGATAACCAGGGTTCGTCCGACGTGCAGAATATTGCCACGAGGGACAACAACGTGTTGACGTTTGCCACCCGCGGCGCGATTTCGGGCATGTTCCATCCCGATTTCTCGGTGACCTCCGGCGAAGACCGCGTCATCTGCTTTGTCCTGTATGAGCCCCTTGTGCGGCGTGGCGCCAACAACGAGCTCAAGCCCGTGCTGGCTGAGAGCTGGGAGATTTCCGACGACCAGCGCACCGTCACCTTCCACCTTCGCCAGGGCGTGAAGTGGCATGACGGCGAGGAGTTCACGGCGGAAGACGTCGCGTACACCTACACTGCGGCCGCCAGCGAGGGCTGGATGGGCTATTTCACCGCCGGTCCGAGCCACATTGAGGGCGTCGAAGCCTACCGTGCCGGCGAGGCGGATTCCCTGTCCGGTATCAACATCATCGACGACTACACCATCGCCATCACGACGACGGATGTCTACGGCGCGTTCTTCTATCAGATCGGCGAGCAGCTGAGCATCGTGCCGGAGCATATCTGGGGCGACGTCCCGGCGGCCGAGGCGCACGAGCGCACCGACCTGCTCCACAACCCGGTCGGCACCGGCCCGTTCAAGTTCACGGAGTATGTGCCTGACCAGTATGTCATCCTGGACAAGTTCACGGATTACTGGAATGGCGAGCCGAAGATCGACCAGATGGTCTTCAAGCCCATGAACGCGGAGATTGGTCCCTCTGCCGTCATCAGCGGCGAGGCGGACATGCACCAGACCTCGTCCATGAACCCCGAGACGATCAACATGCTGACTGAGGCCGGCTGCGAGATCCAGGAGCTCTGGTGGACCTCCATCCGCTACCTGATCCTCAACAACGACCACCCGCTCTTCCAGAAGAAAGAAGCCCGTCAGGCCATGGCGTATGCCATCGACCGTTATGGCATCGCGGATAACATCTTCTACGGCTACGGCCGCGTGGAGAACACCTGCTATGCAGCCGACCAGTGGGGCACCCCGCCGGCCGACAAGATCAATCCCTATGAGTACAACCCCGAGAAGGCCAAGGAACTGCTCGTGGCTGCTGGCTGTGAGTACCAGGGCGACACCCTGTATCTCAACGGCGAGCCTGTGACGCTGGAGCTGATCCATCCCACCGGCAACGCCAACGTGGAGAAGATCGCGATCGTCATCCAGCAGAACCTGAAAGATATCGGCATCGACGTGAGCGTCACCCCGATGGAGATGGCGAGCCACAACGCGCTGACCGCGTCCGGCGACTTTGACATGGCCATGATCGGCAACGGTTCGCCCGATCCCGACATGACCTGGATCTATGCTTCCTATGGTTCCAGCAACTATGAGAACTTCTCCGATCCGTATGTCGACGAACTGATCGAAGAAGGTCTGAAGTATGTCGACCAGGCAAAGCGTGAGCCCATCTATGAGGAGCTGGCCATCTATTTGAACGACGTCATGCCCATGGTGCCGATCGTGAGCTGGTGCGACGGCCTCATCATCGCGCCGGGCCTCGAAGGCGTGAAGGCGGAAGAGGAAGCGGCTTACATGTTCGCAAACCTCGAGAACTGGTACTTCAGCAATCTCGCCGAGTAAGCAGTATCTTCGTTCCGGTGCATCTGACTGATGCACCGGAACGGTTCTTCTGCTCCGGCGACAGCAGCAAAGCAGCAAAGGAGCGTCTATGCGAGCATATATCCTACGAAGACTATTGATTTTGATTCCGGTGTTCATCGGCATTACGATCATCATATTCGCTCTGGTCAACCTCACGCCTGGCGACCCGTTCAGCGCCATGCTGGAGGTGCCGGGGATTTCACCGGATCAGCTGGAAAAGCTCAAGGTGCAGTCCGGCTATTACGATCCGCTTCCCATCAAATATTTTAAATGGGTGAAAAACCTCATATTGAACGGGGATCTTGGATATTCGTCATGGTACCATGAGCCCGTGACGACGGTCATCGGCCGCCGGCTCGGCAATACGCTGCTCCTGTCCCTGTCCGCGCTGATCATCGGCGTCGTGTTTGCGGTGCCGCTTGGGATCATTTCGGCAACAAAAAAATACTCTGGCTTTGACTATATCGCAACGATCATTGCGTTGATTGGTATATCGATTCCATCGTTCTTCTTTGCCCTCGGTCTGATCAAGATCTTCGGCATCGACCTGTCCATATTCCCCATGTCTGGCATGCAGAGCGTGCCAAACAAGGAGGGGTTTGCCCAGGTGGTAGACGTGCTGTGGCACATGGTGCTGCCGCTGTTTGTGCTCGGTTTCATGCAGATGGCATCCCTGATGCGCTATACGCGGTCGTCGATGATCGACGTCATGCAACAGGATTACATCCGCACGGCGCGCGCCAAGGGCCTGTCGGAGCGTGTGGTCATCTATCGCCATGCCCTACGCAATTCGCTCACGCAGCTTGTCACGATGATCACGCTGTCGATGGGCGGCCTGTTTTCGGGCGCAGTGCTCGTGGAGACGGTCTTCACCTGGCCGGGCATGGGCACACTCATCTATTCGGCGATCGGCCAGCGCGACTACAACCTGATTACGGCCGGCGCGCTGCTGATTTCGCTGACGGTGCTCATGGCCAATCTGTTGGCCGATATTCTCTATGCCGTGGTTGACCCGCGCGTGACGTACAAGTAAGTGAGGGCACAGTATGGCAGTATGTAAGAAACAGAAACAACGTTCGGAGGAGAGCCGTTCGCCCATGCAGATCGGCATGGACCGGTTCTTTAAAAACAAACTGTCGGTTATAGGCCTCGTCATCCTCGGCATCCTCATCCTGCTGTCGGTCTTTGCACCGCTGCTGACGCCGTATGACCGGGATGCGGTAGACCTGTTCAACGGCTATCAGGCGCCGAGCAGCGAGCATCTGCTCGGCACGGACGACGTGGGCCGCGACACGTTTACGCGCCTGCTGTATGGCGGCCGCGTGTCGCTGAGTGTCGGCCTGGTGTCGGCGTTGATCTCGATCCTGATCGGCGTGTGCCTCGGCGTCATGGCGGGCTATTTTGGCGGCTGGGTGGACATGGTCATCATGCGGCTGGTCGATATCTTCATGAGCATGCCGTTCTATGTCATCACGATTACGGTCGCGGCAATTTTCGGACCGAGCATCTGGAACGTCATGATCATGACCGGTATGCTCACCTGGACGAACATTGCGCGTATCGTGCGCGCGCAGACGCTGTCGCTGCGCGAGATCGAGTTTGTGGAGGCGTCGCGCGCGCTGGGGCTGAATTCCCGCGAGATCATGTTCCGCCACATCGTGCCCAATACGCTGGGGCTGATCATCGTGTATGCGACGCTGGGCATTGCGTCCGGCATTCTGTCCGAAGCCGGCCTGAGCTACCTGGGCCTCGGCGTCAAGCAGCCGCAGCCGAGCTGGGGCAACATGCTTTCCGCCGCGCAAAGCCTGCCGGTGTTGACCAATTACTGGTGGCTGTGGGTGCCACCTGGTGTGCTCGTGTTCGTCACCGTGCTTTCGATCAATCTGGTTGGCGACGGCCTGCGGGACGCTTTCGACCCCAAGCTGAGCAGAGGCTGAGGTGAGGAACATGTTACACAAGACTGTGGAAAATGTACAAAACGAACAAAGCGTGCGGAACGATCCCGCCACGTCCAATGTGATCCTCTCCGTGGAGCATCTGGTGACGCAGTTTGGGCGGGGCGATAAGACCGTTACGGCTGTCAACGACGTATCGTTTCAAGTGGAACGCGGCAAGACGCTGGGCATCGTCGGCGAGTCCGGGTGCGGCAAGAGCGTCACGTCGCTGTCGATCATGCGTTTGGTGGGATTTGGCGGCGGCACCATCGCCGGCGGCCGCATCCTGTTTGACGGACGAGACCTGCTGCAGCTGTCCGAGGCGGAAATGCGCAAAATCCGCGGCAACGAGATCGCCATGATCTTCCAGGAGCCGATGACGGCGCTCAACCCGCTGTTTACGATCGGCTTCCAGCTGGAGGAGGTGCTGCGGCTGCATCTGGGACTGTCGCACGACAAGGCCAGAAAGCGCGGCATCGAGCTGCTCGAGCGGGTGCGGATCCCGCGCGCGGACAAGATCATGGACGAATATCCGCACCAGCTGTCCGGCGGCATGCGGCAGCGCGTCATGATCGCCATGGCGATTGCCTGTAAGCCGAAGGTGCTCATTGCAGATGAGCCGACCACGGCGCTGGACGTCACCATCCAGGCCCAGGTGCTGGAGCTCATGAAAGAGCTCGTTTCCGACATGGACATGGCCATCATCTTCATCACGCACGACCTTGGCGTCATTGCCGAAATGGCGTCGGACGTGCTGGTCATGTACGCCGGGCGCGTCGTGGAAGAGGCGAATGTCAACGACATCTTCCTCAACCCGCGGCACCTCTATACGCAGGGGCTCATGCGCTCGCGCCCGTCGCTGGCGCAGCGCAATACGAAGCTCGAGTGCATCCCCGGCATCGTGCCGACGCTGGCCAATCTGCCGAAGGAGGGCTGCGCGTTTGCGCCCCGCTGCCAGTGTGCAAGCGAACAGTGCATCGCCAGGACGCCGGAGCTGCTGCCCTTTTCCGAGGCAGATCACTTTGTGCGCTGCTGGTATGCACAGCAGAAGGAGGGAATTGGCTGATGGAAGAGAACAGGAACAATCCGGTTTCCTCGGAAGCGTTTATCGAGGTCAGGGGCCTCAAGCGGTATTTTCCGATCCGCAAGGGCGTCTTTTCCCGCGTCAGCGGATATGTCAAGGCGGTTGACGGCGTTTCCTTCGACATCCAGAAGGGCGAGATTTTCGGGCTCGTGGGCGAGTCCGGCTGCGGCAAGTCCACCACCGGCAAGACCATGATCCGCCTGCAGGAGGCCACGGGCGGCAGCATGAAGTTCGACGGTACGACGGTGTTCGACGTCGAGAACCACGTGGCGCTGGACGGCGCCGAGATGCAGAAGATGCGCCGCCAGATGCAGATCATCTTCCAGGACCCGTATGCGTCGCTCGACCCGCGCAAGACGGTGGGCTATATCGTGACGGAGGGCATCCTGAAGCACAAGCTGGCGGCCAACCGGCGCGAGGCGCTGGACATCGCCAAGGAGATGCTGGAGCGGTGCGGCATTCCCGCCAACTCCGTGACGAAATACCCGCACGAGTTTTCCGGCGGCCAGCGCCAGCGCATTGGCATTGCCCGCTCGCTCGTGCTGCAGCCGAGCTTCATCATCGGCGACGAGCCGCTTGCGGCGCTGGATGCGTCCATCCAGTCGCAGGTGCTGACGCTGCTGCAGGAACTGGTGGGGCAGATGAACCTGACGACGCTGTTCATCTCCCATGACCTTGGCGTAGTCAAGTATTTTTGCGACCGGATTGCCGTCATGTATCTGGGCTCCTTTGTCGAGATCGGCACGAGCGACCAGATTTTCAACAACCCGAAGCACCCCTATACCAAGGCGCTCATCTCGGCCATCCCTGCGTCCATGCCGGGCAAGCGCGGCAAGCGCATCCTGCTGGCGGGCGACATCCCCTCGCCGGCCAACCCGCCGAAGGGCTGCAAATTCCACACCCGCTGCCAGTATGCGCGGCCGGAGTGCAGCGAGATTGCCCCGGACCAGAAGGTCTATCCGGATGGGCACGCCGTGTGGTGCCATCTGAACAACGACGCGGAGTAGGAGGCAGACATGATCTTTCTGGAGAACGCCGTCATCTGGACCATGGCCGGCCAGGACTATGCAAACGGCAGCATCCTCATCGACGGCGGCAAGATCGCCGCGGTCGGCGAGGGGTTGACGGCGCCGGAGGGCGCGGAGCGCGTGGACCTGCACGGCGCAATCGTCATGCCCGGCATGATTGACGCGCATTGCCACATCGGCATTTTCGGGGAGGGCACCGGATTCTACCTGCTCGATGGCAACGAGAACACCAACCCTGCCACGCCGCAGATCCGCGGACTCGATGCGGTCAACCCGCAGGACATGGCCTTTCCGGAGGCGCTGGAGGGCGGCGTGACCACCGTGTGCACCGGCCCGGGCAGCACCAATGTCATCGGTGGCACCTTCTGCATTTTGAAGACCCATGGCCAGAGCGTGGACGACATGGCGCTGGTCCCTGAGGCGGCGCTCAAGGTGGCGCTTGGCGAGAACCCGAAGCGCGTCTATGGCGCGATGAAGAAAACGCCGTTCTCCCGCATGGGCAATGCAGCCGTGTTCCGCGAGGCGCTCGTGCGCGCGCAGGCCTATTTGGAGAAACAGGAGGCCGCTGCGGCGGGGGAGGGCGAGATGCCGGAATACGACTTTACGCTGGAGCCGCTTGCCAAGGTGTTGCGGCGCGAAATGCCCGTCAAGATCCATGCGCACCGCGCGGACGATATTTTGACTGCCATGCGCCTTGTGCGCGAGTTTCACCTCGACTGCACGCTGGATCATTGCACCGAGGGCTATAAGATTACCGATGAACTCAAGGCGTTCGGCGCAAAGGCGCTCGTCGGTCCGATGATACTGGACCGCTGCAAGGTGGAGCTGGGCGAGTCCCGGCCGGACAATGTGGTACAGATCGCCAAGGCAGGCGTGCGCTTCTGCATCGTGACGGACAGTCCGTGCGTCAACGTGAAGCACCTGTATGTACAGGCCGGATGCGCCGTCAGCATGGGGTTGGACCGTACGGAGGCGCTCAAGGCGATCACCATTTATCCCGCCGAGCTGCTGGGCATTGCCGACCGTGTCGGTTCGATCGAGCCTGGCAAGGACGCGGATCTGGTGTTCCTGACGGGCGACCTGTTCGACATGGAGAGCCGGATCGCCGCCACGATGATTGACGGGGAGGTCGTATATCGCAATGCCAACGTATGAAGAACTGCGGGATGCCGCGGTGGCGCGCCCTGCGCCCCAGGCCGGGCAGTACGCCATCGTACAGCCGGAGGCGGAGGCGGCGGAAAAGCTGCCGCTGCGTGAACGGCTGAAGGACCTTGCCGCGCTGACCCTGGCGGCCTATTCGCTATTGTGGAAGCCGCTGCTCTGTGTGTTCATTGGCTGCGGCGCGGCCTATGGGATCGTCTATCTGCTGTTTATGAGATAGCCACAACGGACCAGTAACGTTGAAACGACAAAGGAGAACGAGCAAACCATGAGAGAACCGTTTATGCTGAGCTTTCCGCTCGAAGAGTACCGCAAGCGCCTGGATAAGCTGATTGCCATCATGCATCGCGATGGCGTCAATGCCGTGATCTTTACGAGCGACAACAATACCTTCTATTTTTCGAGCTTTCAGAGCATCGTCTGGACCAGCAAGGTGTCCACGCCTGGCGTCGTAGTCGTGACCGACGATGGCGATATGGCGCTCTGCACCACCAAGGGCGGCGTGGAAACCGCGAAGATGACCTCGCTCGTGGAGGACATCCGCTACACGGGCATTGGCGGCTATGAGACGCTGGCCAAGTGCATTGCCTCCGTGCTGCAGGAAAAGAACCTGCTGGGCAGCCGCATCGGGCTCGAGCTGGGGTATGGGCATAAGCTGCATTTCAACTATGCCAACCAGCAGGCGATGTTTGAAGAACTGAAGAACGCCACCATTGTCGATTTTTCCGAGCAGCTGTGGGAGATGCGCAGCATTAAGTCGCTGCTCGAAATCGAGCGGATGCGCGAGGTCTGCCGCATCAACAGCCGTGCGATTGAGAAGTGCTTCCGCGAGATCCGGCTGGGCATGACCGAGCGGGAACTCTATCGGAACATCGTGGCGGAGTATTTCCGCATGGGTGCGGACGAAGCGACCTGGCTTGGCCTCCGCGCGGGCGTGGAGCGGTATTCGCAGGGCAACTGCCCGCCGAGCGACCGGCCCATTGGCGCGCACGAGATGATTCTCGTCGACGGCGGCCCCGGCTACCGCGGCTATTTTTCCGACATCATCCGTCAGGCCATGGTCGGCAAGCCGACGGATCATCAGCTGGAGCTCTTCAATGTGGCGCGCGAGGCGACGTATGTCGGCATTCGCGCCGCACAGCCCGGCGCAACGATGCGCGAGGTGTGCGAGGCCATCTTCCAATACATCCAGAAGTCGCCGTTTGCGTATCTGCATCCGCGCACGGGTGGTTACGGCCACAGCATCGGCCTGAACGTGCACGAGGCGCCGATGGTCGGCTACAACGACACGGTGCTGCAGCCCGGCATGACCATTGCCATCGAGCCCGAGATCTTTGAAGCGGGCATGGGCAGCATGGGCGTGGAGGAGAACATCCTCATTACAGAGACGGGGAACGAGATCATGAGCGATTCCGATTCGCACCTGATGATTCTCGATCTGTAAGGTTGCCCGCGCTGAAGAGGTAAAAGCTATGTTGCAGGACAAGACAATCGGCTTTATCGGTGCCGGGCAGATGGGCCAGGCGATCTTTCGCGGACTCATTGCCAGCGGCGGCGTGCCGGCGGATCACATCGTCATTACGGATGTGGACGGGCAGAAACTGGATGCACTCCGGCAGGAGCTTGGCGTACAGACCGTGCTGAGCGACCTGCAGAACAGCGGCGCGGCAGCGCTGGCGCAACGTGTGGATATCCTGGTGTTTGCCGTCAGCCCGCAATTGGCGCGCGGCGTGCTGAGCGCAGCGGGTCCGCATCTGGATGCGAAACAACTGGTGATCTCCATTATGGGCGGGATTTCGCTGAGCTGTTTGGAGGCGGCGTTGCCGGTCAGCCCGGTGCTTCGGGTCATGCCCAATACGCCGCTCATGGTGCGAAAGGGCGTGACGGGGATCGTCACGGGCACGCGCGCGACGAAGGAGCACGCGGAACTGGGGAAGGCGCTGTTTGAGCTGTTGGGCGCGGCATATTTCCTGACGGAGTCTCTGCTCGATCCGTTTACGGGCCTGTGCGGCTGCAGCCCGGCATTCACGTACATGTACATCGAGTCGCTGGCCATGGGCGCTGTGGAGCGCGGCCTGCCGGCGGACGAAGCCGTCCGTATGGCCGCGCAGGCGCTGGCCGGCGCCGCGGAGATGGTGCTGCAGACGGGAAAGAAGCCGGGGGAACTGATGGCAAACGTCTGCACGCCTGGCGGTTCCACCGTGGCCGGGGTGCACACCCTGGAAGCGAATGCGTTTCGCGGCATTGTGATGGACGCGCTTTGCGAGAGCTGCGACCGCATGGAGCGCGTGGGGAAAAAGTCGGAGTAGACGCCGTAGACCCATGTGCAGGACTGGGAAACAGAAGGGGGCGGCTGGCTGCCTGGCTGCCCTCCGCTTTGCCGGAGCCTATATTGCGTTTATGAGCGGGTCCGGATTTGCAACGGGACAGGAGGTCATGCAATACTATGTGGCCTTCGGGTTCCATGGAATTGCAACCATTTTGCTGGTGTTTGCGCTGCTGGCCTATGCGGGGGCACGCCTGGTTGCGACGGGACATCGGGAGCATTTTAAACGCGGCAGCGATGTGTTTGCTTATTATTGCGGTCCTGTGATCGGCCGTTTTTTTGACTGGTTTATCACATTTGCGATCTATATGTCGTTTGTGGTGATCCTTGCGGGCGCCGGGGCGGCAATGGCGCAACAGTTTGGCCTGCCGGCAGGGGCTGGCGTGGCGATCACGGCTCTTTTGTCCTGCGTGACGGTCATCGGCGGGTTTGGGCGCATGTTGAAGGTTCTCGGCAACCTGGGGCCGGTCATCATCGCCATGGTATTTGCGGTCGCCGTCGTGGGCCTGGCACGTGGCGCGGGCAATTTAGCCGAGGCCGATCGCGCCATTGCTTCCATGCAGCTGTTGCGTGCGGCGGATTTCTGGTGGCTGTCGGCCGTGTCCTATGTGGGCATTTCGATGATCTGGTTGACGACGTTCCTGACCAGGCTGGGCGCCGAGGCGGAGGATGGACGCCGGGCCACGCGCGGCATTGTTCTTGGTACGGCGGTGTTTTTTTCCGGCGTATTGGTCATGACGCTGGCCATGATGGGCAATATCAGCGCATTGCAGGGCTCGCAAGTGCCGATGCTCGTGCTTGCGGAACAGCTGCATCCTGCGGTTGCAACGGCGTTTGCCATGATTGTGTCGCTAGGTATCTACACCGCATCCGTGCCTCTGCTTTGGACGGCGACTGCCCGCGTTGCGGGCGAAAGGACGCGGCGCAGCCGGTATGCCGTACTGGTGGCGGCGCTCGCGGGGGCGGTTATGGCCATGACGCTGTCGTTTGACAGGCTGGTCAATATCGTGTATGTGTTGTGCGGCTATGTGGGATTTTTCCTGTGTGGCGCCGTGCTGTGGAAGGATCTGCGCGCCGGGTATCAAAGACTGTGTGCAAGGAGCAGGGCGTGCTGAACTTGGATCTGCTGGTTGATGAATTGCATGAGATGTGGTACAATTTTTTCCAGCAGATCGGGAATGCAAAGTAATATATTCACATGGTAACTGGGGGGAAGCATATGGTTGGAAGCGTCATACGCGAACATCGCAAAAAGCAAAAACTGACGTTGCAGACGCTGGCGGAAATGACCGGCCTGACGCCGGGCGGCCTGTCGCAGATCGAGCGCGGCGCGGTCGACCCGTCGCTGTCCGCATTGCGGCGCATTTCCAAGGCGCTCAACATCTCCATGAACGTCATGTTTGCGGACAACAATCCACAATATGTCTCTCTGCGCAGCCAGCGCAGGAAGGCGTTTTTTTCCGATGTCTATGTAAACTATGAATTTTTGACGCCAAAGCCGGGCGGGGAGAACGGCCTGAAGCCCAAGATCGAGGTGGTACAGGTGGCGCTTCGCCCCGGGGCGCGCGGGAACGAGACATTTTCCGCTCACGATGCGGACGAGTGTTTTGTCGTCATCCGCGGCAGCATCGAGGTGGAGATGGCGAGTCAGAGCATCCGGCTCGGCGAGGGCGACAGCATCTATCTGAAGGAGGGGACCGTGCACCGGCTGTACAACCCCACGGAGGCGGAGGCCGTCGGCCTGTCCATCCTGTCCGCCATGATCTACTGATCGTTTTCCAGGTTTTGCGGCCGGTACGAACTTCGTACCGGCCGCGTGCTTTTTGTGCCGGGGCTGCGTGGCATTGCGGTGGTACTGTTCGCTTGTGGTAGGCAACACGGCCTCTCTGATCTGGCCGTTACGGCTGCAGTTCCAGAACCGCGTGAACTTCGCCGGTCTCACAGTTATACCAGAAATACCCATCGTGCTGCGCCTGCTGCTCATCCCGGAAGGAATAATAGAACAGCATGGAGGCGCTGTCGCGACCCCATTGCAAAAACTGATAGTCGATGTCCAAATGACTGTCAGGCGGCGCTGCGGCGTCTTTCCCGAGTTCCGCAGCCTCCACGCCCATAGCCAGATAGGCAGACAGGTTGCTCTCTGCGTTGCGTTCCGGCCAGGCCAGCGCCAGATACGGACGGTCGGGATATTTGAGCGCCAGGACATATTTGCTGCCGTCCGGCGCCCACCAGAGACCACGGTAGACGCAATCGCCATAAATGACCGCCCGTCCCGTATATCCGAAAGGTAGGAAATCGGCTTAAAAAACAGGTTATTTCTACGCTCTCGGAATTGTGGTAAAATGATAAGTACAAAGCGACAAATCCCGGTTTATAGGACGGTGAAGTATAATGATTATTTTGATTGCTGGCGCTTCTCACACAGGCAAAACTTTGTTAGCACAAAAACTTCTCGAAAAATACAAATATCCGTATCTGTCGGTTGACCATTTGAAAATGGGGCTGATTCGCAGCAGGAACACACAGCTTACACCCGTGAGCAACGACACTGAATTGACAGAATTTTTATGGCCGATTGTCCGAGAAATTGTTAAAACTGTAATTGAAAATCGACAGAATTTGATTGTTGAAGGGTGCTACATTCCATTTGACTGGAAAAAAGATTTTCCTGACGAATACCGCAAAGATATACGGTGTTATTGTCTTGTGATGAGCGAAAACTACATAAGAACGCATTTCAACGACATAAAACAATTTGCAAGCGTTATTGAAAATCGTTTGGATGATGAGGATTGCACTTTAGATAGTGTATTAGAAGATAATGCACACATCTTGTCACTTGCAAAAGAAAATGACCTCGACTATATACTGATTGATGGCAAGTACAACATAGATATGGAGTTACTTTGATAACTTCCATTATCGGACAGATGGGAGGGATAGTATGGCCTTAACCATTCAAGAACGCCTAAAAGACCTGCGCGTGGAGCGTGGCTTGACGCTGGAACAGCTTGCAGAGCAAACACACCTCTCCAAGTCTGCGCTGGGCAGCTATGAAGCGGACGAATATAAGGACATCAGCCACTATGCCCTTATTGAATTGGCAAAGTTTTATGAAGTGACTGTTGATTATCTGCTGGGCCGCTCCTTAACAAAAAATCACCCAAGCGCCGATCTTGCAGACCTGCATTTGAGTGATGATATGATTGAACTATTGAAAAGCGGGCTGGTGGACAATTCGCTTTTGTGTGAACTGGCGACCCACCCGGATTTTCCCCGGCTCATGGCCGACCTTGAAATCTATGTGAACGGCGTAGCGGGAAAGCAGGTGCAGAGCGCAAACGCCATTGTGGACGCTGTGAGTGCAACGATTATGAAACAGCACAATCCCGGCTTGACTGACCCGCAGTTAAGGCAGCTTATCGCCGCCCATATTGACGACGACAGCTTTTGCCGCTATGTGATACAGCAGGATATAAACAAGATAGCCCTCGACCTGCGGGAAGCCCATAAGGACGATTTTTTCAGTGTCCCGGAGGACAACCCACTGGAAGATTTCTTGCAGACCGCAGAGGAAACCACCAGCCCGGACAGCGACCCGGAGCAGGCGGCTATGATGTTTATCTGCAAGCGGCTCAAACTGAATTATAAGAAGCTGTCCGAGGAAGAAAAGAAGTGGCTGAAAAAGATTGCACAGAAGTCGGACTTGCTGAAAAATCCAAACCCACAGCGAGGACGGAAGTAAGAGAATAATAAATCAGATTATATGGAGGTATTGGTTATGAAAAAATGGTTACTGATAATTTCAGCGACTGTTATTTGCGTTGCTGCCGCTTTTTTATATTTCTTTAGTTTAACTCCCAAAGGAGATACCATTACCAGCAGAGAAAGCATACTGAACACCGCAATTTCAAAGGGGAATGAATGGACTATTGCAAAAGAACTGGAACTTGGCGGTTATATCGTGAGTGGAGCATATAGTGCAGATAATAAATCTACACTTGCTATCTTTGAACCAACAGGAAATGGAGATTACAAATTTAGTACATCAACAAACCGAAATAGTGATGAGATTATTGTTGGTGGCGTTGCAATAAACGGAGAATGGTATGATTTAATTTGGTTTAATGGTGCTAAAACAGAGTATGCCGAAATCACTTATACAATAAATGGACAAGTGCAAGATACATTGAGATACAGCACAGATGATATGGATATTATCTCAATTAAAAACCCAGAAAAAGAGTATTCCATTCATGTGGTTTACTATGACAATGATGGAAATAAGTACGAATAAATTGTTTTTCATCGAGAAAATAGAAAAGCCAGCCGAGCCAGTCAACGGTCAAGATGAACGGCACATTGAACTGCACCCCAAAAGTTGGACAAGAAAGTCAACGAAAGGGGTGCAGAAATCTATGGGAAAAGAATTGTTCAGTGAGGAATTAAAATTAGCAGTTGTTCAGTATGTACTGGAAGGGCATACACGCAAAGAGGCATCCGAGAAATTTTGCGTATCCTGTACGCCGATTGAAAAATGGGTAAACTTGTATAAGCTGCATGGTGCAAAAGGACTTCTAAGCAGAAATCTGGTTGGCCGACAAAAAGGCTTTGATGGCGAGTTTCGCCTAAAAGTGTTACAATACAAGCAGGAACATCACTTAGCTCACGCGTTGTCAGATAAGAAACCTCTAACAGATGCGATGCCGGACTGTCTTCATCATAATAGTCAAGGAACAAATCGGTGCCATGCAAGTCGAGTGCGAGGTTTTGGACGCCGCTAAAGTTAATATAAGATTCCACATGGCCAAATCGATTTTGCAGATAGTCCAACTGGTGCTGGATACCTTTCCAAACAGGACTCTTGTCGAAGTCCGGGAATTCGACAAGAATGCCGCTTCATCATCCAGATTGGCGCAATGCACCTCTGGCGAGTCATCGGGAGCAAAGTCGACCTGACAACCCAGAATCTGGCCCGAAAGATATCCGCAGGCGAGCATATCGCTTCCCATAAGAGGTCGCGGCTCCGGGTTCTGTTTCCCTAGATCATACTTACCAAACCGTTGGTACAAAGCACGGCGCATCTTGATGTCCGAAGCAATACGAGCATCGGGGTCTGCCCAAAAAACTCGGGGAAGCAATCCCTTCATTCACATGCCACCAGGATGGGTGAAAAACCACATTATACCGCATAGCAACCATATCTCCTGATTATGACGCAAATTATAATTCTCTAATAGGGGTCCTTTCTACTTTCAAAGTATTGTTCAACCAGAAAAGCGCACATCAATTCCAAGCGTTCTGTATTAGATTCTAGCCGAGGCCTACCTTGAGAATTCGTATTCTGTTGTTGACAGTATAGTGGACGATCTCCTCAGCATTGCTGAGTATGTTGTTCATGGGGAAGGCGGTAGAGGCGTTTGAAATGTTAACAAATGGAGTGTCAGAATAAGAGCAAAGACCACGATCTATGTGGTCTTTTAGTTGCATAAAAAAGTGAACAACGGTGAAAAGAAAATGAATTGTTTGTCATTTCCTGTATGAATATAATAAAAGCGAACAAGAACTCTACAACATCTAAAACTCCATAACATCTAAGTTGTTGAAAAGGGATTGTCTAATGCGGAGATTGTCAAAAACCACAAGTGAATTAAAGCGAAAGAAGTGTGGGAATCTGGCACCATACCTGCTGATTTCACCAACGGTGATAGCAACGGTATGCATCATGTTCCTGCCCATTTTGCGTGTATTCTGGTTGAGCTTACAGAATAACAACTTCAAAAAGCCGTGGGCTGATGGGTTTGTTGGGATCGATAATTTTATCAGACTATTTACAGAAGATCCGACGTTCAAAATGGCCTGCTGGACTACCTTAAAGTGGGTATTCTGGCAGGTGGCGCTTCAACTGCTCTTCGGCATGATTCTTGCGCTTTTGCTCAACCGAAAGTTTCGCTTCCGCGGTTTGGTTCGGGCTATCGCGTTTGTGCCGTGGGCGGTCAGCGGTGTGTTGACTACGATGCTGTGGTTGCTGATGTATAACGAACATATCGGCATTGTAAACTATCTGTTTGAAGCAATCGGCCTTATCAGTAAGCCAATCGGTTGGACAGCCAATACATCTACGGTTATGGCTGCTGTAATTGTCGCAGAACTATGGCGTGGGATTCCTTTCTTTGCCATTACGCTGTTGGCGGGGCTGCAGGCAATACCACAGGAATTGTATGAGGCGGGTTCTATTGATGGATGCGGTCGTTGGAAAAGCTTTGTCTATGTAACGCTCCCGCACTTGAAGGACTCTATTGTGCTGACAACACTGATGCGCACGATATGGGAGTTTAACTCTGTGGACCTGATCTATAACATGACAAACGGCGGCCCAATGAATCTGACGACCACGTTGTCAGTCTACATGATGAAAACATCCGTGATTAACTCTAATTACGGATATGCCTCAGCAATCGGTGTAGTCTGTTTTTCCATTCTGTTGGTGTTCTCCATCCTGTATCTGAAGATCACCAAATATGGAAAGGGGAGTGAACTATCATGAAAAAACGGACGCGAACCAAACGCATGGTCCTCCGTGGCCTAGATCGCGTATTTACTCTATACCTGCCGTTGCTGATTTTCTGTGCCTTTATTCTCCTTCCCCTGCTCTGGGCGGTTTCCACGTCGCTTAAGACATATGGAGATATTATGACCACGACCGAGTTGATCCCGAGTCATCCCACGCTGGAAAACTTTGAAAAACTCCTCGTTTCGGGCCGGTTTACGACGTATATTCGAAACAGCCTCTTCGTCTCCTGTATTTCCTGCGTTGTGATCCTTGTTTTATCAACTCTCAACGCCTATGCAATGTGCCGCTACCGGTTTGCGGGGAAGAATGCGTTTTTAATGATGCTGTTGGCTACGCAACTCTTGCCGATCGTCATGTTGCTCATCCCGTTGTTCATCATATTCCGCAAGATTGGATTGACCGACTCTCTCTGGGCACTGATCTTGTTCAATATCGTGATACAGACGCCGTTTAACAGTACATTGATGAAAGGCTTTCTCGATGCCGTGCCGTATAGCCTTGAAGAGGCCGGTATGATCGATGGGGCAACTCGATCTCAAATTCTATGGAGGATTGTAATCCCGGTTATGATCCCCGGAATTGTTGCAACCACTGCGTTTGCATTCATCGGTTGCTGGAATGAATTTACCGTTGCCTATATCTTCACAAACTCTGGATCGAACTTTACTGTGCCGGTAGGATTGAGCACGCTCATCGGTGAGTACAGCACTGATTATGGTCAACTTGCCGCCGGTGCGCTCATCGGTTTGCTGCCGCCGTTACTGCTGTTCTCGTATATTCAGAAGTATCTGGTGCAGGGACTGTCGGCAGGCGCGGTCAAAGGATGATGCAGTCAACAATCTTTGGGGGTATTCTCCCAAGAATAAAAAAGGAGGAATTCACATGAAACGTACTTCAAAATCCCTTCTGGCACTGCTGATAGCGGCCATGCTGTGTATGGTCTGCATTGTCGGCTGCACGGACAAGGGCACGACAGGCAGCGGCGATGTGCAGAACGCAACTGTCGAGCCTGAAACGGACAAGACGGGCGAAACGGTTACGATCACCTTCTGGATCGACAACACAACCGATGCCCGCGAAGCAACCTATCAAAAGCTGATCGATCAGTTTGAAGACGAGAACCCCAATATCAAGGTCGAACTGCTCGGTGTTGCAGGGGATATGACGCAAAAACTCGATACGGCCTTGGCAGCGGGCTCCCCGCCGGATTGCTCCACATTGATCCAGGGAAGCGTTTCCTCGCTGATTCTCAACAATAAGCTCGTCTCGTTGGACAGCTATTTGGCCAATTGGGATTGCTACGATCAGGTTTTGCCATCCGCTTGGGAAACCGTTCTGTCCTTCAACCCGATTGATGAGCAGAAGTATACGCTGCCGTTTGCCAGCAATGTCTGGTGCCTGTGGGTCAACAACTCGCTGTATGAGGCAAAGAATCTTGATCTGCCGACAAACTGGGAAAAATTCTTCAAGGGCGTGGAGGAAATCTACGATCCCGACTCCAAGACATATGGCGTGGCAATCCGTGGCGGTGCCGGCGGCGGCACGAGCCTCGAGTATATGATGTATTCTTATTCCGGTCTGACCGAGTATTTTGATGAGAACGGCAAGTGCACGGTCAACGATCCCAAGAATGTTGAGTTTGTGGAGAAGTATCTGGGACTGTACGGAAAGTATACTGCAGAAAGCGATCTGAACAACGGTTGGAGCGAGTTGGCGGCTGCATTCCAGTCCGGTTCTGCCGCGACCATCATGCACAACCTCGGCTCTTCCAACGCACATGCAGAGGTCTTTGAAAACGACTATACGAAGTTCCAGGCAATGCCTCTTCCGGCCTGTGATGCCGGCTACACGGTGTACCCGCAGATGAATGTTTCTGGCTACTGCATCTATTCCGATTCCAAGCATCAGGATGCAGCATGGCGTTTTATCAGCTGGCTGAGCGAAGCTGATCAGGCGTCGGCTGTTGCGCAGACTTATGGTATCATGCCAGTCAACTCCGTTGCCCTCAAGGCGGATTGGGTCAATGAGTATCCGTGGTTCCAGATGGCTTCCAAGCTCATGAGTGATAGCAATACCAAATATTACAATGCACCCTTCACCTATCCGGAGTACGCCTCTATCATCTCGACCTACATTGAGCCGATGATCCAGCAGTGCATGGCCGGTGAGATTACGGCGCAGGAACTGTGCGATACATGGGCAGGCCTTATGGAGGACATGAAAACCGAGTTCGATTCGGTATTCGCAAACTAATATTAGCGAAAAGAGAAAACAGACAAAGAGGGCTTCCATGCGGAAGCCCTCTTACTTGTGCTGATCATACAGTGCAGTTACACTGATGAAAAACGGCGAAGGGGGATTGTGACTCTGACAAGCGTGTAGACCCCGGATTCGCTATCCACGCTGATACCGTATTGCGAACCATACTTGAGCCGGATGCGCAGATCAACATTTTTGAGCCCATAAGTAATAGAGGAGGCCGTATCATAGGACTCGTGGATCTCGTTGTTGAGATGTGCAAGTACATCCGATTCGATACCCATGCCGTTATCAAGGATCTCGAAAACAATATTGTCCTGCATTTGGCAAACAGAGATATTGATCACGTTACCCGACCGCGGCGAAATTCCTTCACGCCGGAATCCATGAACGAAACAGTTTTCCACAAGCGGTTGGAGAGTGAATTTGAGCATTTCACATTCGTTGAGGTCCTCATCCAATTGGATATAATAGTCGAACACACAGTACTGGCGTAGCTGCTGGATACGCAGGTAACTATCGATATGCGCGATTTCATCAGCCACGGTTGAAACTTCATCACCGCGGTTGACGCTTAACCGGAAAAAAGTGATCAGGGAGCGCAGCATCTCTCCGGCCTGTTCGTTCCGCCCGCTGTCGATCTCATAAAGGACGGTGCTCAAGGCATTATAAATGAAATGCGGCTTAATCTGTTCCTGCAGTGCGGCCAGTTCAATCTTGTGCAACTGCGTTTGTTTGATGCAGACCTCCTGAACAAGACGGTCGATTGTTTGAGTCATATCGTCAAGCGTATCGGAAAGGAACGTGACCTCCTTACAACCGTCCAAGTGGAACTGCGTTTGCGGCAGGTTCTCCGGCAAGGCGCTGCTGTCAAAGACTTCCACACGTCGGCTGAGCTCCTGCAGCGATTGAGAAATCTTGTTTGCGAACAAGATCGCGCAGAGCAGCATGAAGACAACGACCAAAATGATAAGAAACAACGTTTCGTATTGCAGTGGCGCCGTAGCGAACTGCATCTCTGATGTCGGCATGACGGCTGCAATACCCCAGCCATTGTTTCCAAAGCTATCAAAGTGTACATACAATGGCTTTCCATCGATGCTGCGCGTTTCAAAATGACCCTTTCGTCCGCAGTTTTCCATCAGGAAGGATACAGCTCCATCTGGCAACGGATGTTGGTCCGCCACCGCATCAAGCGTAAAGAGTTGGCCATCCGCTATCAACACCCAATAGCCGCTTTTGCTGATGGGCATATTTTTGAGCAGTTGCATGATATAGTGTGGATTGATATTGAGTACGATTGTGCCCAGTAAACCGGTGTCGCTGTTCGGATTACCGAAGAACTTACACAAGGTGAACACATCACGTTGAGTGGAATAAAAGATGTCGTCTGTATGCGGCGCCTCCCAGAGATATTGACCATTGATACAACCATATGCGGAAAAAAGCGTTTCCAGATCCTGCGAAGCATACAGCGGGTAGTGACGCTTCATCATTGCAAATTCTGCGCCGTTCACTTGGATGTATACAGAGTCAATAATGCTGAAATACTGCCCATAGATGTCATCAAGCATATTACCCATCTTGATACGGTCATCATAGCTTATCCCCGCATCGCTGCGATAGCGGCTATTCAGGAGCAGTCTGGAGAATGCATCGCTCTCCTCAATGGAGACAAAAGTGCTGAGAATACCTTCGAGCCGGTCCTCGAGAAGCAGACACATTACATCCGTGGAATTCTCCAATTGGTAATAGGCTTCCTGCCGCTTGCTCTGCTCGTTCGTGCTGTTGATGAACAGGAATACCAACAGGATGGAGAGCAGCAACAGCGGAATATACACAAGTAGGATCTGCTCACGCAGCGTTGTTTTCTGGAAATGAGCATGGAACATGGTGATTCTTCTCCTTTGACTCTAAGATAACGGCACGTTTTTTGTGTGTCAACAAGAAACAAAAATATTAACAAACTGAATAAGAAACCAAACAATTTGGCCTTGCTTGTTGTGATATACTATGGAGGTAAATATTCAACTCTGAATAATCTGAATAAGAAGAATAAATCTGGTATATCCTTAACACTGGAGGGGGAAAGATTGTGAAACAGGTTCAGACGCTGTGTGTTAATGAATGGAGAGTGTCGCATCCCGCGTGGTTCCCGCTGCAAGATATTCAGATTCACGAATTGCCGGATGGGGGATCAACAGAGAACCATTATCACGACTGTCACGAATACTATATCATTGTGTCGGGACAGGCGGACATTCTTCTTGACAACCAACGCTTTTTCCTGCATTGCGGTGATGTAGCCGCTATCTACTGCGGCACACGTCATCATATCGAGCATGCGCAGGGCCAGTTTCGATATGTTGCACTGCAGGATGCGCCACAGGGAGAGAAACGTCCCGGGAGGCTTCCGGCTCCCACCACACGCACGTTCGTAGGTACGCAGGGACGCTATGTAGATGGGCCGGTTATAGATTCAGAAATTCCAAGAGGACACTCCGCCATCGTGCCGCCTCGTACCTGGTTTTGGCTTAAACAGAAGCCAACATGGTCGTTCCTGACCAATCTCGGATATATCAACTTTGCAGACGGTACAGATGAGCCGGATTATCACAAGCACGAATGCGATGAGATTTACTTGTGTACTGCTGGGCATATGACGGCGCTGGTGGGGGATGTTTCCTATGAGATGTACGAGGGGGACATCATTATGATCCCTACGGGTGTATTTCATCGCATTACTATGGCGCATGGGGATGCGCAGCTGGCATATTTTTACGGTGAACTGACCGGCCTGCACCGCTACGGACATTTGGAGGATGGCAGGGATGAATGGGTCCTGTAATCAAAGCTAACCAGATTGGGAGCGGACTATGTACCGAATTATGCTTGTTGACGATGAAAAGGTATTCCGAGATGGGTTGAGACAGAATATCGATTGGGGAAAGTATAACCTCAGCGTTGTTGCCGAAGCACAAAACGGAAAAGAAGCGTTAGACATGTTGGATATATCCGAACCCAATATTGTCATAACGGACATTTTGATGCCTGAAATGGATGGACTGGAGCTTGCTGAGCACATTCATCAGACGCATCCGGATGTTAAGGTCATCATGCTGACGGTCATGGACGGGTTTGCGGAAACGCGGCGTTCCCTGCGGGCGCAGGTCGTGGACTATGTTTTGAAATTCCATTATCAAGAAGAGGTCTTGCCTGCGGTGCTCAAGGCATGTGGCATGATTGAGCGTGAACGGTGGTTGCTGTTAAACCAATCCAACAAGCATTCCCGAACGGTTGCGTTTTTGCGTGAATGTATCGTTGGGAACTTGTCCGAAGAGGAAGTACGAAATCTGTTGCAGAAGGAACATCCCGAACTCGATGGAATGCATGCAACGGTTTTGCTTGCAACACTGCCCGGACAAAATGCGCAGATGGAAGCAACAGCATACCTGGATATTCAAACAGAGCTCAAGGAACTGAAACTATCCGATTTTTATAGCTATCTCATTGATCTGGGCAGTAAGCTCTGTATGATTCTTTTGATGCGACAGTTTGATAAAAGCGGTGCGCTACAACATGGGAGAACGGTGTTGCGCCGCCTTCGTTGGAAGAATCGAGCGTATTCCGAGCTGAGTATCGGTATAGGCAGCATAAAGGAGGGCCTATCGGCTCTTGCCGTTGCATATGGAGAAGCCCAGGTTGCTCTGAGCATGGGCCTTGTCAACAATGCAGACATGCTGTTTTATTTTCAACTGCAGGGAGATGACGCTTCATATCAGGTTCTCATGCAAAAAGCGGCTGAATTTATTGACAACAATTATCAGAACAGCAATCTTGGGCTCAAAGAGATTTCTGACCAGTTCCACCTTTCACCACCCTATTTTTCCTCTGTTTTCAAGCGTGCGTTCGGTATGGGATTCAATGAGTACTTAACTAAGGTGCGGTTGAATCACGCAAAGCGAATGCTTGAAAACACCAGTCTGCGCACTTATGAAATTGCTGAAAGGGTCGGCTATTCCAGCCCACAATATATGAGCATTCTGTTTAAACGATATTTTTCCTGCACGCCGGGGGATTATCGCCGCCTTCATGGGCATGTGCCTACTAATGTTGACTGATAGGAAGGAAGTTGTATGGTAATGAATGTATTAACACACACGCTTTCAAATGGCGTAGTTTTACCGCCAATCGGCTTTGGCTCTTATCGCCTCAGCGGCAGGGGAGCAATAGCCAAAGTCGTTGCCGATGCCATTTCGATGGGATATCGGCTTATTGATACTGCAGCCTGCTATCAAAATGAAGATGGCGTTGGCGATGCGGTCAGGACATGTGGAATACCGCGGGAAGAACTTTTGGTTACGAGCAAGGTTTGGAATACAGACCGGGGATATGATAAAACAATGGTAGCTTTTGAGACTAGCTTAAAGCTGCTTGGAATGGAGTATTTGGATCTGTATTTGATTCATTGGCCTGCAAATGCAGTATATAGTCAGAACTGGGAGTCTGTAAACCGTTCAACATGGTCCGCGCTTATCGAGTTATACAAAAAGCAAAAAGTGCGCGCAATCGGTGTAAGCAATTTCAAACCGAAGCATCTGGAGGCATTGATGACGATGGATGTGCAGCCTATGGTCAACCAGATTGAAATTCATCCTGGATTCTTGCAAAAAGAAACCCTTGAATACTGCTGTAATCATGGCATTGTTGTAGAGGGGTGGGCACCGTTTGGAAATGGTGCACTACTTCAGGAGCCTCTTCTCATAGAAATTGCGAAAAAATACAGTTGCTCGACCGCGCAGGTATGCCTTGGCTGGGCAGTGCAACACGGAGTCATACCGTTGCCGAAATCGTCCCATATTGAACGAATGAAGCAAAACCTCTTGCCTTGCAAATTGGAGGATGAGGATATGCTGCGTCTTGATGCACTTCCGCCGTGTGGGGGGAGTTGTCATGACTCGGATACAGTAAACTTTATATAGTAGATAGTAGCGTAGAGCGAGAACCATCCTGTTTGTACGGGTAAAATCATTTGTCCAGCCTATCGTTTTATTAAGTACGAAGAAGACTGTTTCGGAAAATGGCAAATCAAAGAAGCACACCAATAACGGTGTGCTTTTGATTTGCACATAAACTCTATGAAGTGAATCCCAAAAGTTAGACATTTTATGAATTAAGCGGCCTGAAGGACCTGATATCCGTGTTGAGCAGGTGTCAGGCCCTTCAGTTTTAGCTTGATCCTGCGGTTATTGTAGTAGTCGAGGTATTCGACCAATTCGGCCTTGAAGTGTTCCAAGGAGTCAAAGTCTTGGAGATATAGAAGCTCCGATTTGAGCAGGCCGAAGAAATTCTCCATCACAGCATTGTCCAGACGGTTGCCTTTACGGCTCATGCTTTGCCGGATACCTTTTCCATCTAGCAGCTCTTGATATTTTTTGTGCTGGTATTGCCAGCCCTGGTCAGAGTGAAGAATCAGCCCTGTATCATCTGGAATCGTCGCAAACGCAGCATCCAGCATCAAGAGGTCAGCGGTTCGATTCCGCTTATCTCCACCATCGAAGCCTCAAAAACCATTGGCTTTCAAGCGTTATTCCGATAATGCGAAAATATTATTCCGATTCGTTTGCTATTGTTCCGATAAACGGTTATAATGTATTTCAAGGAAGGAGTGTTTGCTGTGTTTATGACCGTGAAAGAAGCCGCTGAAAAGTGGGGCATCTCGGATCGGAGAGTGCGCATTCTCTGCGCCGAAGGAAAGATCCCCGGAGCATATCAGCAGGGGCGTGCGTGGAAGATTCCTGCGAATGCCGAGAAGCCCGCAGATGGACGATATAAGTCGGCGGTATCCTTGTTGGAGATCATCGATCAGAAAAAAACAGAATTGGACAGGTGCAGGCCTATGACTGCCGGTGAGGTTGAGCGACTGAATGAGGAGTTCACGGTTGAGTATACCTACAATTCCAATGCCATCGAGGGCAACACGCTTACCCTGCGCGAGACTGATATGGTGTTGCGCGGCTTGACCATTGATCAAAAGCCGCTGAAAGATCACATGGAAGCCGTTGGACACAAAGAGGCGTTTGACTTTGTGCGCGAGCTTGTCCAGGACAATGTGCCCATCTCAGAGCGCGTCATTCAGCAGATTCACTATCTTGTTTTGGCAGATAAAAAAGATGACCGTGGCGTGTATCGTCGCGTTCCTGTCCGCATCATGGGCGCACAGCATGAGCCGGTGCAGCCTTATTTGATTCAGCCACGTATGGAGCAGCTTATGCTTAACTTTGCCGAAAGCACGGAGCATATCATCACGAAATTGGCACGTTTCCATATCGAGTTTGAAGGCATTCATCCATTTATCGATGGCAACGGAAGAACCGGACGCTTGTTGGTAAATCTGGAACTCATGAAAGCCGGGTACCCTCCAATCGACATCAAGTTTACCGACCGCATTGCCTACTACAATGCTTTCGATGAGTACTACATCAAGGGCAATCTGGCTGCAATGGAAAAGTTGTTTGCGGGATATGTCAACGCGCGACTGGATCAGTACTTGAGTATGCTGAAATGAGTCATTTGAAGGCGCACATATGGACGATATTATAATCTCGTTTTTCAGCTAATCACAGCTATGGGGGAGCGGTTTTGTGTCGAACATATTTTTAACCAACACAACAGAAGTAACATTCGTAGAAAAAATTAGAGATAACCTGCGGCAGTGTACTGCCTTCTGCTTTTCTGTCAGCTTCATTAAGAAGGCTGGCCTTGTTCTGCTATTCAAAGACATAGAAGCTGCCATCAAGCGTGGATGTGCAGGAAAAATCATTACGTCCACATATCAGAACTTCACTGATATCGAATTCCTAAAAAGCTTTTTTGCTCTGGCCAGCAGATGCCCGAATTTTGAGTGTCACTTGGATTATGAGTCCTTCCACGACGAAGGCTATGCTACGAGAGGCTTCCATTCAAAAGGATATCTGTTTGATTTCGGAGACCACACCGAAGTGATCATTGGTTCCTCCAATATCACACGATATGCCCTGCTCAAAAATATAGAGTGGGATGTTTCTGTTAATGATCCGGAGCTATATAAAACGGCAATGGCTGAGTTTGATGAGCTGTGGAATGCCACACATGTGCTGAATCAGGACATTATCAATCTCTATTCCACAAAGCTTAATTTTGCGATTGAGCGCTGGGATATGGATTACGACTTTTCTGTCAGCAATATCAAACCCAACTTCATGCAGCGTAAGGCATTTGTCCAACTTTTGGGGAGCACTTCATATGCGCCGCCGTTGACAGTCCCGCCTGTCTTTGCTGATGGGCAATCAAGGCGGGAAAGCCCTAAAATGGCTTCCCGCCCATTTCAATTTTTAGAGAAAAACGCTCCAAAGTCAGAAAGAGTGCGGCCAAGCACTTTGAAGGATTGGCCGCCTTGCCCTCCCCGGCGGCAACGGCATTTTCACGGCAACGCCGACAGAGCGTATAACACACTACACTTTGCTTCGCAAAGTCGTGTGCCAAATGGGGGCGTTGCCCCCTTTGGAAACCCCCACAAGAAAAGGCGGTACGCTACCCCTCCACGGGGCGCATACCGCCTTTTCTTGTTATCCAGCCCTCCGGCTGTATCGGTTGAGCAAAAGTCAGCGTGGGATTGATGTGGTATCTTTATCTAAGTGAACCCCCGGTTTCCCACTTGGACACCGCCCGGTCGGTGATGTGCAACTGTGCAGCCAGTTCGCGTTGCGTCAGGCCACGGCGCTTTCGAAGCGTGCGGATAAATTGTCCCATGGTTACGTTATCCATGTATGCCCTCCAATTGTTTATATTATAAGGCGTTTTCCTTTAAATGCACCAAACCGGAGGTTGATATGCGATGGAAATGCCATATGCGGCTAAGCTGTGGAGCCGCTTCCGGGGGTAGCCGTGGATGGACGGAACTGAAAAGAAAAAACACACGCGTCCCCGTCTGCCGCCGAGAGGCGAAGCAGACGGGGACGCGTCGTTGCCGTTACTGTCGATCGTGAATTTCCTACGCCCTGCGTCCGATGAAATGGAGATCCCGAAGCGGGGTGGCGTCAGCGTTTGTGGTTCTGGAAGCAGTTGCTGCAGTAGACGGGCCGGTCGTTGCGCGGCACGAACGGGATCTTCGTGGGCGCGCCGCAATCGGCACAGATGGCGTCATACATTTCGCGCTCGCCACCCGCACGTTGCGCCTTGCGGTTGGAACGGCAGGCTTTGCAGCGGACCGGCTCATTCTGGAACCCTTTTTCCGCATAGAATTCCTGCTCGCCCGCGGTGAACGTGAACTGCGCACCACAGTCCTTGCAAACCAGAATCTTGTCCTCGAACATCTTGATCTCTTTCCCCTTTGAAAAATTTTGGTTTTGGCATCCGACGCTCGGCTGACCTGGTCTTTGCCCCCACACCCGCCAACCGGGAGGTTCGCTCCTAAGCACACAGCTCCCCACTACTACTCCTCTCGGCATGCAAGACACGCCGGTTGGACTAACGTCTAAGCCGCACCATGCTCACGGACTATTTCGTTCGCTTACGTGGATCGTTTTGCCTGCGACTGGCATCGATTTGCAACCACAGACCCGAATCGCGGATACCGAAATTATTATAGAACAATTCTGTTGCAGAATGCAAACATATTTATGAATAATTCCCCAAAATAGACGAATTTCGGCAAAAAATTCATAATTTGGCCAACAAAACCGGCGTGAAAAACGGCTCAATGCGCTGCTGCACCCTGCGGATAGTGCGCGCGGGGGCCGCCGACATACCGTGGGCGGGATTTTGCGAGGATCAGCGTGGCACAGCCGAGCTGGCGCAGCGGGGCATGGATCGGCACGACGACCGGCCGCAGGTGCATGCCAATGAGCGTGCCGCCAATGTCGATGCCGAGCGTAGCCCGGGCGTGGAGATCTTCCACCATGACGTGGTCGTCAAAGCGCCGCGATGCCTCCGTGCAGAACGCACCGCCCGCATGCAGCCACGGCTCCACCCAGACCTCGGACAGGCCAAACCGTTCCATACAGGCCCGCTCCACACAGAGCGAACGGTTGATGTGCTCGCAGCCCTGCACGGCGACAAACAGCCCGGCGCCACGCAGCACGGGCAGCAGCCCGTCCATGACGGCGGTGGCGACCTCTTCGTTGGAGGCAGAGCCAATGCGTTCTCCTACGATCTCGCTCGTGGAGCAGCCGATGACACACAGTTCGCCTGCGCGGGGCGTGGCGGCGTTTAGAAGCAGATGGGCAGCTTCGGCTGCCTGATCGCGAAGTTGATCCAGATTCCATTCCATGATTTACGTAGTCTCCCTTGTCAAGTCAGGTCATTATACCACGCTTTTTGCAATTGTGGTATACTGTTTCTATGGAATGGACGGAACACCTGCTTGCCTGGTACGAGGCAAACAAGCGCGACCTGCCCTGGCGCAGGACGACGGAAGCATATCCCGTGTGGATCAGCGAGATCATGCTGCAACAGACGCGCGTGGAGGCCGTGCGCGGCTACTGGACGCGCTTTCTCGAGGCGCTGCCCACGGTAGAGGCGCTTGCGACCGTAGAAGAGGACCGGCTGCTGAAACTGTGGGAGGGGCTCGGCTACTATAGTCGGGCGCGCAACCTCAAGCGTGCCGCGCTGCAGATCATGGAGCGGTTTGGCGGCGCACTGCCCAAAGATTATGCGGCATTGCTGTCGTTGCCCGGCATTGGCGAATATACCGCGGGGGCGATTGCGTCCATAGCGTTTGGCATCCCCGTGCCGGCTGTGGATGGAAACGTGCTGCGCGTCATGGCGCGCCTGCGGGACGATGCGTCCGATATTCTGGACCCGGCTGTGCGCCGTGCCGTGCGGCAACACCTGTGTGAAGAGCTGCCGGCAGAGCGGCCGGGCGCGTTCAACCAGGCGATGATGGAGCTGGGCGCCACCGTCTGCCTGCCAAACGGCGCGCCGCATTGCGAGGCGTGCCCGCTGGCGCAGTTCTGCCGGGCGCGCGCGGCGGGGCGGGAGCGCGTGTTGCCCGTCCGCAGCGGGAAAAAGGCGCGCCGCGTGGAGGAAAAAACCGTGTTTGTGCTGCGTGGGACGCAGGGTACGGTGGCGGGTTACCGCAGGGAGGCCGGCGGGCTGCTGGCGTCGCTGTATCAGCTGCCGGATGTGCCGGGGTTTTTGGAGCCTGCCGAGATGGCCGCGCAGCTGGCGGCCTGGGGCGCAAGGCCGCTCGGGGAATGGCGTATCTATGACCGGCGGCACGTCTTTACGCATGTCGAATGGCATATGCGTGTGGTGGCTCTGCAGGCGGAACTGAGGGCCCTGCCGCATGGCTGGGTCTGGCTGGATGAGGCGGTGCACTCTTTGCCGACCGCCTACCGGGTGTGCCTGTGAGCGCGGGGCGTTTGTTGCGCCGTGTGGCGCGCATGCTGCTGCTTTGTGCGCTGCTGCTGGCGTGCGCATGTGCACCGGCACAGCTGCCGCAGGGAGCGGGGCCGGGGACGGTGCAGCCGACGGCGTCTCCGCAGTGCCCCGCGTCGACGCCCGTGCAGACCGTGCCTTCGCCACAACCGGCCACGCCTACCCCCTGGAAACCGGCGTATGACCCGCTGCGCCTGCCGGACTATGCCGTGGCGTTTCTCGGGGACAGCCTTTCGGATTATCAGGCGCTGATTCGCGCCATCCTGGCGGGGGAGCCGTTCGTCACGCTGGAAAACCCGTCGAGCTTTCCGAAGCTGGAGCGCACGATGAACGCGCTGTTCCCGCAAAAGGCGCTGCTGTACGACGCGCGCTATACGCTTGGAGAAGGCCCGCTCGCGTACGACGCCGAAACGCGCACCGTGTCCATCCGGTATGCGTACGATACGGAGACGCACCGGCTGCTCATGGCGGCGTATGCCGCGCGCATGGAGGACGCGCTGTCCCGCTGCACGGCCGGCATGACGGCACGGCAGCAGGCCGTTGCGCTGTATCTCTGGGTCATCGAAAACCTGCACTACGAGCTAGACATGCAGCTGACTGTCTATGACGCGGTGACGACCGGCGCGGCGTATTGCCAGACGTATTCCATGCTCTTCCAGCAGCTGCTGACGCAGGTCGGGATCGCCTCCTACCAGGTGGGCGGGAGCGTCGACACCGACGGGGATGGCGTCGCGGACGCGGAGCACCAGTGGAACCGGCTGTTGCTGGACGGCGCGTGGTATTATGCCGACCCCACCTGGGATACCGGCGACCTGCGCTATTTCGGCCTGTCCTACGACGAGTGCCTGTTGTCGGGCTACCTGGAACCGTTTGTGGACCCTTGCGACGCGCTGCTCGGCTGAAGGGAGGCCTGCATTGCGCGACCGCTTGACGGCGTGTGCCGCCCCATGGTAAAATATTTTAAACGCCCACACAAGCGGGCACCGGGCCACAAGGCCCATGGAACCCCCGTTTTACAAGCTCAATCGCGCCAGGAAGGCACGCACGCCGCACCATGCGGCACAGTTGCCCTATCGGCGTGATTTTTTATGTTTTCAGGAGGACCATTTCGATGCGAGCTCGTTCCGTCCGGCGGCTGGTGCTTGCCGCCATGTTTCTGGCGCTTGGCCTGGTGCTGCCCTTTTTGACGGGGCAGATCCCGCAGTTTGGCAGCATGCTGCTGCCGATGCACCTGCCTGTGCTGCTGTGCGGGTTCGTATGCGGCGGGCCGCTGGGGCTGGCCGTGGGGGCGATCACGCCGGTGCTGCGCAGCGCGTTGTTTTCCATGCCGCAGATGTTTCCCACGGCGGTGGCCATGGCGTTCGAACTGGCTACCTATGGCCTTGTGACCGGCCTGCTGTACAGGCGGCTGCCGAAGACTGTACCCATGCTCTTTGCCGCGCTGCTCGCCGCGATGGCGGCCGGGCGCCTGGTGTGGGCGGCGGCCACGTTCCTGCTGACCGGCAGCCTCACGTTGCAGGCGTTCTTGGCCGGTGCGTTGCTTACCGCCTGGCCGGGCATCGTGCTGCAGCTGGTGTTGGTGCCGGCGCTGGTACTGGCGCTCCGGCGGGCGCGGCTCATGGAGTGAATGCTCGGGCACCGCGCAAACCGGGCAGGGCGCGTCTGGCCCTGCCCGGTTTGTTTCTAAGTCGTCTGCGTATATTCAGCTGCCGCCGATGAGCACGCCTACGTTGCCGTACAGCGCAAGGCGCAACAGCCCGCACAACAGCAGGTGAGCGGGATAAAACCCATAGAAAAACCACTTCATGCCGCGCCAGCGTCCCCGCGTTCCGTTATATTGCCGGAACAACGGAACGGCGAGCATTGTAGAGAACTGCAGCAGGCCGTAGGCAAGGTCGATCCAGAGGCAGTAGACAGCCGCGTACAGCGCGGTAAATAGCAACAGATACCACGCCTGCCGGGCGGGGCGGCTCCGGTTTGCGCCAAAGAACACGATGAGCAGTACGGCGATGCAGCTCCAGTCCGCCGGGAGGGCAAGCGCGCACAGGGCGAGCAGCGCGGCGAATTTTATCCCTGTCGTCAGGCGCGGGTGCTGGCTCTCACTGATCCACAGTGCGAGCAGTCCGAGAAACAGCGGCCACATGACGCTTGTCTGGTTGAAAATGCCGGTCTGGAACGGGAGAAATGGAATGCCGAAGGCGAAGGTATAGGCGAAGTGTGAAATGAGTGCAAAAAGCAGCAATCGCAAAGCGTATCGTGGTCGGCTGCGCGTATGGAAGTAGCCCTCTGCCACGAAAAAGCACATAATTGGCGCGGTGATGCGCCCGGCGCTGTGCAGCAAGAACACGATCACGCCGTTCTTATAGCCTGGAAAGAGAATCCAGAGTAGATGGTCAAACGCCATCGCCACAATGGCGATCAGCTTGAGCGTGTTCGCGCTCCATCGACGGGTATCCGGCAAATTATCGCACCTCTGTGTCTTTGGCAAGCGCCTTGATGCGGCTCACGGCCTCCCGAATCTGGTCGGCGAGGCTCTGCTCTTTCACGCCGATGACGATGCTGCCGCAGCGGTTGACCGGCAGCAGCAGCTTGACGGCGGCGCTTTCGCCAATGGCGCGGGCCATGGCCGGCGTCACCTCGCCATAGAGTGCGTTGGACACGAGGATGCCGATGGGGCCGGCAATGACGTCCGCCGTGCGGGCGTTGACGATCACGGGGTTTTCGCCCGTCGCGCCCGCGTCCGCGCCCGCGCGCAGCATGGCCGCAGTGGCGATGCTGTTGGTGCCGATGGCGATGCAGGTGTGCTCCGGCAGCGTGGCCTTGATGCGCTCGATGAGCGCGCTGCCCATCCTGCCGCCCTGTCCGTCGATGACGACGATCTGCATGTGCCGTTCCCTCCGTCAGAGCATGTTGCGACGCCCTTCAAGCGCCTTGGCAAGCGTCACTTCGTCCGTGTATTCGAGGTTGCCGCCGATCGGAATGCCATGTGCGATGCGCGTGCAGGTGACGCCCATCGGGCGCAGCAGCCGGGCGATGTAGGAGGCGGTGGCTTCGCCCTCGACATCCGGGTTCGTGGCGAGGATGACCTCACGCACGCCGCCACCCTTGACGCGCTCGACGAGCTCGTTGATGCGGATGTCGTTCGGGCCAATGCCGTCCATGGGCGAGAGGACGCCGTGGAGTACATGGTATTTGCCGCGGAACTCGCGCGTACGCTCCATGGCGGTCACGTCGCGCGCTTCACAGACCACGCACAGGATCGAGCCGTCCCGCGTCTCATCGGAACAGATGGCGCAGGGCGTTACATCGGTATAGGTGCCGCAGATGGGGCAGTTGTGCACGTCCCGCCGCGCGGCGAGAATGGCCTCCGCCAGCTCTGCCGCCTGTGCTTCCGGGATATCGAGGATGTGGTAGGCGAGGCGCTGGGCCGTCTTGTGGCCAATGCCGGGCAGGCGGGAAAGCTGCGTCGTCAGCCGGTTGATGGGTTCGATGGTGATCATAGACCGAGGTTCATCCCTCCGGTGATACGGCTCATCTCGCGCTCCGTTGTCTCGGTCGCCTCATGCAGCGCGCCGTTGACCGCGGCCATGACCAGGTCCTGCAGCATTTCCACGTCGTCCGGGTCCACGCAGTCGGGGGAGATGGTAATGCTCGTCAGCTCCCGCGCGCCGGTGACGGTGGCGGTGACCATGCCTCCGCCCGCGGTGGAGGAAAACTCCCGGTTTTGCAGTTCTTCCTGCGCGCGCTGCATGTCCTGTTGCATCTTCTGCGCCTGCCGCATCAACTGCTGCATGTTTGCCCCGCCCATGCCGGGGAATCCGCCTCTTGCCATGTTGAAACCTCCAATTCGTTTTCATTCCGGTGGCCGCCGGGGCGGCCGCTCAATCTACTGTCAGTTTGTCGCCAAAGAGTTCTCTCGCGCGCGCCTCCGTTTCGGGCGGGAGCGGGCGCGGCTGCGCCTTGACAAAGGTCACGGTCGTGCCGGGGCGCAGGGCGGCGACGATCCCCTGTACCTTCGTGTGGTTGATCGGCGCGCACATGCTGTTGTACTGTGCGCTGCGCGCCTCCGGGAAGACGACGGTCAGGACGCCGTCCGCGAGCCGTTGTGCCACGCCGGACACCGCCACGGCGTGGATCAGCACGTTTTGCCGCTTCAGCTCCTCGAGCGCGGCCGTCCAAAGCCCCTCCGCACTGTCCGGCGCGCCGAATGCTGCGTCGGATGTCGCGGGCGATACGCCAGCCGCGTTGGGTTGCGGCGCACTGGCCGGTGGTTCGCTGGGCGCCTGCCGAACGGGTTCTTTGGGCTGAGCCTGTTCGGCCTGTACAGGACAAATGGGCATCGGCGCCTGCTCCGGCGCGGGAGCCGCTTTCGGCGCCTGTTCCGGCACGGCGTTTGCGGCCTGCGCCCGTGCCGGCGACGGCTGGGCCGCGAGCGCGCGTTCCAGCCGGTCGATCCGAGCTTCGAGCGCGGCGATGGAGCGGTCGTCCTCCGGCCGGCAGATGCGCACCAGCGCGCTCTCCAGCGCGGCGCGCGGCGTGGGCAAATAGCGCATGTCGCCCTGCACGCGCAGCAGCGTTTCCATGGCCAGCAGCAGCCGCGCCGACGAGGTGGACGCAGCCTGTTGCAGATAGCGGTCCATCGTTTCAGCGGTACAGTCCAGCAGATCCTCACAGCGCCCACACGTGCCGGCGAGCAGCACGGCGCGCAGGTGGGCGGAGAGATCCTGGCAGAACACCGTCAGGTCGCGCCCGCCGCGCACGATGTCGTCGAGCATGTGCAGCGCCTTGCCTGCGTCCGAGGCGAGCAGCGCGTCCGCCATGTCGAACAGGAAGCTCTGCTCCATGCTGCCGAGTACGTCGTATACGTCGTGCGCCGAGACCTTGTCGCCGCAGAATGAGAGACACTGGTCGGCGAGCGACAGCGCGTCGCGCATGCCGCCGTCGGCTGAGCGGGCGATCAGCAGCAGGCCCTCTTCGTCGATTGAAGCGCCGGCGCGCGCCAGCACGCTCTGCAGCGTAGCCACGATGTCCTGGACGGACAGGCGGTGGAAGTCGAACCGCTGGCAACGGGAGACGATGGTGGCGGGCAGTTTTTGCGGCTCGGTAGTGGCCAGGATGAACAGGATGTGCGCCGGCGGCTCTTCCAGCGTCTTGAGCAGCGCGTTGAACGCGTTGACCGAGAGCATGTGCACCTCGTCGATGATGAACACGCGCGTGCGCAGCTGCAGCGGGGCGTAGTGCGCCTTTTCGATGAGCGCGCGGATATCGTCCACGCCGGTGTTGCTGGCCGCGTCGATCTCCACGATGTCCGTACAGCCGGGGTCGAGCGCCGCGCGGCAGGCGTCGCACGTGCCGCAGGGCTCGCCGTGGTCGGGCGAGAGGCAGTTCACGGCGCGGGCAAAGATCTTGGCCGTGCTGGTCTTGCCTGTGCCGCGCGTGCCGCAAAACAGATAGGCGTGAGCCACGTGCCCCGTTGCGATCTGGTTTTGCAACGTGGTGGTGATGTGCCCCTGTCCGACGACCTCTGCAAAAGTCGCCGGCCGGTACTGGCGGTAGAGCGCGCGGTATGCCATGCTTCGTGCCTTTCTCCGGCCTGCCTTTGCCGGCGGATTCCCGTTTACATATCGATTTATCATACCATATTCGCCTCCCGCTTGCAATCGGGAAACCGGATGGCGGAAATTTGGAAAAGCGCTTGCAAAGTGGGGACAAAAGTCGTATAAATAGTATATTATATTTGCCTCGCCCGGCGCGGCGGGCAGGAGGACGGTGCGGCGGATGCGAGGATTTCAGCGGGACAATCTCCTGTTTTCGCTCTGCGGGCTGAACTGCGCGCTGTGCAAAATGCAGCTGGGCGGCCATTGCCCCGGCTGTGGCGGCGGCGAGGGCAACCAGTCCTGCGCAATCGCGCGGTGCGGCATGGCGCACGGCGTGGCCTATTGCTTCCAGTGTGCTGACTATCCGTGCGCCCGCTGTGCGGAGGGCGACACGGCCGATTCGTTCGTCATCCGGCGCACGCGGGGACAGGATGTGGCGCTGGCGCGCGCCGCCGGCGTGGAGGCCTATACCAATGCGCTGCGAGAGCGCAGGGCGATACTGGACGAGCTGCTGCGCGGCTGGAACGACGGCAGGCATGCAAGCTGTTTTGCGGCGGCGGCAGCCCTGTTGCCCCGGGAGGCGCTCCAGCAGGCGCTTGCGGCGCTGCGGGAGGCAGGGGAGGCGACGGAGATCCCCCGGGAGCGCGCCCGGCGTGCGGAAGCACTGTTGCAACGCGCGGCGCAGCAAAACGGCGTCACGCTCCGCTTTGTCAGGCAGCGGTCCGAACCGGAGAAAGCGCGCCGGGCGCGCCAGAGTGCCGGGCGGGAGACACAGAAAGGGAGACGGGATTAGGGACAATGGAAGGGACAAACGATTTTACGCAGATCAGGCACGGCTTTCGGAAAGTGATAGCGGTCGTCAAGCGGCTGTTCAAACGGTATTTTATCGACGCGATGGGCGGCATGGCGCTGGGCTTGTTTGCCTCGCTCATCATTGGCACGATCATCGGCCAGCTGTTTCAGCTGCCGTTGCTCGCCGGCGCGCAGGCCATCATCGACACCATTCCGCAGATCAGCGCCGCTACCGGCGCGGCCATCGGCGTGGGCGTGGCGTGGGGCATGAAGGTGCGGCCGCTCGTGCTGTTTTCCTCGGCGGCGACCGGCACGATCGGCTATGCGCTGGGCGGGCCGATCGGTGCGTATCTGAGCGCCGTGGTCGGCGCGGAGTTTGGGCAGCTCGTGGCGGGCAGGACCCCGATCGACATCGTGGTCACGCCGTTTGTGTCCATCGCGACGGGCGGGCTCGTCGGCATCTTTGCCGGCCCTGGCGTGAACGCGTTCATGCAGGCGCTCGGCGCGTTTATCAACACGGCGACGGAGCTGCAGCCCATCCCGATGGGCATCGTCGTATCCGTGGTGGTGGGCCTTGCGCTGACCGCGCCCATCTCCTCCGCGGCGATTTGCATGTCCATCAATATCAGCGGCATTGCGGCGGGTGCTGCCTGCATCGGCTGTTGCTGCCAGATGGTCGGCTTTGCCGTCGCCTCCTATCGGGACAACGGCATCGGCGGGCTGTTTTCCCAGGGGCTGGGTACGTCGATGCTGCAGTTCCCGAACATCATGCGCCGCCCGCAGATCTGGATTGCGCCCACGCTGGCGTCGGCCGTGCTCGGCCCAATTTCGACCGCGGTGCTTGGCATGACCAACACGTCGTATGGCGCGGGCATGGGCACGTCTGGCCTCGTGGGACCGCTGCAGGCGTTTGATGCGATGGCGGGGACGCACTCCGGCTGGACGATCCTGCTGCTGGTCGTCGTGTTCTATTTTCTCGTGCCCGCAGTGCTGACGCTGGCGTTCGATGCGCTGATGCGCCGCATCGGCTGGGTGCGCGCCGGGGATATGAAGCTGCAGAAGCTCTGAGCAGGGCGCGATGCGTAGGCGCTAAAGCGGCCGAAAACGGTGGAGGATGCACGCATGAGACAGACGGAACTGGCCGCGCTGCTGCGCCGGGCGCACGAAGCGGAGGAGACCGTGCGCGATCTGACGGCCGCGGGCGAAACGGCCGAGCAGCTGGCGTTGCCCGGACTCGACTTGCGGGGGGCGCATTTTACGGCTTGCCGCTTTGTGGATTGCGACTTTTCCCGCGCCGGATTTGTGGACGTCACGTTTGAGCGGTGTGCGTTTGAGACCTGCCGTTTTTGTGAGGCATATTTCCGCCGCGTGCGGTTTGACGGCTGCAAGGCCGACGGCGCCAACTTTGCGGCGGCGCGCCTGCATGAGATGGCGCTTGCGGATTCGTCCTTCCGCTATGCCAATTTTACCGGCAGCGCTTGGCAGCGCGTGGAGGTGCGCGGCTGCGTGCTGCGCGAGGCGGCGCTTTCTGAGGTACGGCTGGCCAGGTGCGTCTTTGCCGGTAGCGACCTCTCCGGTGTGGATTTTTTCCGAACGCCGCTCATCGGGATGGACCTGTCCACGTGCGAGATCGCCGGCATCATGCTTTCAGAAGATTGCGCAGAGCTGCGCGGCGCATCGATCGCGACGCACCAGGCGGCCGAACTGGCGCGGCTGCTTGGCGTGAAGCTCGTGTGATTGCCGGGGCGGCTACGGCTCCGGGGGGCGCTCGGCGTCATATGCGGGGCAGTTTGAGGACGACAAAAAGCGGACAGCTTGCTGTCCGCTTTTCTTTGTTACAACGAGCGGGGCGCGGGGATTACGGCGCTGCCATACCGGCGGGCAGCAGCGCGGCCATGTCCGGCGGCAGCGGGCTCGAGAGGTCGATCACGGCGCCCGTGAGCGGATGGACGAACCGCAGCACGGACGAGTGCAGCGCCGGCCGCGCAATGCGTTCGGGGGCCTCTGTGCCGTAGAGCCAGTCGCCGAGGAGCGGGTGCCCGGTGGCGGAAAGGTGGACGCGCAGCTGATGGGTGCGGCCCGTATGCGGAAGCAGCCGTAGCAACGACAGCGTGCCTTCGGGCGCGGGCCAGGCGGCCAGCGTCTCATACCCGGTGCTGCTGGGCGCGCCGTCGGGCGTGACGGCGCGGCGATAGCGCGAGCCCTCGGCAAAGCCGATGGGCAGGTCGATCTGCCCGGCGCGCGGCACCAGTTCGCCCACGCAGATGCCGCGGTATTCCCGGAAATAGGCGTCCGTGTGCAGCCGGCGCCGCAGCAGCTCGTGCATATACCCGTTTTTCGCCACGACCATCAGCCCGGTCGTCCCGCGGTCGAGACGGCTGACCGGGTGCACGCCCTCGTCCGGCTGGAGATAGGCGGCGAGCGCATGCTCGAGCGTCGCTTCGTCTGGGTCCTGCGTCGGATGCACGGCCAGGCCGGCCGGCTTGTCGATCACGAGCAGGTCCTCGTCTTCATAGACGATGGCCAACGGCATGTTGATGGGGCGCACGGCGTTTGCGGCGGCGTCCCCGATCTCGGCAGAGAGCACATCGCCCGCCCGTACGCGCGCCGTGGTATAGGCGCGCGCGCCATTGAGCAGGATGCCGGTCTCGCGCCGCTTGAGCCGCCGGATCAGCGACTTGGAGAGGGCAAATTCGTTTGTCAGCACGCTCTCCACCGTGCGGCCTGCTTCAGCCTCGGAGATCGTGCGCGTCAGCGTACGCAAGGGCGTTCAGTGACTGCGCGTGCCGGGAGCGACGGGCAGCGCGTCTTCCGCAAGCGCGGCGCAGATCAGCCGCACGGCGTTCTCCGCGTCCGAAAGCGCAATGGTTTCCACCGGCGTGTGGATATACCGGGTGGGGATGGAAATGCAGCCGGCAAGCACGCCGTCGCGCACGCGCTGGATCGCGCCGGTATCCGTGCCGCCGGCGCGCAGCACCTCGTGCTGATACGGGATACCGTTTTGCTTTGCAACGTCAACGAGGAAGCGGCGCACGGCGTCGGGGACGATGACGGAGGCATCCATGGCCTTGATCGAGGGGCCTTTTCCAAGGGCCATGTTCAGCTTGGCGCATTCCGGCGTGTCGCCCGTCATCGTGGTGTCGAGGTTCAGGTTGAAGTCCGGTTCGATCGCATAGGCGGCGGGCGCCGCGCCGCGCAGGCCGACTTCCTCCTGCACGGTGAATACGGCGTAGACCTCGTGGTTTGTCTGCATGCGCCGCAGCACCTCGATGAGCACCGCGCAGGCGATACGGTTGTCCATGGCCGCGCAGGCGACCCGTTCGCCCATGTCGATGAATTCCCCGGCGAACACGCACATGTCGCCCACGTTCACGCTGGCCTGCGCGCTCTCCCGGTCGGACGCGCCGATGTCCACAAACAGCTCCTGCATGGTCGCGGTGGCGGCGGTCTTGGTCTTGGTCTCCCAGCCGGTCACGCCGCGCACGCCGTTTGCGAACACGACTTCGCGGGCAGCCGCGGTGGCGGGTGCGACCCCGCCGACCGGCGCAACGCGCAAAAATCCGGTTTCGTCGATGTCCACGACGACCAGGCCGATCTGGTCCATGTGGGCCGAAAGCATCACGCGCCTGCCGCTTTGCCCCTTGCGGTGCACGATCAGGTTGCCGAGCGCGTCACGCCGGATGGCGTCGGCATGGGGAGCGGCATAGCGCTCAATGCAGGCAGCGACGGTGTCCTCACGGCCGGAGGGGCCGTAGCTGAGCAGCAGATCCTTGAGCATTTGTTTAAACATTTTCATAGCACCTCGTGAAACAGATTCTGTTGGAGGAACGTGGCGGCCAGACGGTAGGCCGCCTCGATGTCGGCGACGGATGCGACGCTGACGGGGGAGTGGATGTACCGGCAGGGGACGGAGATGCCGCCGCAGACCACGCCGGCGAGCGAACGATGGATGGCGCCCGCGTCGGTGCCGCCGGCGGTACCCTTGCGCATCTGCCAGGGGATTCCTTCGCGCATGGCGGCGCCGCGCAGCGTGGCGACCATCTTTTCCGGCACGATCGTGCGGCCGTCCATAAAGCTGATGGCGGCGCCCGCGCCCACGGTCGTCACGGACCGGTGCGACGGCGTTTCGGCCATGTCGTTGGCGGTGGTCCCCTCGAGGATGAGGGCCACGTCCGGCTGCACGCGCGCGGCGGTCACCGTGGCGCCGCGCAGGCCCAGCTCCTCCTGTACCGTAAACACGGCCCACAGGTCGCACTGGTAGCTGCCGCGCAACAGTTCCAGCAGGATGGCACAGCCCACGCGGTCGTCGAGCGCCTTGCCGCGCACGAGCCCTTCCCCAAAGTGCGAGAACTTTGTCGTAAAGCTGATATAGTCGCCGCGGCCAACGCGCTTTTCAGCGTCGGCCCGGTCCTTTGCGCCGATGTCCACATACAGGTCGGTGTGCTTGAGCACGCGTTTGCGCTCTTCGGGCGACTGCAGGTGGATGGCTTTGGCGCCGATCACGCCGGGCACGTCGTTCGGGCCGATGGCCACGCGCTTGCTGACCACCACGCGCGGGTCGATGCCGCCGGCGTCATAGAGCAGCGTGCCGGACTCCGTAATGTCGCGCACAATCATGCCGACTTCGTCCATGTGCGCGGCCAGCATCACGCGCGGGCCTTCGCCGCACTTGTGGACATACAGGTTTCCGATCGGGTCGACGGTAATGTCGTCCGCGTACGGTTCCGCCTGCTTGCGCAGGTAGGCGCGCACGCGCGTCTCGTTGCCGCTCACGCCGTACAGCTCGCTCAGGGTCTTCAGTCGTTCCAGCATAGCGCGTCCTCCCATCCGTCGCCGATTGCGGCAAAGCATTCGGTCAATATTTTGGCGCAGTTGTGCAGCGTGTCCAGGCTGCCGACTTCTACACTCGTGTGCATGTACTTGAGCGGCAGCTCGATCAGGCCTGTGGGGATGCCGCCCTGTTGCAGCTGCAGCGCGCGCGCGTCCGTGCCCGTCCCGCCGAGGACGACCGTGGGCGCAAACGGGATGTTGGCGTCCTTGGCCGCCCGGGACAGCATGGCGAACACGCCCGGGTGGATGTTGCCGCCGCGGGTCATGCAGACCTTGTCGAGCGGCGTGGTGCGGTAGGTGGGGGCGTCAGGCGTGGGGGCGTGGCTCACGTCCATCGCGATGCCGATGTCCGGGGCGACGTGATGCCCCGCAGCGGCGGCGCCATAGCAGCCCACTTCCTCCTGCACGGTGGCGCAGAAGACGGCCGTACAGTGCAGCACGCGCCGCGACAGCATCTCAAGCGCGTCGCACATGCAGCATACGAGCGCGCGGTCGTCCATCGTCTTGCAGGCCACGGCGCCGTTTTGCAGCGCCAGCGGCGGCAAGGGCGCAAAGGTGATCGTATCGCCGACATTGACCAGTTCGCGCACGGATTCGGGCGGGTAGCCGACGTCGCACAGCAGGTCTTCGATGGCATAGGCCGCGTTGCGGTCGGCGCCAAGCAGGTGTGGCGGGACCGCGCCGATGACGCCGGGCAGGTCGCGCACGCCGTGTACCACGACTTCGGAGCCGGGCAGCACGCGCGGATCGACGCCGCCGACGCGCGCCATGCGCAGCATGCCGTTTTCCTCAATGACGGCCACGCGCATGCCGATTTCGTCCATGTGTGCGCAGACCAGCACGACCGGGCGGCCGCTGCCGACGCGCGCATACACGTTGCCGAGCGGGTCGCGCCACACGTCGCCGGTATATTGCCGGAACAACCCCTCGACGACGCCGGCGACGTTATCTTCGTTCCCGGAGGTGCCGGCCGCCGCAGTCAGGGCTGCGAGGGTAGCCATATAGTCCATGAAAGTCCATGTCCTCCTGCAAAAAAAGTCGTTCGGCCTGCCAAAGCGCAAACCGACAGGGAAATTGTAGCATATCTGCGGCGATTATGCTACAATGATAACCGGTATTTTACTGGCGTGTCAGCCGGGGGAGGCATGGAGCTTGCGCGTGTGGTTTGCAAGGCATGGAGAGACGGACTGGAACGCGGCGCGTCGGATCCAGGGCAGCCGCGACATCCCGCTCAACGCCGCGGGGCGCGCGCAGGCGGAGACGCTGGCGGAGACGGTTGCGGCGCTTGCGCCGGCGCTGTCGCGGGTGTACACCAGCCCGCTGTGCCGCGCGCTGGAGACGGCGCAGTGCGTGGCCGATCGGCTGGGCTGTCCCTGCACGGTGCTGCCCGGCCTGCGCGAGATCGACTTTGGCGACTGGGAGGGCAAGACCTGGGCGGAAGCGGAAGCGGAAAACCCGGCGGCTTACGCGCGCTTTTGCCAAAATCGGCGGACCGAGCGCCCGCCGCGCGGGGAATCCTGCCAGGACGCGCTCGATCGGCTGCTGCCTGCGCTGCGGCAGGCGCTTTCCGCGCAGACGGGGGACATCTTGTTTTTGACGCACAGCGCGCTTCTCAAGGCGCTGCTGTGCCTGGTGGAGGAGACGCCGTTTTCCGCCATCTCCACGGATTACACGCTGCTCAACGGCGCGGCGATGGAACTCCCACGCGAAAAAATTTTATGCAAACTTTGAAACCAAACGGTTGATATGAGAGTGTTATGGGCAGAATGAACAAAAACTGGAGGTTACACTCATGAAAAAACTTTTGATCTTCGTTCTGTCGGCGGTACTGCTCTTTGGTTCTCTGGCCTGCGCCGGCCAGCCTGCCGAGCAGCAACCGACCGAAGCGCCGACGGCGGAACCGACCGCCGAGCCGGATCCGATGTCGACCGATGCGCTGGCCGACATCATGGCGGCCATCATCAAGGACGTGAATAGCGAGCTGGCTACGGCCGAGGGCGAAATTGAGGACGAGCGGTTTGCCTGGTTCTTCAACATGGATCCGATCGAGGGCGCCGAAGCGTATTCTTCCGAGGCGCTGATCAGCGCCGTGCCGCACTCCATCGCGCTGCTGCGCGTACCGGAGGGTACGGACGTGGAGACCGTCGCCAAGCAGATTGAGGAAAACGCCAATCCGCGCAAGTGGGTCTGCGTCGAGGCGGAAAAGACCATCGTCAAGACGCGGGGTAACGTCGTGCTGCTCGTCATGAGCGACGCCGCGACTGCCGACCAGGTTGCGGCCAATTTCGAGGCGTACGCATAAGTTTGGACTGAGCCGAAAAAATTCCCGCATGGTTTCACGCGGGAATTTTTTCGGTGTTCTGGTTTTGCTGTCCATTTGAGCCGGGAGAGAAAGGAACGGGGCCAACATGTTGTTTTCCAGTATCAGCTTCCTATATGTGTTTTTGCCGGCGGTACTGTTGTGCTACACGCTGGTGCCGCGCCGCTGGAAGAACGCGGTGCTGCTGGTGTTCAGCCTGCTGTTTTACGCGGCGGGGGAGCCGGTCTACATCAGCCTGCTCCTGCTGTCCTCCATTTTGAACTATATCTACGCCCTGCTCGTGGAAAAGTTCCGCGGCCGACGCGGTGCGAAGATTGCGCTTGTCTCATCGATCGTATGCAACCTGCTGCTGCTGGGCTTTTTCAAGTATGCCGATTTTCTGATTGGCGCGGTCAACGGCCTGCTGGGTACGGATATCCCACTGCTCAAGATCCCGCTGCCCATCGGCATCAGCTTTTTCACGTTCCAGACGATGAGCTACGTGATCGACGTCTACCGGGGCGAGGTGCCGGCGGAGCGGAACATCGTGATGCTGGGCGCGTATGTGAGCCTGTTTCCGCAGCTCATTGCCGGCCCGATCGTGCGCTATCAGACAGTGGCGGAGGAGCTGCACCACCGCACGCTCACGCTCGGGCAGTTTGCCGACGGCGTGCAGCGCTTTATCGTAGGCCTCGGGAAAAAGGTGCTGATTGCCAACCTGCTGGGCGAGATGTGCGCTTCCTTCCGCTCTTCCGTGGAACCGTCGGTGCTGTATTACTGGCTGTATGCGGTGAGCTATACGCTCCAGATTTATTTTGACTTTTCCGGCTACAGCGACATGGCCATCGGCCTCGGGGCGATGTTCGGCTTTCGCTTCCTGGAAAATTTCAACTATCCGTATATCGCCCGCACCATTACGGAGTTCTGGCGGCGCTGGCACATCAGCCTGTCCACCTGGTTCCGGGATTATGTGTACATCCCGCTGGGCGGCAACCGTGTCAAGCGCTGGAAGTGGGTGCGCAACATCCTCGTCGTTTGGCTGTTGACCGGCATCTGGCACGGTGCGGCGTGGAACTTCATGCTGTGGGGACTCTTTTTCGGCGTGCTGCTGCTCGTGGAAAAATTCGTGTTCCCCAAGGGCGGGCAGGGCATGCCGCGCCTGCTGGGGCACGTCTACGTCCTCTTTGCGGTGCTGCTGAGCTTTGTGCTGTTCAATGCGGACGGGCTGTCCGGCGCAGCGCAGGACGTGGCGGGCCTTTTTGGCGGCCTGGGGCTGCCGCTCAGCTCGCCGGAAACGGTATATGCGCTGCGAAGCCGCGCGGTACTGCTCGTGGTGGCTGCCATCGGCGCCACGCCGTGGCCGGCGCGCCTGGTTCGCCGCTTTGCGGACACGCGGACGGGCGGCCGCGTGATGCAGGTGGCAGGCCCCGTGCTGTTGCTGTTACTGCTGTTGCTGGTGACGGCGTATTTGGTGGACGGTTCGTTTAACCCGTTCCTGTATTTCCGGTTTTGAGGAGGTGAGCAAGATGGCACGGTTTCGTCAGTGGTTTTTGGTTTGCGGCTTTTTGGCCATCCTGTTCGGCCTGTTGCTTTTGCATGTGCTGCTGCCGGATGCGGCGGTGTCCTACACCGAGCGGCGCAAGCTGGCGCAGGCGCCGGCCCTGTCGGGCGAGAGCCTGCTCGACGGGACGTTTTTTGAGGATGCGGAGGAATACCTGCTCGACCAGTTCCCGCTGCGGGACGGGTTCCGCACGGGGAAGGCGCTGTATACCTTTGGCGTGATGCGCGCGCTGGACAACAACGGCATTTTCCTGCACGACGGCGGGGTATATAAGCTGGAATATCCGCTGCAGGAACAGCAGGTGGCCTATGCGGCGCAGCTCATGGAACGGCTCTGCGCGGAGCTGTTGACGGAGGACAACCGCGCGTTTTACGCCGTGATCCCCGACAAAAACTACTATGTGGCTGCGCAGAATGGCTACCCGGCGCTGGATTACGATCGCCTGTTTGCGCTGATGCGGGAGACGCTCGTGACGCCGGAGGAGATCGTGCTGACGGATTGCCTCAGTGCGGAGGATTACTACCGCACCGACCCGCACTGGCGCCAGGAGCGGCTGTTCCCGGTGGCGGAGCGGATTGCGGAGGCGCTCGGGGTACAGATCGACGGTGCGGAGGCGTATTCTGAGCGGTCGTTTGGCACGTTTTACGGCGCGTACTATGGCCAGTCCGCCCTGCCGGTGGCGCCGGACGAGCTGCTGTATCTGGTGAGTACGGTGACGGATGTGTGTACGGTGACCTCGGTCGAGCATGACGGCACGACACACGTCTATACACCGGAAGAATATGACGGCATGGACGCTTACGACATATTTCTCTCCGGTGCGGCGGCGCTGCTGACCGTGGAAAACCCGATGGCACAGACGGATCGCGAGCTGGTCATTTTCCGGGATTCCTTTGGCAGCAGCCTGGCGCCGCTGCTCCTGTCCGGCTATCGCAAGGTGACGCTCGTGGATCTGCGCTACATTGCCAGCAGCCAGTTGGAGCGGTTTATCACCTTTTCCGATCAGGACGTGCTGTTCCTGTATTCGTCTCTGATCCTCAACGGCGGCTCCATGCTGCGGTAGGCTTGCAGAACCGGCGTCATGGCGGTATAATCGTTCTATACGGACCGAAACAACGGTCCGCTGTGGAGGAACTGCCAGTATGAACATTGCACGGGATGTCACGGCGCTGATTGGACGGACGCCGCTCGTATCGCTTTCGCGCTTCAGCGCTGCATGCTCCTTGCAGACGCCGCTCATTGCCAAGGTGGAGGCGTTCAATCCGGGCGGCAGCGCCAAGGATCGCGTGGCGCAGGCCATGCTGGACGATGCGGAGGCGCGCGGCCTGCTCGGCGCGGGCGCCGTCATCATTGAGCCGACGAGCGGCAATACCGGCGTGGGGCTGGCGCTGCTGGCCGCCGTGCGCGGGTACCGGGTGATTCTGACCATGCCGGAGTCCATGAGCCTGGAGCGCAGACGGCTGTTACAGGCGTTTGGCGCGGAAATCGTGCTCACGCCGGCTGCGGACGGCATGGCGGGGGCGGTGGCGCGCGCGGAGGCGCTGCACGCCGCCCTGCCGGGCAGCCTGATCGCCGGCCAGTTTGAGAACCCGGCCAACCCGGCGGCACACGAGCGGACGACCGGCCCCGAGATCTGGCTGGATACCGACGGGACGGTAGATGTGTTTGTCGCCTGCGTCGGCACGGGAGGCACCGTGTCCGGCGCGGGCCGTTATCTGAAGGCGCAGAACCCTGCGGTGCGCGTCGTGGCGGTAGAGCCCGCGGCTTCCCCCCTGCTGTCGGAGGGGCGAGCGGGCGCGCACGGCATCCAGGGGATCGGCGCCAATTTCGTGCCCGAGACGTTTGACCGCGCGGTCGTGGATGAGATTTTGACCGTGACGGACGAGGAGGCGTTTGAAACGGCGCGCGCGCTGGCGCGGCTGGAGGGGCTGCTCGTGGGCATCTCATCCGGCGCGGCGGCGGCAGCGGCGGCGCGGCTTGCGGCGCGGCCGGACATGGCGGGCAAGCGCATCGTCGTGCTGCTGCCGGACACGGGCGAGAGATACCTGTCTACGGGATTATTTGAGGAGGAGTGAAGCGGATGTTTGAGATCGATGCAAGGGGCAAGGCGTGCCCGATGCCCGTCGTGCTCGCCAAGAAGGCGCTCGATGCGGGCGAAAATGAGGTGCTGGTGCGCGTGGACAACGCCGTGGCGGTTGAAAACCTGCGGCGGTTGGCGGCATCCACGGGACGCGATGCGCAGTCCGAACCGGCCGAGGGCGGATTTGCCGTCACGATTACGGGTGCCGGCACAGGCGCGGACTGCGGCTGCACGCTGCTGGAGACGCCCGTGCCGGCAGCTGCACCCGGCGCAGGGCTGGCGCTGTTCATCGGCAAGGATCACATTGGCGAGGGCGACCTGACGCTTGGCCGCAACCTGATGCGCATGTTTTTCCTCACGCTGGCCGAGGGCGACACGGTGCCCAAGAGCATCCTGTTCATGAACGGCGGCGTGCTGCTGCCGGTCGAGAACGAGCAGGTGATCGAAGCGCTGCGCACGCTGGAGGCGCGCGGGGCGGAGATCCTCGTGTGCGGCACGTGCCTGAGCGCGTTCGACATGGCGGACCGGCTGCGCATCGGCACGGTCAGCAACATGTATGAGATCCAGAAACGGCTGCTGGATGCCGGCCGGGTGATTTCCTTTGGATGAGCCGGATTACTGCATGATCGCGTTCGATTCCTACCACTATGCGGTCCAGGCCGAGCAGCTGCTTGCGGGGCGGATGCCCGTCCGCGTGATGCCCACGCTCCGCTGCGTGTCGGAGAGCTGCGGCATGTCGCTGCGCCTTGCCGTGCCGGACGGCGAAGCGGCGCCGGCGGTGCTGCGCTTTGGCGGGCTGCCGGACGCGGTGTGGCGGCGCTATCTCGTCTTTGACGGGGGGCGCGAGGCGCGGCTCTGCACGGATGGGGAGGCGGCTAAGCATGGACTGGTGCACGGTTGACACACCCGTGGGACGGCTTCGCCTGGAGGCGGACGAGGCGGCGCTGCTGGCCGCCCGCTTTGTGTGCGACGCGCCGGCGCGACCGGCGGGTACGGCGCTGCTCCGGCAGGCGGCGCAGGAGCTTGCCGCCTATTTTGACGGGCGGCTGCGTGCGTTCCACCTGCCGCTGGCCCCGCAGGGGACGCCGTTTCAGCGGTGCGTGTGGCAGGCGCTTACGGAAATCCCCTTTGGACAGACCGCGACGTATGGGGATATCGCCGCGGCCGTTGGCCGCCCGCGCGCATGCCGCGCCGTGGGACAGGCCAACAACCGCAACCCGATTGCCATCGTGGTGCCGTGCCACCGGGTGATCGGCGCTTCCGGCGCGCTGACCGGGTATGCCGGCGGCCTGTGGATCAAGGAATACCTGCTGAAGCTGGAGGGCGCGCTGTGAGCGCGCCCCTGCTCGTGTATGGGGAGCGGGAGCTCTCCTACCTGCGCGCGGCGGATGCGCGGCTCGCCGCGGCGATTGACCGCATCGGGAAGGTGGAGCGGGCTGCCATGCCGGACGTATTTCAGGCGCTGCTGCACGCCATCGCCGGCCAGCAGGTCTCTTCCCGTGCACAGGAGACGGTCTGGCGGCGCCTTCTTGCGGCGCTGGGCGAAACGACGCCCTCGGCCGTGCTGGGTGCCGGGGCGGAGGTGCTCCGGGACTGCGGGCTGTCCGCCCGTAAGGCTGCCTATATGCTGTCTGCGGCGGAGACGTTCGGTTCCGGCAGGATCGATGCGGCGCTGCTCGATCGTCTGTCGGACGAAGAGGCCGTCCGGGTGTTGACGGCGCTGCCGGGCGTCGGCGTCTGGACCGCGCAGATGCTGCTGCTCTTTTCTCTGCGGCGGCCGGACGTCATGTGCTATGAGGACTATGGCCTGCGCAACGGCTGCCGCCTGCTGCTCGGGCTGGAGACGATCGACCGCGCGGCGTTTGAGGCGTTTCGCGCGCGCTGTTCCCCCTTCGGCTCCACGGCGAGCCTGTACCTTTGGGAGGTCAACCGCGGGCGCTGACAAAATACGGAAGGATGGTGTTCGACCGGTGACGGACGTAGAACGGGCCCGGCGCATGGCCGAAGGGCGCAACTGGATGAAGAGCGACTTTGACGACGAGGACTTCGTGTCCGACCAGCTGTTCCAAAAACCGCAGCCGCCGCTGGTCAAGGCGGCGATGCGCGGCGAGGAGGCGCGGGTCGTGCTGCCGCGCGCGTTTGCAGAACTGCCGTATTGCAGGGACTTTCTCGACATCCTGCGCGACCGTCACAGCGCGCGCGTCTACACACAGGAGCCGCTGACGCTGTTGCAGCTGTCCTTCCTGCTCTGGGCGACGCAGGGGGTGAAGGGGATCCGCGGCAAGGCGTATGCGACGCTGCGCACGGTGCCGTCCGGTGGCGCGCGGCACGGGTTTGAGACGTATCTGCTCGTGCAAAACGTCGAAGGGCTTCTGCCCGGCGCATACCACTACCTGCCGATGGAGCATGCACTCGAGTATCTGCATGCGGTTGACGACCTGGAGGGGACGATCGCGGCGTCGCTGTGCGGGCAGAAGTGGGCGTCGAAGGCGAGCGTGGTGTTCTACTGGTCGTTCGTACCGTACCGGTGCGAATGGCGCTACAGCACGCGCGCGCACCGGCCGGCGTTGATCGACGCCGGGCACGTGGGACAAAACCTGTACCTGGCCTGCTGTGCGCTGTCACTCGGTACCTGTGCCATCGCCGCGTTCGACCATGGCGTCTGCTGCCGGTTGTTTGAGATCGACGGCGAGGAGGAGTTTCCGGTGTATGCCGCGCCGGTGGGCACGGTGCGGCCGGAGGATCTGGAGGCGGAACAGGCGTTTTACAGCTTTGTGGAGGAACAGGGGCTGTAGGGCGCTGCCGCTGTACAAGGCAAATAGAGGGCGGGGCGCGCCACGGCATTGCCGCGGCGCGCCCCGCCCTGCTATGCAGGTTTACTGGACGTCGCTTTCGTCGAAACGGTCGCCGCACTCGGGGCAGAATTTCGGCGGATGCTGCGGGTCCTCCGGCTCCCATCCGCATTTGTCGCAGCGATAGAGCGGGGCGCCGGCCGGCTTTTTTGCGCCGCACTCCGTGCAGAACTTGCCGCGGTTGACGGCGCCGCAGGCGCAGGACCAGCCCTGCGGCTCCGGCTTTTTTGCGCCGCATTCGGCGCAGAATTTGCCGGTGTTGCCCGTCGCGCCGCAGACGCAGTCCCAACCGGCGGCTGCCGGCGCGTCCGGCTGCTGCCCCATCCGGAACAGCTCCTGCGCCCGGATGCCGCCCGCGTTTTGCGCCATGTTCATGCCGGCAAAGCCCATAAATGCGCCGGCGGACTCGTTTGCAGCGGCGGCCTTCATGGCTTCCGCCTGCGCGCCGACGAGGTGGGCGGCGGCCATGCCGGGATTGCGCAGCACGGCGCTGCGCTGCAGATCCTTGATCATCTGTTCGTCCTCGTCGGACGCCGTCACGGAGTTGATGCCCACGGAGACGACGCTGATGCCGCGCAGCTCACGCCACTTGCCGGAGAGGGCGGCGTTCATCGCGTCCGCAAGCTCCGCCGTGTGGCCCGGCAGCGCGCTGTAGCGGATGCCCAGGGCGGAGATGCTGGCAAAGGCCGGCTGCAGCGCGGTCAGGAATTCGGACTTGAGCTGTGCGTCGATCTGGCCGCGCGTGTAGCGGTCGGACACGTTGCCGCACACGTTTTTGTAGAACAGCATCGGGTCGCTCAGCCGATAGGAATATTCGCCGAAACAGCGGATCGAGATGTCGATGTCGAGCCCGATGTTCCGGTCCACGACGCGGAAAGGGACGGGGCTGGGTGTGCCATATTTGTTGCCGGGAATCTCCTTGGTGTTGAAAAAGTAGACGCGCTGATCCTTGCCGGTGTCGCCGCCCATGGTGAAGCGCTTTTTGAAGCGGTCCCACGAGCCCTTGAGCCCAGCGCCAAAGCCGCCATAGAGCATGGTCGGCTCCGTGGAGCTGTCCCAGACGAATTCGCCGGCTTCCGCGCAGAATTCGACGATGGCGCCCTGCTCGACGATCATCATGCACTGCCCCTCGTTCACGGCGACGATGGAGCCGTTGGAGATGATGTTTGCTTCGCCGTGCGTGTTGCTACTGCGATCGGAGGTGCGCTTTTGACCTTTGGCCACCAGCACGTCCCCGGGCAGGGCGTCGCAATAGAAGTATTCGCGCCACTGATCGGCGAGTACGCCGCCTGCTGCGCCCGTGGCGGCCTTGATCAAACCCATAGTTCTAACCTCCTTGCCTTTGCATTATATTATACCAATTCCCGCATATTTTGTCGAGCTGAGGCGGGGAAATGCGTGAGGAAACGGGGGGCGGGACACTTTGGAAACTTTGCGCTATGGGAGCAGCGGGCCCATGGTCGAATATCTGCAGCTGGCGCTGCGCCGCGCCGGCTATGACCCGGGCAATATCGACGGGCTGTTCGGCTGGAGGACGCAGTCGGCCCTGACGCGGTTTCAGCGTGACAACGGGCTGGCGGCCGACGGGGTTGTGGGACGGCTGACATGGGCGCAGTTGTTTCCCTATCTGGCGGGGTATACGATGCATGTGGTACGCGCGGGCGATACGCTGTATCGCATTGCGGCCCGGTATGGGTCCAAGGTATCGGCCATCGAGACGGCCAATCCCGGCATCCGGGCCGACCGCCTGCGCATTGGGTCGGAGCTGGTCGTCCCGCTCGCCTTTCCGCTTGTGCCGTTTGACGTGCGGTATTCCTATGCGCTCGTGTCGCTGCTCATCGACGGGCTGCTGGCGCGATATCCGTTTTTGCGCGTCCAGTCGATCGGTCGTTCCGTGCTGGGATGCGAGATTGAGGCCGTCCGCATCGGCGTTGGGCCGACCGAGGTGTGCTATAACGCTTCGCACCACGGCAACGAGTGGATCACGACGCCCGTTCTGCTGCGGTATCTGGAAACCTATGCCGAGGCGTATGCGACCGGGGGGCAGATCGACGGACGGAAGGCGCAGACGCTGTACGATGCCACGTCGCTCTACCTCGTGCCGCTGGTCAATCCGGACGGGGTGGATCTCGTGACCGGGGCGATTCGTCCGGACGAGCGCGCGTACGAGCAGGCCAAGGCGCTGGCGGCGTTTTACCCGTCCATCCCGTTCCCGTCCGGCTGGAAGGCCAACATCGCGGGGACGGACCTCAATCTCGGGTACCCGGCCGGCTGGGACCAGGCGCGCAGCATCAAGTTCGCCCAGGGGTATACCCGGCCCGGCCCGCGCGACTATGTCGGCAGCGCGCCGCTCGCCGAGCCGGAGAACCAGGCGATGGCGGAGTTTACGCGCGCGCATACGTTCCAGCTGACGCTGTCCTACCATACCCAGGGGCGCGTCATCTTCTGGAAATATCTGGACTATGAGCCGGCGGGCAGCCGCCGCATTGCCGAGGCATTTTCCGAGGTGTCCGGCTATGCGGTGGAGGAGACGCCGTACGGATCCGGGTTTGCGGGATACAAGGACTGGTTCATCCAGGAGTACAACCTGCCGGGGTATACCATCGAGGCGGGACGGGGGCAAAATCCGCTGCCGCTGTCGCAGCTTTCGGAGATCTATCGGGAAAATGTAGGGATCTTGACGCTGGGGATGGTGCTTTCCTGAAAAATTTGGTATACTCTACCCTATGAAAAACACGCAGAAGAAATCGTTCGTGATGGGGGCTGCCATCCTTGGCCTTGCAGGCGTTGTCTGCAAGGTCATTGGCGCGCTGTTCCGGATCCCGCTGTACAATCTGCTCGAGGACGGCATGGCCTATTACGAGGCCGTCTATCCGTACTATTCCTGGCTGTTGGTCGTCAGTTCGGCGGGTATTCCCACGGCCATTTCACGCATGGTTGCCGAACGGGTGACCATGGGCGACTATGCCGGCGCCAAGCGGGTGTTTCGCAAGGCGCAGGCGCTGCTCTTGGGCATCGGCATTGTCACCAGCCTGATCATGTTCCTGGGCGCGGGCTGGTTCGCTTCGCTCGTCGAAGTGGGCGAGGGCGTGGTGCTTTCGTTCCGCGCGCTGGCGCCCGCGCTGCTGTTCGTATCGCTCATGTGCGCCTACCGTGGCTATCTGCAGGGACTGCAGTGCATGACGGGCACGGCCGTCTCCCAGCTGACGGAGCAGGTCGTCAAGCTCATCGCCGGCCTGTTCTTCGCGGCAAAGCTGCTGCCGAGGGGGCTGGAGTACGCCGCCATGGGCGCGCTGCTGGGCATTTCGCTCAGCGAATTGCTGGCGCTGCTCGTCATTGCGGTGTTCTATGTGTTCCGCCAGCGGCAGTTGCCACAGGCTTCCGCACGCGCCGGGGCGGAGGAGGGCGGCGTCATTGGCGGCCTGCTGGCCATTGCCATCCCCGTTACCATCGGCGCGTCCATCATGCCGATGACCGGCATCATCGACAGCGTGCTGATCGTCAGCACACTGAAGGACATCGGCTTTTCGGAGGCGGAGGCCAATCTGCGCTATGTGGCGCTGCGTACAAACGTCACTACGATCATCAATATGCCGGCGGTGCTGACGACGGCGCTGGCCATGAGCCTGGTGCCGGCGGTAGGCGCCGCGCGCCGGCGGCGCAACAGGGAGGGCATTCGCAGCATTTCGCTTACGGCGATCAAACTGTCCATGATCATCGGGTTGCCTTGTGCCGTAGGTTTGTTTGTCCTTGGCGAGCAGGTGATCGACTTTTTGTATGATATCACACCCGACCGGCTGGCCGTGGCCGCGTCGCTCATGCGCATTTCCGCCATCGGCGTCATGTTCCTGTCGCTTGTGCAGACGCTTACCGGCATCATCCAGGGCCTTGGCAAGCAGCAAGTGCCGGTCATCAACCTGGCCATTGGCGCGGTCGTCAAGGTGGTCCTTATGCTGACCATTATGCGAAACCCGCAGATTAACATCGACGGCGCCGCCATCGCTACCGTGGCCTGTTATGCCGTTGCCGGCATTCTCGACCTCATCTACCTCGCCAGGCTGGTGCGCCTGTCCTTTTCGGTGTGGGGTCTGTTCGGCAAGCCGCTGCTGGCGTCGCTCCTCATGGGCGGTGTGGTCTACCTGGCGGAACGGCTGCTTGCATGGCTGGTTGGGGCGAACACGGCGAGCACGCTCGGCGCGGTCGCCGTCGGCATCGTAGTGTATCTGGCGCTCGTGTTGGTGCTGCGCATGTTTAGCCGCGAGGATCTGGAGCGGATCCCGGGCGGCGCGCGCCTTGGCCGCCTGCTCTATGGAAAGGAGCGTTGACATGCAAACGATCTATTTGGTGCCGCTATCCACGCCGCAGACGCTGACACAGGCTGCCTGGCGCCGCCTGGTGGCCGCGGACAGGCTGTTTTTGCTCAGCGCGCAGCACCCATGTGCACAGCCGGTGCTGGACGCGGGGCTGGAGTATACCGCGATGGACGACCTGTATGAGGCAGCCGCGGATTTTGACGCCTTACAGACGGCCATTGCGCGCCGCCTGCTCGACGTTCATGCCGATTGCACGCTGGCCGTCACCGGCGCGTTCGACGCGCTGGCGGCCGCCCTGCGCCGCGAGGCGGAGGGGCGCGCGCAGGTCGTGATCCTGCCCGGCGTGCCGCTCGGGCTTGCCGCATTTCCGGAGAGTGCCGGTGCGCGGCGCTGCTGCGCAAACGCGTTGCCGGAGCGGGTGACGCCGTCGGAAACGCTGCTGATCGAGGAGTTGGATACGCGTCTGCTCGCGGGGGAAGTGAAGCTGTATCTGCAGGAATACTTCCCTGACGACTGGGAAGTGGAACTGGCCGTGATGCAGGAGGATGGGTCGTATGCGGTGGAACGCCTGCCGCTCGATCAGCTCGACCGCAGAAAGCGCTATGGCGTGGCGGACGTCCTGCGCGTACCCGCCGCCCCGTTTGAAGCGCTCACGCGGTATGGCGTGGACGAGCTGTTCGACGTGCTGCGCCGCCTGCGCGCGCCCGGCGGTTGCCCGTGGGATCGGGAACAGACGCACAGGACGATTAAAGAGGCGCTGCTCGAGGAATGCTATGAGACGATGGACGCCATCGACCGGGAAGAAGACGACGACCTGGTCGAGGAGCTGGGCGACGTGCTGATGCAGGTGACATTTCACGCCGTCATCGGGGCGGAGCGGGGCAGCTTTACGCTGCGCGACATTACGACCAGGCTGGTGGCAAAGCTCGTCTACCGCCATCCGCACGTGTTTGGCGCGGTACAGGCGGATACGTCCGAAGAGGTACTCAAAAACTGGGCGGCGCTCAAGAAGGTCGAAAAGCACCAGCAGACACAGACGGACGTGCTGCGCAGCGTGCCGAAAAACTTTCCCGCGCTGTTGCGCAGTCGCAAGGTGCAAAAGCGCGCTGCGGACGTCGGTTTTGACTGGGAAACTGCAGACGACGCCTTTATGAAGATCGGGGAGGAAACCGCAGAACTGCGTGCGGCCATGGAACAGGGCGGGAATGTGGCAGAGGAACTGGGTGACCTGCTGTTTGCCGTAGTCAATGTAGCGCGGCTGCTTCACCTGGAACCGGAGTTCCTGCTGGCTGCAGCGACGGACAAGTTTATCGAGCGGTTCATGAAAATGGAGCAGCTGGCGCTTTCACAGGGCCACAGGCTGGAGACGCTGTCGCTTGCAGAGCAGGACGCGCTCTGGAACGCGGTGAAAGAGGCGGAACGTGCCGCCGGTACGGGCGAATTTTGAAAAAATGCTTGCCTTTGCAGGCCAAGGCTGGTAAAATAAGCACCGGCAAAAAAACTATGGAGGTTGATTTCATGAATAAAACAGAACTGATTGCGGCCGTCGCCGAAAAGAGCGCGCTGTCGAAGAAAGATGCTGAGAAGGCCGTCAACGCCGTGGTCAGCACCATTGAAGAGAGCCTGAAGGCTGGCGAAAAGGTCCAGATCGTTGGCTTTGGCGTGTTTGAGGCCAAGAGCCGTCCCGCTCGCAAGGGCCACAACCCGCTCACGGGCAAGGAGATCGACATTCCCGCTTCCAAGGCGCCCTCTTTCAAGGCTGGCAAGGCGCTGAAGGACGCGCTCAACTGAAATAAGGTTTTTTCATGAAAGCAGGGCGGCGCGCATGGCGTGCCGCCCTGTTTGCTGCTGTTCGCTTGCCGCCGCATGCGCTCACATTAACGCGCCGCCGTTTCTGTTGGGGCGGGCACAGTCGCCGTTTGCGTGGGGATGGGCATGGCCAGGGGCGCTGCCTGTGGAGCGCCGGTGCGGTCTGATCCGTTTGCGGCTGCGGCCCGGCGGTACAGATAGGCATTGCCGCGCTTGCCACAGCGCACGATGGCGCCCAGATGCCACATCACGTTTACCGTACATTGGACGGCCTTTCTGGACAGGCGTGCCTCTGTGGCGAGGTCTGCCGTCGTGAACGGATCCGTCAGGGCGGAGGGCAGCAGGGCGGCATAATCCGTGGGCGTTGCCAGCCATATGGCGTCTCCAAAGGCGACCGGTAGCCGCTCGAGCCGGGTGGAACCCCGTTTCCGGTCGTGGCTCCAGCCGGTCAGGCTCCGATGTTCCTCCACGTCGACCGGTATGATCTGTATACGGAGGTTGGGGTGTGGCAGCAGCTGCCGGATTTTGTACAGCTCCACAAATGCGGCAAACGGCGTCCCCGTCTTCGGGGAGCGCCGTTTTTTTGTGGCTTCGCCCGTTTCCGGGTCGATCCACACCAGCCACTTTTGCCGCACGGCAGGGTACACCAGCGTGACCGGCATTTCCGGGAGATAGCGTGCGAGTTTGCCGCGAAGCCGGTCGAAGGCGCGCGTCTGAATTTCCACAATGCCGCTGGCATTGCAGATGTCCGCCACAAACCCCATGCAGGGTATCTCATGCAGCGATTCATCCGGCTCTATGCGGCGCTTAAGCGCCGCGTGCAGGGCGCGTTCCCCGCGGGTGCCGATCTGCGGGCGTTCTGCCGGCTGGCCGGTGCAGCGTGGCGTTCCGTCCGGCTCAGACATGTTCGGCTTCCACGATCTTGCGCCCCATGAGCACGCCCATCACGGAGGCCATCATCAGCCCGCGCGTCCAGCCGCAGGAGTCGCCCAGGCAGTGCAGCCCCCGAATGCTGGTATTGAAGTCCGCGTCCATCTTGATCCGGTTGCTGTAGAACTTCAGCTCCGGCGAATAGAGCAGCGTTTCGATGGAGGCGAACCCCGGTACTACGTAATCCATCGCCTGGATGAAGTTGATGATGTTCGTCATCGCCCGGTAGGGCATGGCGGCCGTGATGTCGCCCGCAACCGCGTCCGGCAGCGTCGGCTTGATGTTGGACTGGGAGAGCTCCTTCTGCCAGGTGCGCTTGCCGTCGAGAATGTCGCCAAAGCGCTGCACGAGGATGTGGCCCGCGCCGAGCATGTTTGTCAGCTCGCCGACCTTTTGCGCATAGGCGATGGGCTGGTTGAACGGCACGTTGAAGTTGTGCGAGCACAGGATGGCCAGGTTCGTGTTGTCGGACTTGAGCTCCTTGTAGGAATGCCCGTTGACGACGGCGAGGTCGTTGTCGTAGTTTTCCTGGCTGACAAACCCGCCCGGGTTCTGGCAGAACGTGCGGACCTTGTTTTTGAAGGGCTTTGGATAGCCGATGAGTTTGGACTCATACAGCACCTTGTTGACCTGTTCCATGACCTCGTTTCGCACTTCCACACGCACACCGATGTCCACCGTGCCCGGCTCGTGGTCGATGCCGTGCTCCGCGCAGAGGTGTTCCAGCCAGTCCGCGCCGCGGCGGCCGGTGGCCACGACGGTGCGCTTTGCATGGATGTCGTAGGAGATACTGCCGTTGGATACGCTGATGCCCTCGCAGACGTCGCCTTCGAGCAGCAGGTTGGTGCAAGTAAAGCCAAACAGCATCTCCACGCCGTGCTCCTGCAGGTACCGCTCAATGCCCAGGTAGATGCCCTGCGCCTTTTCCGTGCCCATGTGCCGGATGGGGCAATCGACCAGCCGCAGGCCTGCGGCGATGGCGCGCTTGCGAATCTCCTTGACTTCTTCGGTATTGCCGATGCCCTCGACGTGTTCATCGGCGCCGAATTCCAGATAAATGCCGTCGGCATATTCGATCGTGGCCTGCGCCACATCCGCGCCGATCAGCGACGGCAGGTCGCCGCCCACTTCGCAGCTGAGGGACAGCTTGCCGTCCGAAAAGGCGCCCGCGCCGGAGAACCCGGTGGTGATGTGGCAATAGGGCTTGCAGTTGACGCATTGTTTCGTCAGCGTCTTGGGGCAGCGGCGGTGCTCGATCGCCTGCCCCTTTTCGACCAGCAGGATGCTCTGCCGGCTGCCCTTGCGGATCATTTCCAGCGCGGTGAAGATGCCGGCGGGGCCGGCGCCAACGATGACGACGTCTTTGTTCATGGTAGACCTCCTTGTGTATTACACGACAATTCCATTCAATAGCAGCCCGGCGCCGAAAGACAGGGCGTTGAGCAGCAGGGAAAGCGGCAGTGACTGGCGCAGGGGCACGCGCAGCAGCCGCGCGAGTAGCGCGGCCTCCACGGCTACGACGGCGGCCTCCAGCAGCGCCAGCGCGGCCGCCCGGCCCGCAGGCCACAGCGCTTCGCAAAGCAGCAGCAGCGCGTTGAGCAACGGGTTGGTGAGCAGGTTGCACAGCAGCGCCACATAGGCCGCGCGGCGGCCCAGCAGCAGCGCCGTTGCGCTGCACTCCACCGCGACCGTCAGCGCGAGGGCGGCCAGCAGCCGCAGCAGCGCGTTCAACGCGCGGCGTCGTCGCGCTCTTTGGCGCGGCGGATTGCGCGGTGGATCAGATAGCCAGCCAATGCGCAAAGCGCCACGACCACGGCGACGATCAGCACGATCATGGCCACTGACGTCACGACCATCGGCGCGACGGCCACGTCACGGTACGGCATATCCGGCACCTCCTTTCCGGCACGTTGTGTGGTCAAACGGTCTCATGGTAGGCGTCCCGCCGGTTACGCGTGGCGATGAACAGGCACAGCGCGGCGCACAGCGTGAGCAGCAACAGGAGCAGTTCGGCAGGCAGGACGTCCAAGGGAATGAGGAACACCGGCACGGTGCCCACGAGCAGCCCGAGCGTCGTCAGCCCAAACGCGAGGCCGGGGTTGAACGGCAGCAGGTCCGCTACGACGCAAAGCGTGACCGGCATCGGGATGTTGAACAGCACCAGCCCGATGACGCACAGCGCGGGCTGATCGTGGAACAGGCAGAGCAGCGGCGCCGAGAGCAGCAGGGAGAGCACGGCCGTGCGGCGCGCGCCAAACACGTCTGCGAGGATCCCGCCGAGCAGCTTGCCCAGCGCAGCCGCGCCTGCGGCGAGCAGCAGATGCCCCGCCGTCGTATTCCAGGGCATTGGGACGATGGCGCCGGCAAAGCCGCGGATGGCCACGGCGCACAACAGCAGCGCAAATGCGGCCGGCAGGCCGACCTTGCCGCTGAAGGACCAGAACCGCGTGAGCGAAATGCCGTATTGCGTGGGCAGCCACCACTCGGTCAGCAGTACCGCTGCCAGCAGCAGGATGGGCACGGCAACGGACAGGCCGCCCCGCCCGGCCAGCGTGCCGGCGGCCACGCCCAGCGCACCCGAGGACACGAACAGCCCGCTGTGCCACATGTGACCGTAGGAGGAGAGCAGCGTGTCCGCGCCGGCGCCCACGTGGAACCAGGCGTTGCCCAGCGCGCAGAGCACGAGCGCGACCCACGCGCCTTCCTGCGGCAGGCAGACGCCGATCAGCGTGACGAGGCAGCCGGCCGGCGCGGCGGGAAAGCCGCGGAAGTAGTCGCATACGAAGCCGAACAGCGGCTGCAGGCCGAACGCGAGGAGATTGTAGAGCAGAAACCCGAGGGCGATCTGCTGGGACGGCTGCACATGCGGCGTGAAGCGCGCAAACAGCACAAAGAAGCAGGAGAAGTCGATGGCCGCATGCGCCACGGTGTGCGTCAGCAGCCGGCGCATATGGCGGTCGGTTGGCAGCTCCATGAAATCGCCTCCTTTTCCATCAGGGCTGGTTCGATGTGCCGGCAGTCGCGCCGGCCGGCGCGGCAGCGTGTGCGAGCGCGTCCTGCACGACCTCTTCGCGGAACTGGTGCGTATACAGGTCGAAATAGTAGCCGCGCAGCCGCATCAGCTCGTCGTGCGTGCCCGCTTCGACCGTCCGCCCGCCGCGGATGACGAGGATACGGTCGGCGCTGCGGATGGTGGACAGCCGGTGGGCGACGATAAAGCTCGTGCGCCCCTCGAGCACGTGTGTGATCGCGCGCTGGATGAGCTGTTCCGTCTCCGTGTCGATGGAGCTGGTTGCCTCGTCGAGCACGAAAATGCGCGGGTTGGCGAGCATCACGCGGGCAAAGGACAAAAGCTGTTTTTGCCCCGTGGAAAGGCGCGCGCCGCCTTCACCCACTTCGGTGTCGTAGCCATTTGCCTGCTTTTCGATGAACGTGTCTGCATGTACCAGCGCTGCTGCCCTACGTACCTCGTCGTCGGTCGCATCCGGACGGCTGAAGCGGATGTTGTCCGCAATGGTGCCGGAGAACAGATGGGGGGACTGCAGCACGTAGCCGAGGTTGGACTGGAGCCAGAGCTGTGACCGCTCCCGGTAATCGGTGCCGTCGATCAGGATGCGGCCCTCCGTCGGCTCGTAAAAGCGGCAAATGAGGTTCACGATCGTGCTCTTGCCCGCGCCCGTCTCACCGACCAGCGCGATGGTCTCCCCGGAGCGCACCTCGAGCGAGAAGTCCTGGAGCACCGGTTCGCCGGGCTTGTAGGCGAACGAGACGTGGTCGAACGTGATGTCTCCGTGGATGGGTTCCCAGTTCTCGCGGCGCGGGTGCAGCAGATCCCCGTATTTTGCAACGATATCCGGGGCATCGACGATCTCGGGTTTTGTGTCGAGCAGCGCGATGACGCGCTCAGCGGAGGCCTGCGCATCCTGCAACTCGGCGAAAATATTGGCCAGCTGCTGGATGGGGTCGAACATCTGCGTGGCATAAGAGATGAACGACACGAGCGTACCCACGGAAATGGCGCCCACAAACGCGGTCTGCCCGTTCAACGCGCCCGCGCTGCCGAGCATCAGCGCGCAGCCCGTCCCGATCGCCCCGAGCGAGATGATCAGCGGGAAAAAGGCGGCGCTGAGCAGCGATGCGCGGATGGAGAGCCGGCGCATCTCCCCGGTCAACTCTTCGAATTCCCGGGCGTTTTGTTCCTCCCGCACGAGCGTCTTGGTGGTCATGGCGCCCATGATTCCCTCGTTGAATGCGCCCGTAATGCGGCTGTTCTGCTTGCGCGCCTGCCGCTGGTAACGGAGGATCTTCCTTTGCAGAATCAGGCTGATGATAGCCAGCGGCGGGATCACGGCCACGACGACCAGCGCCAGCCGCCAGTTGAGCGAAAAGATCGTCACAATGCTGCTGAACACGTAGAACAGCGCATACAGCACGTCCACCAGGCTCCAGGCCACCATCTCGGAGAGTCGTCCCACGTCGGAGATCATGCGCGCCATCAGGTAGCCGACGGCAGTCTTGTCGTAAAACGAGAAGGACAGCGTCTGCAGCTTTTCAAATGCCTCCTGCCGGATGGCGTAGGCAATGGCCATTTCCATCTTGCCGGAGCGCGAGATGAACAGGAACGTACCAAACGCCTGTACGGCTACGAGCGCGGCGTAGGTCGCGGCAAAGGGCGCGAGCCCATCGGCCGTGCGCGGCGTGACGAACCGGTCGATCGCGTAGCGGGTAAGCAGCGGATAGGCCACGTCCACAAGCGCGACGACGACCAGCGAGGCGAGGATCAGGACTGTCAGCGCGCGGTTGCGCAGCGCATAGGCGTACAGCCGCTTCCAGATCGAAAGGTCGACCTTTTCGGCGGTAAAATCCTGTTCTTCGATACGGCTGCTCATGCCGACTCACCCCCTTCCTGCGCCTGCATGTCCTGTATGGCCGCGATCCGGCGGTACAGGCCATCCTCGGCCATCAGCTGGCGGTGCGTGCCCTCCTGCACCAGCTTGCCGTCTTCCAGCACCAGGATGCGGTCCGCTTCGCACAGCGTCGTGATGCGGTGCGAGATCAGGAACGTGATGCCGTCGTGCCGCATGCTGTGCAGCGCGTGCCTGATGGCAGCGTCCGTTTCGGTGTCGACGGCGCTCATCGAATCGTCAAAGATCAGGATCTGCGCCTGCTGCATCAGCGTGCGCGCGATTGCGATGCGCTGCTGCTGACCGCCGGAGAGGGTGACGCCGCGCTCGCCGACGACGGTGTCGTATCCCTGCTCGAACGACTCGATCACGTCGTGTACGGAGGCGATGCGCGCGGCGTTTTGAATCTCATCGAGGCTGGCGTCCGGGCGCACAATGCCGATGTTTTCGCGAATGGTGCGCGAGTAGAGGAACGGCTCCTGCAGCACGATGCCGATGTTGCGCCGCAGGTGCCCGTGCTCGATGTCGTTGATGTTCGTACTATTGATCGTGATTTTGCCGGCGGTGACGCAGTAGAGCCGCTGCAGCAGCTGCACAAGGCTGGACTTGCCAGAGCCGGTGGAGCCCAGGATGCCGATCGTCTCCCCCTGGTGGACGGTGAACGAGACGTCCTTGAGCACGTCGTCATAGCGGTCGTAGCCAAAGCAGACGTGGTCGAACACGATGTCGCCGCGCAGGTCGGCCTTCAGCGCGCGCCCGGGCTCGGTTTCGACCGGCGCGGAGAGGATCTCGTCGAGACGGCCGAGCGAGACCGTGGCCTTGCCCATGTCGGCGAGGATGCGTCCGAGCTGCCGGACGGGCCAGGTCAGCATTCCCGTATAGGTCGTAAACAGCGTCACGTTGCCGAGCGTGAACTCTCCCTTGACGACGAAGAGCACGCCGGCCACGAGCGAGAGCGCGATCTGCAGGTAGCCGGCACAGTCGGAGCAGCCCCAGTAATAGCCGAGCAGGCGGATCAACCGATACGTCTTGTCTCGAAACTCCATGTCGATCTTCGTGAATCGCTCGAGCTCCGCGCGCTGCTGGCCGAAGGCGCGCACGACGCGGATGCCCGTCAGGTTTTCCTGCAGCATGGTGGAAAGCCGGCCTTCCGCTTCATCCGATTCTGTAAAGTACCGGCGGACGTACTTGAAGTACAAAAACGAGCTGAGCGTGAGCAGCGGCATCATCGCCATGGAGATCAGCGCCATGACCGGGTGGATGGAAAACATCACGAGGATGGCCACGAGGATCATGCACACCGTCCGCACGATCTCCATCAGCTGCACGCTGATGAAGCGCCGCACGGTATTCACGTCCGAGGTACAGCGCTGCACCAGGTCGCCTGTGCTGACGTGCTTGTGGTAGTCATAGGGCACGTCCTCCAGGTGCCGGTACAGCTGGTCGCGCAGCGTCTTTGCCACGCCTTCCGACGCGAAGGCGATCTCGCGGCGGCGCAGGAAGGTGAACAGGCCGTTGAGCATCGTGAACGCGATCAGCGCAATGGCGCACAGGTACAGGTGGGAGAGGAAGTAGTCCCTTCCGCCCAGTCCGTCCAGCCATTGCAGCAGGAAGGCCGGCAGCCGCAGCCCCGAAGCGTCGCCACGGATGACATAGTCGAGCGTAAAGCTTGTGACAAACGGTATGGCATAGGAGGCGCATACAGCCAGTAACACAAACACCGTTGCCGATAGGAAATGACGCCTGTTTGCGCCGACAAGCCCGGCAAGCCGGCGCCAGTTGACCGTTTTCTTACGTTCGGTTCCCATAGTCGTTATCCTCAAAACATATCCTGTGGGTTGACCTCGAGCAGCGCAAATAATTCATTGCGGTGCGCCGCGGCAAAGTCGTAGACGAGGCGGATCACCGCCGCCGTGCGTTTGGTGCGCAGGAGCTTGATAAGCACCTGGTAGCGGTAAATGCCCTGCTTGCGCCGGATCGGGGCGGGGGAGGCGACGAGGAGCAGCAAATCCTGCGCGCCCTCCGTGCCGAGCAACGCCCGGATCTCCGTTTCGAGCCGTGCGCCGTATCGTTCGCCGGCGTCCGTGAGCGCGGCTTCGTCCGATCCGGAAAACAGGATGCGCAGAAAGAGTGAATAGGGGGGGAACAGCGCTTTGCGCCGCTCCGCCAGCTCATAGTGGTAGAATCCCACGTAGTCCTGCGCCTTGGCATACCGGATGGCGGGGTGGTTGGGCATGTAGGTCTGCACGACCACGCGCCCCGGAGACTCGTCCCGTCCCGCACGGCCCGAGACCTGCGTCAGCAGCTGGAACGTGCGCTCCGTGCTGCGGTAATCCGGGATGCAGAGCGTCGCGTCCGCCGCGACCACGCCCACGAGCGTGACGTTTGGAAAGTCATGCCCCTTGGCGATCATCTGCGTGCCGATCAGCACCTGCGCCTCGCCCTTGGAAAACGCCGCGAGGAGCGCTTCGTGCGCGCCCTTTTTGCGCATGGTGTCTGTGTCCATGCGCAGCGACCGCACGTTGGGAAAGAGCCGGTGCAGCTGCTCCTCCACCTGCTCGGTGCCGATGCCGAAATACTTGATAAACGGCTTGCCGCAGGTCGGGCACCGGAGCGGGATGGGCGCGCTGGCGCCGCAAAAGTGGCACCGCAGCCGGTTTTCCGCCTTGTGGTAGGTCATGGAGATGTCGCAATTCGGGCACTGGATCACCGTGCCGCAGGCCCGGCACGACACGAAGGTGGAGTACCCGCGCCGGTTCAAAAACAGCATGGCCTGCTTGCCGTCCTGCAGGCATTCGTCCAGCCTGCGCACCAGCTCGCCGGAGAAGATGCCGTTGTTCCCGGAGAGGAATTCCTCGCGCATGTCCACCACGTCGACCGAGGGCAGGGGCCGCCGCATCACGCGCTCCGGCAGCTCGAGCAGCCGGTAACGGCCGGAGCTGGCGCGAAAGTAACTCAGCAGCGATGGCGTGGCGCTGCCGAGCAGCAGCGGCGCGCCGGCGGAAGCGGCGCGGTGCCGCGCGACCTCGACTGCATGGTAACGTGGCGTGGTTTCGCTTTGGTAGCTGCCCTCGTGTTCCTCGTCGATGACGATCAGGCCGAGCTGTGCGAACGGGGCAAAGATGGCGCTGCGCGCGCCAACGGCGACTTTAGCCCGGCCGAGCCGGATCCGCCGCCACTCGTCAAACCGTTCGCCGGCGCTCAGCCGGCTGTGCAGCACTGCGATGTCCTCGGAAAAGCGCGCCCGGAACCGGCTCACCGTCTGCGGCGTGAGCGCGATCTCCGGCACGAGCATGATCGCCTGCCGCCCGGAGCGGATGCAGTGTTCAATGCAGCGCAGGTAGACCTCCGTCTTGCCGCTGCCGGTCACGCCGTGCAGCAGGAAAGTCTCGTGCGTTCCCGCGTCCAGCGCGGCGGATACGGCGTCTACTGCCGCTGACTGCGCGGCGGTGGGCACCACGGACGTTTCCTGTATGGGGGAGGCCCCCTGCGGACGGCGAAAGGTCACGTGCCCCCCGCGGGTCACATAGCCGCGCCGCTCGAGCGCAGAAATGGCGGAGGAGGCGCCGGGGAAAAACGCCGTAAGGTCCGAAACGGACATCTCCGTGCGGCTCTGCGACAGGAGCTGCAGGATTTCGTATTGTTTTGTGGCGCGCGCCTTGCCGCTCTTGTCGCACAGCGAGGCAAGCGCCGCGTTTACATCGAGCCCCGGCGCAAGTGAAACGGTGCGGTCGACCTTCTCATGCACGCGCCCGCCGCGCAGCTGCGCAGGAATCATCAGGCGCAGCGCGTCGATGAGCAGGCAGTTGTAGCTGCGCTGCATCCAGCGTGCCAGCTCGATCTGCTCGGGGAGCAGCAGGGGGTAAGGTTCCAGCGCGCGCAGAAGCTCTTTAAACGGTCCGGCGCCGTCCGCGGCCTCCGACAGCGCGAGGACAAACCCCTCCTTCTGCGCGTTGGCGCGACCAAAGGGCACGAGCACGTGCATGCCGGGCGCGATTTCCAGGCCTTCCGGCACCAGGTAGGTAAACAGCCGGTCGACCTCCGTATGAGCGATGTCAATTAAAACCTGTGCGTACAGTGCCGTTCCCTCCTTTCTGGCCCGGCTGGCGGCGTGTCTCCCCCAAAACGCACAATAGCCCGCAAGCGGGCAAAATCGCACGCCGCAAGAGCGGCGGTGTCACGGTGCAAATCCTGCTTCCTGCGATGCGGCGACTATCCCTGCTGCGCAAAATCCTTGGGGTAATCGAGCGTCAGCTCGTCGTGATACAGCTCATCCACGGCGACGGAGACCGGCTTGCGGTCGCCCAGCTTGTCGGGGTTGGCTTGCAGCTGCCGGGCGCGCTGCGCGACGGCGGTGACGAGCATATACCGGCAACCTGCCTTTTGCACGAGCTCATTAAGCGGTTGGTTCATCATAACGTTTCATTGCCTCCCAACAGTTTGTTGATCAGAGTGCCACTGCGTTTGCTGCGGCAACGTTCTGCATCGAGAATGTGCTCCACGTGCCCAATGGCGATGTCGAGCACGTCGTTCACGACGATGTAGTCGTATTGTTTCATGTATTCCATCTCCGAGAACGCGGTTTCAAACCGGCGTTCGATCACCTCCGGCGTCTCCGTGCCGCGCCCGACCAGCCGCGATTTGAGCTTGCCCATCGACGGGGGGGCGATAAACACGAGCACGGCATCGGGGTAGGTTTCGCGCACCCGCATGGCGCCCTGCACGTCGATTTCGAGCAGCACGTCATGCCCAAGCGCGATCTCTTCTTCGACAAAGCTGCGAGGCGTGCCGTAATAGTCCATGTTGAATACGTGCACATACTCGAGAAATTCCCCCTTGCTCACCATTTGCTGGAATTTCTCGTCGGAAATAAAGAAATAGTGGACCCCGTCGATTTCTCCTGGACGCGGCGCGCGCGTTGTGGCGGAGACGGAGAGGCGCATATTGGGGTTTCGTTCCAGAAGGACCCGGTCAATCGTGCCCTTGCCGACGCCGGCCGGTCCGGATACTACGAGCAACAGGCCCTCCCGTTGATGATTGTTCATCCGATTGCTCCTCCAAAAGGGTTTATTCCTCGTCAACGATCGGCAGCCCCTCGGCGGGAGCGTCCAGACGGTTGGCGATGGTCTCTGGTTGAATGGCGGACAGGATCACGTGGTCGCTGTCGGTGATGACGACGGCGCGCGTGCGCCTGCCGCAGGTGGCGTCGATCAGGCGGCCGGCTTCGCGGGCCTCCTGCACGATGCGCTTGATGGGCGCGCTCTCCGGGCTGACAATCGCGATCAGGCGGTCAGCCGAAACGATGTTGCCAAAGCCGATGTTGACGAGCCGAAGCCCCGAACCGCTGAATTTCATTCGATGTTTTGCACCTGTTCCCGAATTTTTTCAATTTCGTTCTTGCCGGACAGGACGCACGCAGTGAGCGTGCCGTCGTTTGCCTTGCTGCCAATGGTATTAAATTCGCGGTTCAGTTCCTGTACCACGAAATCCAGCTTCCGGCCAACGGGGTCCGGATCGTCCAGCAGCAGCCGGATCTGCGCGACATGGCTGCGCAGCCGTACAATTTCCTCGTCGATGCTCGCCCGGTCCGCAAACAGTGCTACTTCCGTGGCGAGCCGCGTCCGGTCGACTTCGGTCGTCTGCAGCAGCTGCTCAATCCGTTCGTTGAGCCGCGTGCGGTATTCCTCAATGACCAGCGGCGCGCGTGTGGCAATGCGTTCCGTAAGCTCCAGCACGGTGTCGATGCGCATGGAGAAGTCCTTGCGCAGGCGCTCGCCCTCCAGATGCCGCATCTCTCGCAGCTCGCCGACAGCGGTTTCCGCCGCCTGCAGGCACAGCGCGGTGACTGCGTCGCGATCTTCGTCCGCCTCGCAGATCTCCGTCACATCCGGCAGGCGCAACGCGGCCGTGAGGCCGATGTCGTCGCGCAGCGAGAAGCGGTCCGACGCCTTGCGCGCCGCATCGAGATAGGCGCCGAGCAGCGCGTCGTCAATGCGGACGGTACGCGCGTCCGAGCGCGTGTTGCGATAGTTGACAAACACGTCCACGTGCCCGCGAGAGAGCCGCTCGGCGAGCAGCTTGCGCAGCGGATCTTCCAAAAAGGCGAGGTGGCGGGGCAGGCGCATGGACACATCCAGGTACCGGTGGTTGACCGATTTGAACTCGACCGTGATCTCCCGCCCGTCGCACTGGGCGGCGCCCCTGCCATAGCCGGTCATGCTGTACATACGCTTCCTCCTGACTGCCTCCGCAAACAATGACAATTTATCATACCATAAAAGCGTTAGGTAAACAAGCGGTATAATTCGTCCGCGCCCGGCGGCGCAATGCAATCGCCGTCTGAAAAGCGCACCTCGCCGTCCACCACGGCCCTGCCGATGACGGTCGCCAGAATGCCGAGCGACGCGAGCCCGTCCACCATCGCCGCGCCGTCCGGGCAGGCGATCAGCATACTGCCGCTGCTGATCAGGCGGAGCGGGTCGAGCCCGGCCGCCGCGCAGAGCGCGCGCGTCTCTTCCCGCAGGGGGATGCTGTCGCGTTCAATGATCATACCGCAGCCGCCCAGCTGCGCCATTTCCCAGCAGGCGCCCAGTACGCCCCCCTCCGTGATGTCGTGCATGGCGGAGGCGCCGTGCGCCGCGGCGTACCGGCCCTCCGGCACGACCGAGAGCAGCGCGGACAGGCCGTGCGCCGCCTGCCGCTGCGCGTCGGTCAGCCGGGCGGCGAGCGCGGGAAAATCTTCCACGATGATGGAGGTTCCCTCGAGACCCGCCCATTTGGTCATGACCAGGTCGTCTCCAGCTTGCAGGCCGCGCATCCGCCGCGCGCGCGGGCAGCGCGCGACGACGGCGGTGTTCGTGACGGGGCGCGTCACCGCGTCCGTGACCTCCGTGTGCCCGCCGACGATATCCACGCCGGCGTCGCGGGCGGCGGCGGCGAGGTCGTCCGCGATCCTGCCGATCTGCTCCCGGGTGATGGAAGGCGGCGCGAGCAGCGTCACCAGCAGGCCGACCGGTTCCGCGCCGGCGGCGGCCGCGTCGTTACAGTTTACGTGTACGCTCAACCGGCCCAGGTGCGCGATCGAGGCCGAGGTGATCGGGTCGCAGGAAAACACGGCCAGGTCCCCGCCCAGATCCAGCCAGGCACAATCCTCGCCGACCTGCGGCGCTTGCAGCGATTCCGACCGGGTCTTTTGAAATTTTTTAAGCACGAGCCGTTCCAGCTCGTCGTTGTCCAGTTTGCCAAGGCGCATCAGTGTTCTCCAATCAGTGTAAAAAATGTCGCTTCGTCCAGTACGGGCACGCCGAGCGTGCGCGCTTTGTCGAGCTTGCTGCCGGCGTTTTCGCCGGCGAGCACATAGTCCGTCTTTTTGCTTACGCTGGAGGCCGCCTTGCCACCCAGCCGCTCGATCAGCGCTTCAGCTTCGCGCCTGCCCATGGAGGGCAGCGTGCCGGTCACGACGACGGTCTTCCCGGCGAGCGGGCTGGCCGGCGCGGCGGCGGCCTCTTCTGTGGGCGCCACGCCGTGGTTGAGCAGCGCGTCTACCTGTGCTGCGATAGAGGCGTCCTGAAAGAACTGCAGGATGCTGTCGGCCACGATGTCGCCCACGTCGTCGATGGCCAGCAGCGCTTCGCGCGTCGCGCCGCGCACGGCGTCCAGCGTGCCAAAGCGCCTGGCGAGGTCGCGCGCCGTCTTGATGCCCACGTTCGGGATGCCGAGCGCGAACAGAAAGGCGCTGAGCGGCCGGCGCTTGCTCTGCTCCAGCGCGTCGATCAGGTTCTGCGCCTTTTTCTGCCCAAACCGGTCGAGCGGGACGAGCCGTTCCACCGTCAGATCGTACAGCTCCGGTATCGTCGCAATGCCGAAGGCGTCCACGAGCTGCGCGGCCGTCTTGCCGCTCAGCGACTCGATGTCCATGGCGTCGCGGGAGGCGTAATGGGCAATGCGGCCGACGATCTGCGGCCTGCAGGAGAGGGAGTTGGTGCAGAACAGGTGCGCCCCGCGCTGCTCGACGTGCGCGCCGCACTGCGGGCAGCGCGTCGGTTTTTCCACCGGCGCCTCCGGCACGTCGTCCGGCACGCTGCCGAGGATCTCGGGAATCACGTCGTTGCTGCGGCGGATGAACACGCGCGAGCCGATGCCCACGCGCTTGCGCTGGATGTCGTCAAAGTTGTTCAACGTTGCGCGGCGGATGGTCGCCCCGCACAGCTCCACCGGGCTCAGGTGCGCAAGCGGGGTGAGCTTTCCGGTGCGGCCAACCTCCCAGGTCACCGACTCCACCGTGGCGGTCGTCTCCTCTGCGGCGAATTTGAACGCCATGGCCCAGCGCGGGAATTTTTCCGTCTCGCCAAGCGCCTCGCGCAGGGCGAAATCGGTCACCTTGACGACCATGCCGTCAATCAGAAAATCCAGTGTGCCGCGCGTCTTTTCCGCTTGCTCTATCTCAAAAAGCAATTCGTCCGCGCCGTGGCAATAGCGGATAAACGGGCTGACGGGAAAGCCGTTTTCCTGCAAGAAGGCCAGCATCTCCTGCTGGTCATGCAGCCGCTTGCCCTCGATATAGCCCACGTTGTAGCAGAAACAGTCCAGCCGGCGCGCAGCCGTCACCGCCGGGTCGAGGTTGCGCAGCGCGCCTGCGGCGGCGTTGCGCGCGTTTTTCAGCGGCTCGTCGGCCGTGCGGTTGAACGCTTCCAGCACCGACAGGCGCATGATGCACTCGCCCTGCACTTCCATGCGGCCCAAAAAGGGAATCTGCTGCGGCAGGGAGCGGATCGTGCGGACCTGCGCGGTGATGGTCTCGCCGGTGACGCCGTTGCCGCGCGTGGCGCCGGTAATGAGGCGACCGCCCTCATATGTGAGATTGATCGTCAGGCCGTCGAACTTGTACTCGAGCGCAAACTCGGGCTCGCCCATGCCCTCTGTCAGCCGGCGGACGCGCGCTTCCCAGTCGCGCAGGCCTTCCGCCGTGCGCACCTTGTCCATGCTCCACAGGCGCGCGAGGTGCGTGTGTGGGACAAAGCCGCCCTGCGGCGCGCCGCCGACGCGGCGCGTTGGCGAGCCGGGCAGTACGACGCCGCTCTCGCGCTCGAGATCCAGCAGCTCGTCGTACAGCGCGTCGTATTCGCTGTCGGACACGAGCGGCGCGTCCTGCTCATAGTAGGCGGCGGCGTATTGTTGGAGCAGAGAAGTCAGTTCCTGCTGTCTGTCCATGCGTCTCAGTCCTCCATGGCGGTGATGGGCGCGTAAGCGGCGGCGAATTTTTTCGTGGCGCCGTTGTCGAACGCGATTTCTACAATTTGATGATTGCCGCTGCCGGTGACGGTGCATACCGTGCCGGGGCCAAAAGCCTTGTGCAGCACCCGCTGCCCGGCCTCAAGCTCCAGCACCGCGCCCGTGGGCACGGGCTTTGGCGTCCGCACGGGCTGCGCGCCGAACCCGCCGGCGGGGGGGACGGGGCGGGCGGCCTGGCCGGCGGGCGCCGGAGTGCCGCGCTGAAACCCGGCCGCGGTCCGCCCGAACGCGCTCTCGCGGCCAAAAGTGCTTTCGTGGCCAAACGCGCCGTCGCGCCCGAATGTGCTCTCGCGGCCGAACGCGTCCACATCGGCAGGCTCCCGGTCAGGCAGCAGGTCCCCGAGCTCATCGAGGAACATCGAGGGGGCGGCAGGTTCGATCTTGCCGTACAGCATGCGCTGCTTTGCACGGGTGAGGATGAGCGTTTCCTTTGCGCGCGTGATGCCGACGTAGCAGAGACGGCGCTCCTCCTCGAGCTTGGCCGGGTCGTACCGGGACTGGGAGGACGGGAACAGCCCGTCTTCCATGCCTGTCAGGAACACGACCGGGAATTCCAGCCCCTTGGCGCTGTGCAGCGTCATCATGGACACCCGGTCTGTCGTTTCGTCGAGGGCGTCCGTGGCGGAAAACAGCGAGACCATTTCGAGGAAAGACTGCAGGACGTCCTGTCCGCCCTGGCCGGCCTGCGCAAATTCTTCCTCAAATTGCCGCGCGTAATTGACCAGCTCTTCGACGATCTCTGCGCGCGTCTCATAGGCGCCCTTGCGATCCTCGCGCAGGTAGGTGTCGTAGTCGATGGCTGCGAGCAGCTGCTCCATGGATTCCGCAAGCGGCTGCACGCCGATGGTGCCATACACCTCCTGCATCATGGCGCAAAAAGGGGCAAATTTTTGCGCGAGCTTCGGGGGCAGCGCCGCTTCGCCCGCCATGGCTGCGGCAAACAGGGAGAGCCCCTGCGCGTTGGCCGCGGCCTGCAGCTGTGCGAGCGTGCTGCTGCCAATGCCGCGCCGCGGCGTGCTGACGGCATGCGTAAATGCGATGTCGTCGTTGGGGTTTTGCAGCAGGCGCAGATAGGAGAGGATGTCTTTCACTTCCACGCGCTGAAAGAACGAAAGGCCACCGTATACCCGATAGGGGATGCTGTAGCTTTGCAGGTACATTTCGAGCACGCGGCTCTGTGCGTGCGTTCGGTACAGGATGGCATAGTCGCTGTATCGCCGTCCGTCCTGTCGCAGGCCCTGGAGGATGCTGCCGCACACAAAGGCCGCCTCGTCGCGCTCGTCGCGTGCCTCGTGCAGCGCGATGGGGTCGCCGCCCTTGCGGGCGGTCCACAGCGTCTTGGGTTTGCGGCTGCCGTTGTTGGCGATCACGCGGTTGGCCGCCTCGAGAATGCGGCTCGTCGAGCGGTAGTTCTGTTCGAGCCGGATTACCCTGGCGCCCGGGAAGTCCTTTTCAAATTCCAGGATGTTGCGGATGTCCGCGCCGCGCCAGCCGTAGATGCTCTGGTCGTCGTCGCCGACCACGCACAGGTTGCGGTGCGCTGCCGCGAGCTGCCGCACCAGGTGGTATTGCGCGAGGTTTGTGTCCTGGTATTCGTCCACGAGGATATAGCGGAAGCGCTGCTGATACTTTTCGCGCACGTCCGGAAAGCGCTCGAACAGCTCGAGCACCTTGAGCAGCAGGTCGTCAAAGTCGAGCGCGTTGTTCTGCCGCAGTGCCGTCTGGTAGCGGTGGAACACGTCGATGACGGGCTGTTGCGCATACGATTCGCGTAAAAACTGTTCCGGCTGCAGCGAGTGGTTCTTGGCGTCGGAGATCTTGCTGGACAGCATCCGCGGCGTATAGATCTTGTCGTTCAGGTTCAGCTCCCGGATGATGCGCCTGAGAAGCGTCTGCTGGTCGGCGTCGTCGTAGATGGTAAACGACCGCTCGTAGCCCAGATGTTCGATCTCCATCCGCAGGATGCGCGCGCAGCAGGAGTGGAACGTCATGACCCACATCTCGGAGGAAACGCCGCCGACGAGCGCTTCCACGCGCTCGCGCATTTCGCCTGCGGCTTTGTTGGTGAAGGTCAGCGCGAGAATCTGGCGGGGCAGTACGCCCTTTTCGCCAATCAGATAGGCGATGCGGTGCGTGAGCACGCGCGTCTTGCCGCTGCCGGCGCCGGCCAGCACCAGTAGAGGGCCTTCGGTGGTCAGGACAGCTTCCCGCTGCTCCGGGTTCAAGACGTTCAAATCCATCTTTGTCGTCGTCTCCATGGCCGGGCCGGGGACCCGGTTTGTGAAATCCGTGTGTGGATGCGATGCACACACGGAAGCATTATAGCACATCCATGACAAAATCCGAAACTTTTTCAGTTTCGCTTGTCAATCCGGCGTGGTTCAAGCTATAATGTAAAAAAACAAACGGAGGAGCACGTCATTGATTGGAGTCATTTTCGGAGAAAAGGGTACCGGGAAAACGAAGCGCCTTTTGCAGCATGCGAACCGAACCGCGATGGATGCAAAGGGCAGTCTGGTCTTTATCGACGATGACAACAGCTACATGTTCGATCTCAACTCCAGCATCCGGTTCATCAACGCGGCACAGTACGGGATTGAATCTCCCAAAATGCTGTACGGGTTCCTCTGCGGCATCTCCGCGCAGGACTTTGATCTCGAATACGTCTATATCGACGGGTTCCTGAATTTTGTCCACCACGACCTTGCGTCTCTGGAGGGATTATTTTCCGATCTGCGGGCGTTTTCCGAACAATACAACGTCAACATCATCCTGAGCATCAGCGGCAACCGCGACATGCTGCCGCCGTTCATGCGTGAAATGGTGCTGCAAACCACATAATAAAGGACAGGCGAACCATGGAATTCTTGAGCACTCGGGGCGGCGCGGCCGTCACGGCGGCGCAGGCAATCGTGCAGGGTATCTGCCCCTCCGGCGGACTGTACGTGCCCGCGTCGTTTCCACAACTGGATGTTGAAACGCTGCTGGGCGGCGGGTATCGCGAGGCGGCGTTTGCCGTGATGTCCCGCTATCTGACGGAGACGGATGCAGACGAGCTGCGCGGCATGATCGACGCGGCCTACCGCAACTTCGACGACCCGGCCGTCACGCCCGTGCGCCCGCTGGATGGGCGCGAAAGCGTGCTGGAGCTCTGGCACGGGCCGACGATGGCGTTTAAGGATGTGGCGCTGCAGATGCTGCCGTATCTGATGTGCGACGCGCTGAAGCTGACCGGCGAAGATCGGAAGATCTACATCCTTGTGGCCACGTCGGGCGACACGGGCAAGGCGGCGCTGGCCGGCTTTTGCGACGTGCCGGGCACGCGCGTGCTCGTGTTCTATCCCGATGGCGGCGTGTCCCGGGCGCAGCGCCTGCAGATGGTCACCCAGGAGGGGGACAACGTCGACGTGTGCGCCGTGCGCGGCAACTTTGACGACGCGCAGACCGGTGTGAAGCGCATCTTTGCCTCCGCGGGGGCGCGTGAAACGCTGGACCGGCTGGGCTACCGGCTGTCCAGCGCCAACTCGATCAACTTCGGCCGGCTGCTGCCGCAGATCGTGTACTATTTCACGTCCTATGCGACGCTGCGCCGCACGGGCCGCGTGGCGGCGGGAGAGCCGGTCAACTTCTGCGTGCCGACCGGCAACTTTGGCGACATCCTGGCCGGCTATTATGCCAAGCGCATGGGCCTGCCGGTGCGGCGGCTCCTCTGCGCGTCGAACCGCAACAACGTGCTGACGGAGTTCTTCGACACCGGCGTATACAACGACCGCCGGCCGTTTTACCGCAGCATGAGCTGCTCCATCGACATCCTGATTTCGAGCAATCTCGAGCGGCTGCTGTTCGAGCTGTGCGGCCGGGATGCGAGCCAGGTCGGCGCCTGGATGCGGTCGCTGTCGGAAACCGGCGCCTATGAGATCGGCGAGTCTCGCCGGGAGGCGCTGGCGGACCTGTTTACGGCCGGCTGGTGCGACGAACAGGACACGCTGGCGACCATCCGCCGCGTGTACGACGCGCACGGCTATCTGATGGACCCGCACACCGCGGTGGCGCAGACGGTGTACGAGCGCTATGCCGACCGCACCGGCGACGCCACGCAGACCATCCTGTTGTCGACTGCCAATCCGTATAAGTTTGCTACAGACGTGCTCTCCGTGTTTGAGACGCCCGGCGACGACGACTTTGAGAATGCGGATCGCCTGTATGCGCTGACAGGCATGCCGGTGCCGCGCGGCCTGTCCGAGCTGCTTGACAAGCCGGAGCGCCATTTGGACGTGTGCGACCTGCAGCAGATGCAGCAGCGCGTCATTGCGCCCGTCCGTTGAAAGGATCGGAGAGACATGCAGGAACAGGGAAAACACACGAACAGGACCGCCGGCTTTGCCGTGCTGCTGATTGCCGTTGCGCTCGTATCCTCGGGCGTAACGGCATTTTTCTGCGGGCTGTGGGGCGGCGGGGCCTGGGCGCCGCTGGCGCAGATGGCGGACACGATCGCGCGCGTCTATTATTATTACGATGAAAAGGTCGGCGGCGAAGACGCGCTCATCGACGCCGCACTGCGCGGCATGGTCGCCGGCATCGGCGACGATTACGCGCAGTATTACACGGCCGAACAATATGCCGAGCACATGCGCTCCAATTCCGGGGAGTACAGCGGCATCGGCATTGTGATTGGCGCGCCGGATGCGGAGGGGTGCGTCATCCAGCGCGTGTATGAGGGCAGCCCCATGGAGACGGCCGGGGCTTTGTCAGGCGACCGGATTTTGACGGTCAACGGCACGGCGGTGGCGGGGCTTTCGCTCGACGAGGTGCTGCTGTTGTTCCAAACGGACGGCACGCCGGACGAGCTGTCTCTCAGCCGTGACGGCGAGACCTTTACCGTCACGGTCGAGCAGGCGGTGATCAACGTGCCGTATGCGACGTGGGAACTGCTGGACGGCGGAATCGGCTATCTCCGTATCACCGGCTTTAACGGCCACGTGGTGCAGGAGACGACGGACGCCATTCAGGCGCTCACGGAGCAGGGCGCCGCAGCGCTCATCGTCGACCTGCGCGACAACCCGGGCGGCGGGCTGACGGAAGTGCTCGGCGTGGCGGACCTCTTCCTGGAAAAAGGCGACCTGATCGTGAGCATCAAGTCCCGCACCGAGCAGACGGTGGTCTACCGGGCCGAGGACGACACGGCCTGCACGCTGCCAACCGTCCTGCTCGTCAATGGCAACTCCGCGTCCGCGTCGGAGCTGCTTGCCGGCGCGTTGCAGGATCATGGCGTGGCGACGGTCATCGGCACGCAGACCTTTGGCAAGGGCATCGTCCAGACGTATTTCAAACTGGCGGCCAACGACGGCTGGGTCAAGCTGACGACCGACGCCTATTATACGCCCAACGACGTCTGCATCCATGGCGTGGGCATCGCGCCCGACTTCGTCGTCGAGCTGCCGGAAGCGTATCGGGACGTAGCGCTCGACAGCCTGCCGCGCGAGCAGGACACCCAGCTGCAGGCGGCGTTGGAACATTTGACGAAAGGAAACTGAACGATGGAAAACGTCATCCGGGATTTGTCGCTTGCGCCCTCCGGCCGGGACAAGATCGAGTGGGTGCGGCGCAACATGCCGCTGCTGGCCGGCATTCGCAGGCAGTTTCAGGCTGAGCGCCCGTTTGCCGGGCTGAAGGTCGCGCTGTCGATCCACCTGGAGGCCAAGACGGCCTGCCTGTGCCAGACGCTGGCGGCCGGCGGCGCGGAGATGTACGTCACGGGCAGCAACCCGCTCTCCACGCAGGACGACGTCGCTGCGGCCCTGGCGGAGGACGGCATGCACGTGTTTGCGCTGCATGGCGCGACGGCGGAGGAATATGCGGCGTGCCTGCGCCACACCGTCAGCTGCCGGCCCGACATCGTGATCGACGACGGGGGCGACATCGTGCAGACGCTGCTTACGTCGGATCCGTCGCTGTCTGCGCGCGTGATCGGCGGCTGTGAGGAGACGACGACCGGCATCCTGCGTCTCAAGGGGCTGGAGCGAAGCGGCAGGCTGCCGTTTCCAATGATTGCGGTCAACGACGCGGATTGCAAGCACCTGTTCGACAATCGGTACGGCACGGGGCAGTCCGTGTTCGACGGCATCGACCGGACGACCAACCTGATCGTGGCGGGCAAGCACGTTGTCGTGGCGGGATACGGCTGGTGCGGCAAGGGCGTCGCCATGCGCGCGCGCGGCCTGGGCGCCCAGGTGATCGTGACGGAGGTGGACCCGGTGCGCGGCATTGAGGCGGTGATGGACGGCTTTGCCGTGCTGCCGATGGAACAGGCGGCGACGGTAGGCGACCTGTTCATCACGGTGACGGGCAACTGCGGCGTCATCGGCGAGCAGGCGTTTCTGCGCATGAAGGATGGCGCTTTGCTGTGCAACGCCGGCCACTTTGACGTGGAGGTGGACGTCCGCGCGCTGGAGGGGCTGGCGGTCGAGCAACGGCAGATGAAGCCGAACATCCGCGGTTACCGGCTGGCGGACGGGCGCTGGCTCTATCTGCTGGCCGAGGGGCGGCTCGTTAACCTGGCTGCCGGCGACGGGCATCCCGCCGAGATCATGGACATGAGCTTTGCCATCCAGGCGCTGTGCGCGCGGTATCTGGCCCAAAGCGGCAGGGGGCTCGAAGTTCGGCTGCATCCCGTTCCTGCAGAAATCGACCGCGCGGTGGCGCGTGAAAAGCTGTCGGCACTCGGCGTTTCGATCGACACGTTGACCGAAGCGCAAATGGCGTACCTGGCCGGGGGCGCAATTTAGAAATTCATGGTTTACAAGCGGTGACGAAACTGATAATATAGATTTTGGCTATAATGGGTTTTCCCGGCTGACGGGCAACAATTCATGCGCATACAAAAGCAATTTTAGGGGGTACCGGAATGAAAGTGTATACCGCAAAGGACATCCGCAACATAGGCGTATTCGGCCATGGCGGTGAGGGCAAGACCACGTTGACGGAAGCTATGCTGTTCAACGCCGGCCTGCTGGAGCGCCTGGGCAAGGTCGAGAACGGCACCACGACCACCGACTTTGATCCCGAGGAGATCAAACGGAACATCTCCATCAACTTGGCGCTGGCGCCGCTGGAATGGAAGGGGACCAAAGTCAACGTGATCGATGCGCCGGGCTTTTTCGACTTTTACGGCGAAGTGACGGCGGCGATGGAGCTTGCGGACAGTGCGCTGATCGTCGTTGGCGCGGTTTCCGGCCCCGTTGTCGGTGCGGAAAAGGCCATGGCCATGTGCCAGAAGCAGAGCAAGGCCCGCATGATGGTCATCAACCAGCTCGACCGCGAGAACGCGAACTTTGAAAAGGTCATGGCCGCCATCAACGAGAAGTTCGGCCCGTCCGTCGTGCCCATTCAGCTGCCCATCATTGAGGGCGGCGCGTTCAAGGGCTATGTCGACATCGTGCATATGACGGGCAAGCTGTTCGACGGCAAGGGCGAAAAGGAGATCGACATCCCCGGCAATCTCGCCGCAGAAGCGCAGGCGCTGTATGAAAAGCTGACCGAGGCTGCCGCCGAGAGCGACGAGGAGCTCATGGAAAAGTATTTTGAAGAGGGCGAGCTCCCGCGCGAGGACATCCTGCGCGGCCTCTCCATCGGCGTGCGCGAGGGCGTCGTGACGCCGGTGTGCTGCGTGGCCGCCGCGCCCAACATCGGCGTGGCGACGCTGCTCGACAACATGGTGCACTATCTGCCCGCCGCCGATCAGGTCAAGCCGAAGAAGGCCATGGACGTCAAGACCGGCGCCGAAGTGGAACTGCAGGCGGACGGCCCGTTTGCGGCCCAGGTCGTTAAGACGGTCATCGACCAGTTCGGCAAATACTCCATCATCAAGGTGTACGCCGGCTCCCTGGACGCCAATCTGGCGCCCTACAATGCCAACGCTGAGAAGTCGGAAAAGCCGAGCGCGCCGTATCTCATGCGCGGCAAGAAGACCATTGCGCTGGACAAGCTCAATGCAGGCGACATCGGCGCGCTGGGTAAGCTGCAGTATACCGCGACCGGCGACACGCTGTGCGACGCCGCCAAACCGGTCCGCTTTGCCCCGATCGAGTTCCCCGCGCCGTGCATCAGCCTGGCGGTGACCGCCAAGAAGCAGGGCGAGGACGACAAGGTCATTTCCGGCCTGAACCGCATCCGCGAGGAAGACCCGACCATCCTCATCGAAAAGAATGCCGAAACGGGCGATGTGCTTATCCAGGGGCTGGGCGAGATGCACATCGACGTGGTGTGCAGCAAGCTGAAGAACAAGTCCAACGTCGAGGCGGTGCTGTCCGACCCGCGTATCCCGTACCGCGAGACGATCCGCTCGAGCGCGGAGGCGGAAGGCAAGCACAAGAAGCAGTCCGGCGGCAGCGGCCAGTTCGGCGTCGTGCAGATGCGGTTTGAGCCTGCGGACGAGGGCGTGGACTTCGAGTTTGTCAACGCGATCGTCGGCGGCGTGGTGCCGAAGGAGTACATCCCCGCCGTCGAAAAGGGCCTTCGCGAGGCCATGGTGCACGGCGTACTGGCCGGTTATCCGATGGTGGGCGTAAAGGCCACGCTGTACGACGGCAAGTATCACCCCGTCGACTCCAAGGAAGTGGCGTTCAAATCGGCTGCCCGCCTGTCCTATAAGGCGGCGTGCGCCAAGGCGTCTCCCGCGCTGATCGAGCCCATCTACCGGTATGACATCCTCGTCCCGTCCGAATGCGTGGGCGACATCATCGGCGATCTGAACCGCCGTCGCGGTCGCATGCTGGGCATGAACCCGGTCGAAGGCGGCACGGAGGTCGTGGCGGAAGCGCCGCTGTCCGAGATGTTCAAGTACGCGACGGATCTGCGCTCCATGACGCAGGCGCGCGGCTCCTTCAAGTCCGAGTTCGTGCGCTATGAAGACGTGCCGGCCAACCTGGCGCAGAAGATCATCGAGCAGGCCAAGCGCGAGGACGAAGAGGACGAATAACCGCGTCCCGGCCCCCCAACACAACGGTACAACGCGCGCGGCGCATGCCTCAAATGGCATGCGCCGCGTTTCTGTCTATTCTGCTTTCTAGTCCGTCCGGTTTGCCGTTTCCTCTGCTTCGCCGTCCCCGCTGCCATGTTCGCCGGGCGCGCGGCCGTTGCCGGTCGGCTCTTCCGGGTGGAAGTGTGCGTATACGGCGCGTGCAGCGGCGTGGTTCATGGCAGGTATGGCCGCAAGCGCCTCCACGGAGGCGTTTTTCATGGCGTCAAGCGTCACAAATGCGTCGAACAGGGCGCGCTTCCTGCGCTCGCCAATCCCGTCGATCTGGTCGAGCACGGAGAAGAGCGCATTTTTTTGCCGCAGGCTGCGGTGGTAGGTGATGGCAAAGCGGTGCGCCTCGTCGCGGATGCGCTCCAGCAGGTGCAGTGCGGCGCTGTTGCGGGGCAGTTCCAGCGGCAGCGGCTCCCCGGGCTGATAGATCAGCTCGTGCGCCTCCGCGAGGCCGATGCACGGGACGAACGACAGCCCCGCCTCGTTCAGCACCTCCATTGCCACGTCGAGCTGGGTACGCCCGCCGTCGATGACGAGCAGGTCGGGGAGACGGTCAAAGCCGGGCGCGCCGCTCTGGAAGCGGGCAAAGCGCCGGGTCAGCGCTTCGCGCATGGCCACGAGGTCGTCGCCTTCGGCTTCCGCGCGGATCCGGAACCGCCGGTAGGCCTTCCGGTCCGGCTGGCCGTCGGTGAACACGACCATGGACGACACGGTGTCGCGCCCCTGGATGTGCGAGTTGTCAAAGCATTCCAGCCTGGCGGGGATGCTCTCCAGCCCCAGCACGCCGGACAGCTCCGCCAGCGCGCCTTCGCCGCGCTCCCACGCGCGCGCCTGCAGGGCGGCGTCCTTTTCGAGCGCGTCCACGCAGTTGCGATAGGCCAGCCTGGCAAGCTGGGCCTTGTCGCCGCGCTGCGGCACATACAGGTGTATCTTGCGGCCGGCGCGCTCGCCGAGCCAGGCGGCGATGGCGTCCATGTCCGCCGCCGCGCTGTGCAGCAGGATCTCCGGCGGGAACGTGGCCACTTCCAGATAGTATTGCTTGAGGAAGGCGGAGAGGATCTCCGCGTCGGTCTCGCCGGCGTCCGCGCGCATATGGAATTTTTCCGTGCCGATCACCTTGCCGTCGCGGACAAAGAGCGCAAATACCAGCACGTTGTCACCCAGGCGGCCGAGCGCAAACACGTCCGCCATGTTCTTGTGTGTGCCGATGACCACTTGCTTGTCGTGCAGCGTTTCGATGGCGCGGATGCTGTCGCGCAGCGCGGCGGCGCGCTCAAACTGGAGCGCCGCGGCGGCCTGCTCCATCTCGGCGGTGAGCTTATGGACGACGGCTTCCGTGTGCCCCGTGAGGAAGGCGCAAATTTCATCGAGCATCGCATGATAGGCCTCCCGTGTCACGTTGCCGGAGCACGGGGCGCAGCACTTGCCCACATGGTACATCAGGCACGGGCGCTCCCGGCGCGCCATGGCGCGCTTCAGGTCCTTTTTGCAGTGGCGCACGGGGAAGTGTTCGCGCACGACGTTCATGCTGTCGTGCAGCGCGATGCCGGACAGGAACGGACCCAGGTAACGCGCGCCGTCCTTGCCCACGCGGCGGACGATCTCCACGCGCGGAAAGTCCTGCCGGTAGTCGATGCGCACATAGGGGAAGTGCTTGTCGTCCTTGAGCAGGATGTTGTACTTGGGCTTGAACTGCTTGATGAGGTTGGATTCGAGCGTGAGCGCCTCCGTCTCATTCGAGGTGCGGAGGATCTCAAAATCCGCCACGTGGCTGACCATGGCGCGGACTTTGGGCGTGTGGTTGCGCGAGGACTGGAAGTACTGGCGCACGCGGTTCTTCAGCGACACGGCCTTGCCGACGTAGATGACCTCCCCCGCGGCGTTGAACATCTTGTAGACGCCGGGGGCGGAGGGGAGCAGCTTTAGTTTTTCTTCGATGATTTGGTTCATGTGCGGTCGGCCGGCAGCGCGCCCGCGTCGCGCAGCATGCGGTACAGCAGCGGCAACGGCAGGCCGATGACGTTGAAATAGGTGCCCTCAATGCGCTCGATAAACGCGCCGAACGGACCCTGCGCGCCATAGGCGCCGGCCTTGTCCAGCGGGTCGCCGGTGCCGACGTACCACTCGATTTCCCGCTGCGTCATCGGGGCAAAGGTCACGTCGGTCGTGGCGTGGCGCGTGTCGGCGCGCCCGTTGGCGATGACCGTCACGCCGGTATAGACCGTGTGCGTCCGGCCCTGCAGCCGCGAGAGATAGCGCACGGCGTTCTCCGGCGTGTGGGGCTTGCCGAGGATCTCGCCTGCAAAATAGACGATCGTATCCGCGCCGATCACGCAGTCGTGCGGGTACAGCGCGGCCACGGCCTCCGCCTTTTGCAGCGAGAGGGCGCGCACGGTCTCCGCCGGCGTGGCGCCGGCCGGCGGCCGCTCCTCCACGTGGCTGGTCACAACGGTGAACTCCAGCCCCAGCAGCGCAAGCAGCTCGCGCCGGCGCGGGGATTCGGAAGCTAGGATGAACTGCATTTTCAGTCCTCCAGCAGCAGGCACACGGGACAATGGTCGCTGCCATAGATGTCGTTCAGGATCAGGCTGTCGCGCACGCGCGGCGCAAGCCGGTTGGAGACGAGAAAGTAGTCGATGCGCCACCCGGCGTTGCGGGCGCGCGCGCCGTAGCGGTAGCTCCACCAGGAATAGGCGCCGGTCGCCTCCGGGTACAGCAGGCGAAAGCTGTCCGTAAACCCGGCGGCGAGCAGCTCCGTCAGCTTGCCGCGTTCCTCGTCGGAAAACCCGGCGGCGCCCCGGTTGGGCCCCGGGTTTTTGAGGTCGATCTCCTGATGCGCGACGTTCAGGTCGCCGCATACCACGACCGGCTTTTTCGCATCCAGCGACACGAGATAGGCGCGGAACGCGTCCTCAAACGCCATGCGGTAGTCGAGACGCTTGAGCCCCTCCTGTGCGTTCGGCGTATAGGCGGTGACGAAGTAAAACCCGTCCAGCTCTACGGTTATCACGCGCCCTTCCACGTCGAATTCCGGCATGCCAATGCCGTTAACCACGCCGAGCGGCGCCTCCTTCAAAAACACGGCCGTGCCCGAATAGCCCTTCTTCTCCGCGCTGTTCCAGTATTGCCGGTAGCCGGGGAGCGGGATGTCGGCCTGGTGCGGCTGCATCTTGGTCTCCTGCAACGCGAGCAGATCCGGCGCCTGCGCCGCGACGACGTCCAGAAACCCCTTGTCCAGGCAGGCGCGTAGCCCGTTAACATTCCACGATAGCATCTTCTTCATGCCAAACATTATACGCCATGACGCAGCTCCGGAACAAGGGATAATGCTTTTTTTCCGGCGCCTGACGAAATTTGTCGTTTGCCGTTGACGTGTCAATTGGCCTGTGATATAGTATTAATGTATCAAATGAGACAAAAAGGAGGGGCGCAATGCAGGTAGAATGGAGCAAAGGCGACTTTGACGCATTGCGAAAGACTCCTCTGTTTTTCGATTTTTCGGCTGAGCAGCTGCAGGAGGTGTTGCAGCGCGGCGGCGTCTCCACGGCGCGCTTCGACGGCGGCCAGACCATCTATACGCCGACCCGGTTTGCCAACAGCCTTGGGGTCGTTCTCGCCGGCGCTGCGATGGTGCAGAAACAGGGCGGCTGCAACACGATGCTCATGAGCGTGCTGCGCGTGGGCGACCTCTTTGGCGCTGCGTCGCTGTTTCAGGACGCGAACCAGCCCTACGTCGTCAGCATTCGCGCCATGACGCCGGTGCGTGCGCTGCTCGTGGAGGAGCCGGTGTTCGTGGGGCTGCTGCATGAGGACGGGCGATTGATGGAGCGCTATCTCCGGTATCTGACCGATCGCGTCCGGTTTTTGAACCGCCGCATCGAGGGCTTTGTGCAGCCGTCCGTGGAAGAGCGACTCATGCTGCTGCTGCAACAATATGCAGGGGAGGGCGGCGTCTGCAAGCTGCCGTTTTCCCTGTCGGCTTTGTCGGACGCGCTTTGCGTGTCGCGCGCCACGCTGTATCGCGCCATGGACGCGTTGCAGGCGGCGGGCCGCATCCGGCGCGACCGGCGCACTATCGTATTGTACCCAAAGGAGGAACAAAGAACATGAAACACAAAAGAATGGTGTGTGTGCTGCTTGTGGTGCTCTTGGCCGCCGCCTGTGTCGGCTGTGCGGCGCAGGAGCCGCCGGCCGTGCTGAAGGTGGCGGCGCTGAAGGGGCCGACTGGCATGGGCCTCGCCTATGTCATGTCGGAACAGGCGGAGCAGTTTCCTGTAGAGCTGCAGGATGCGCCGGACGTCGTGAGCGCCAAGTTCATCAACGGCGAGATCGACATTGCGGCCGTCCCCATCAACCTCGCGGCGGTGTTGTACAACCGCACGGAGGGAGAGGCCGTCATGATAGCGGTCAATACGCTGGGCGTGCTGTACATCCTGGAGAACGGGGAGACGGTGCAGTCGTTTGCCGATCTGGCGGGCAAAAAACTGTATGCCACCGGCCAGGGTAGCACGCCGCAGTTTGTGCTTGAATACCTGCTGGAGAAAAACGGCCTGACCGGGCAGGTGGAGGTGGAGTACCTGGCCGAGCATGCGTCGTTGGCGACGATGATGGCGGCGGGCGAAGCGGAGCTGGCCATGCTGCCGGAGCCGAACGTCTCGTCCGTGCTGCTCAAGAACGATTCGGTGCGCGTGGCGCTGGATCTGACCGCGGAGTGGGACGCCGTGTCTGACACGACGCTGCTGCAGGGCTGCTATATCGTGCGCAAATCCGTGCTCGAGGAGGAGCCGGAGGCGGTGAAGGCGTTTCTGGATGCTGCGGCCGACTCGGCGACCCGCGTGAATGAGGAAGAGGACGCGGCGGCGCTGATTGCCGAGCTGGGGATCGTCGGTTCCGAGGCGATTGCGGCCCGGGCCATTCCCAACTGCAACATCGTCTGTATAACGGGCGACGAGATGCGGCAGGCTTCTCAGGCCATGCTGCAGGTGCTGTTCGATGCCAATCCGTCGTCCGTCGGCGGCGCGCTGCCGGATGACGCGCTCTATGCGTCGCTGGATTGAGCGTCGCGCGCTGCGCGGTTTATTGATCGCCGCCGTCTACCTGCTGGTCTGGCAGGGGGCGGCGGCGGCCGTTGCGCGGCCGTTGCTGCTGCCGGGGCCGGGGGAAACCGTGCGCCGGCTTTTTGCATTGCTCGCACAGCCCGAGAGCTGGGCGGCCATTGGACTCACGCTCGGGCGTATTCTGCTGGGGTTTGTACTGGGCGTGTGCGGCGGGGTGCTGCTGGGGGCGCTCACCGGCGCGTCGCGGTTTGCGGATGCGCTGCTGGCGCCGTTGCGCGGCATTGTGAAGGCCACGCCGGTCACGTCGTTCATCTTGTTGGCGTTACTATGGTTTCCTTCCGGCATGGTGCCGGTGTGGATTGCCTTGTTAATGGTGTTGCCGATCGTGTGGGCCAGCGTGCTGGGCGCGATCCGCGCAACCGATCCGGCGCTGCTGGAGATGGCGCGGGTGTACCGGGAGGGGTTCCCCGCCTGGAAGCGGATCCGGCATATCTATGTGCCATCTGCCATGCCGCAGTTTTTGACGGCCTGTACGACGGCGTTCGGCTTTGCTTGGAAATCAGGTGTTGCGGCCGAGATTCTCTCGCTGCCCAGGCGCGCGGTCGGCAGCTTTTTGTACCAGTCTAAACTGACGTTGGAGACGGCTGATCTGTTTGCCTGGACCCTGTGCGTCATCCTCCTGTCTCTGTTGTTGGAAGGCGCGCTGCTGTATGCGGCGCGGAAGGTGCGGCCATGATAGAACTGCGCGAAATCTCTGTCAGCTTTGGAGACAACCGGGTGCTGGAGCGCCTGTCCGACCGGTGGCCGGATTGCGGCACGGTCGTCCTCAGGGGGGCGTCCGGCTCCGGCAAGACCACGCTGCTGCGCGTGCTGTGCGGCCTGTTGCGGCCGGATGCAGGATGCGTGACGGGGCTTAAACGGCGCCGCGTCTCCGTGGTATTTCAGGAGGATCGTCTGCTGCCCTGGCGCACGGCGCTGGAAAACGTCGCGCTGGTGTCCGACGAGCGGACGGCCCGCGAGCTGCTGGCCCGGCTGGACCTTGCACAGGCGATGGACGGTCGGCCGGATGCGCTGTCGGGCGGCATGCGGCGCCGCGTTGCCATGGCGCGTGCGCTGGCATATTCGGACGACGTGTTGCTGCTGGACGAGCCGTTTACCGGACTGGACGCGGTGCGGCGGGACGCAGCGGCGGCGTTGATCCGTGAGCGAGCGAAGCTGATCGTCGTGGCGACGCACGACGAGACGGAAGCGGCGTTGCTCGGGGCTACGCACTGGCTGACGCTGCCGGCACAGGCCGCCCCAGCAGATGCGGAAAGACCGTAATGTGGTGCCGGCGGCCACGCGCAACGCCGCGTGCTGCGCGGGATTACCGCCAAAAGAATTTGCTTGCAAAAAAGCTGCGAATAGTGTATGATACTCCTTGCGTGTGGAGAGATGGCTGAGCTGGTCTAAGGCGCACGACTGGAAATCGTGTATACGGGGAACCGTATCAAGGGTTCGAATCCCTTTCTCTCCGCCAAAGCGGAACGCCCGCGCGTTGCACGGGCGTTCCGCTTTGTTTTGGATAAGAGGGATTCGAAGGGCGGAGAAGCAAACGCCGCAGTGCGGCGTCCCCCCGCCCCGGAGAGCGACGGCCACGGCACACCGAAATTAGGGCGTCCGGCGGCGTTGACAGCGGCGGGCAGCGCGGCGGGCCCGGACATGGCCTAACCGCCCGCGGGCAACGGACGGCGCGCGTTGCATTTTCCACGCTGCCATGTTGAATTAAGCATGGGGCAATGGCATGGTTGCCTGCAAGTCGTGTCGGCAACGGGAGTTGCATGGGAGTTGCATGGGAGTTGCATATGTGAGACGCATGTGTTAGAATATAATTAATTTTTTGTAATTTTTAACAGGGTATTTTTGTGCATTTTTTCTGTTTTCCGGCATAAGCAGCCGGCCCCGCCGTTCCCCGGTTAGCTTTTTTACATGCCGGAGCCCAAATAATGGTAATGTTTAGTCTAATGAAAAAGGGGGGATGCGTATGATTGTTCCGAGATAACAGTCCGTCCTTACAATAAGCCCTCACGAGCAGAATAGGTGTCATAATCAGACGAAAAAAACGCACAATCACAATCATGCCGGATATCGTTAACTCAAAATACCGATGAAGGAGGCGCCTATGAAAAAGCAAAGATATTTGGCCGTCTTAGTTTGAGTGATGATGCTCATTGTATTTACTGCTTCTGCAAGCGCGCTGAACTCCTCGTTCAGCTTCCATGGTTCGTGTGTACGGTTTTTTAACACATCTTCCAGCATCACAAGACCGGAGGACCCGGATGTTAATTGGTCATGTTTCACCATACGTCCGGACACCCTGAGCTATGCCGGCAGCACCCGCACTGCGGCGCACGCACTACCCATCACGCCGTCGGGTGCAGGCTGCGGTTCTGTAAAGACAGTATCAAGGAACCAGAATACATACTATACTCCGAATGCTGTTGGCGAAAATGCCACTGTCGTCAAGGCAAGACTGATCAATTCCTACTATCAGGAAACGGGGGATACCTCGGCATACAGTCTGACCATTGGCGGACAGATGTTTGGTGCGTAACCGGCGCACATGGTTGACCCGAAAATTGGCTCGCGGCGCGCAGAGGCGCGCGCTGCGAGCCTGCAACAAAAGAGAGCCGAAAAAGGAGGTGCTGCCATTTGTCACACAGCAAAACGCGGATCTGCGCCGCCGCGCTCGCGCTGCTCTGCGCGTGCGCCGTGGCGGCGGGCTGCCAGCCGACGCCGGAGGAGGAGGTCGTGGCCAACCGGCTGGATGGCACGCTGGAACAGGCGATCACCGGCACGCCCGCGCCGGAGGGGGAATATGCGGCGCCGGAGCGCTGGGAAGAGACGCTCGAGCTGCGCGGCTGGACCATCCGATTCGACGTGCCGGTCGAGGTGCCGGAGGCGGATCGCCGCCCGGTGCTGACGCTGGAAAACGCATCGTTCGATGCTGCGCGGTGCGTGGAGCTGACGGAGCTGTTCTTTGGCGGGCCGGTGGAACTGCGGGAGTCCCAATACAGCTACGACGAGATACTGGAAGACCTGCAGTACGCGCAGCGCGGGTACTTTGCGGGCATCGATGAAGAGACCGGCGAATACATTTACGGCCCCTATGAGGGGCAAAAGGAGGACATCGCCGAGCTGAAGGCGCTGCTGGCGGAGGCCGCCGGGCAGGAGGACACGTTCGTACCGCTTGCTGCCAGCGGGCAGGAATTTCCGTTTGCAAGCCGTTTTGTGCGCGCGTCGGACGGGCGGACGGGCTATCTTTCCTGCGGCGGTTCCAAGTTTTCGCTCGGCTGGCGGCGCTACGTGTTAGCGCAGCCGGAGCGCATGGTGCTGCAAGGAGAGTCGATGCCGGGCGAGCGGCCGCACCTGCTGGAAAACGTGAAAATTACGAAAGAGGAGGCCGTCGCCATAGGGGATGCGTTCCTGAAGCGCCTGGGAGTCGAGGGCTTTGCGCTGGCCGGCGCGGAAAAAGCGCGCATGGTCGGCACCATGGTCGCTGAGGTGATGAACGAGGGCTATCAGCTGATCTATGTGCAGTCTGTGGAGGGTACGCTGCCCTTTTATTACGACGAGCTGACGGAGGGCCGCCTGCTCAACGGGCTGCTGCAGGACACGGATATGATGTATGGAAGGAGCTGGCTGCAGGAGTATTTGGGACTCTACGTGACGGAGGAGGACGTGCTTTTTTTCAACTGGAACCGCCTGAAAAACACCGTGAACACGGCCAGCGAAAACGCACCGCTGCTGCCGTTTGAGGACATCCAGCAGCGCGTGCGCGACATGCTCTATCTGGCGCTGCCCGTGTACGACGCTGCTGAAGCGGAATTTGGCAACGAGGGGGACGTGCGCGTGGAGCGCGTGCTGCTGACCTCGGCGCTGCAGCAGATCCCGGAGCAGGGGGACGAGGTGTTCCTCGTGCCGGCCTGGGCCATCGTGCTCGGGATGGAGCACGAGCTGGACGCGGGCTTGGAGCCGGAAGTCCTGCTGATCAACGCGCTGGACGGCAACTACATCAACCGCTGGGCCTGACGTGCCCGCAACTGACTGGGGGTAGCAGACATGACAAAAACGATGCAAAAGCCGCTCGCGCTATTAGGCACTCTGGCGCTGCTCTGCGCGTGCGCCCTGGCGGCGGGCTGCCAGCCGGCGCAGCCGGCGGCCCTGCCGGAGGGCACGGACGCGGCGCAGCCGGTCGGGACGCCGGAACCGGCGGCCACGGCGCAGGCGGGCGAGACGGACGTGTCCGCCTTTCCGGAGCGGTTTGCCTGCGACTTTGTGGGCGAGAACCTGGGGGCGCATGTGACGGCGGACGTTCCCATCCGGTATCTGTCGGAGACGTCGTTCCCGCAGGCGCGGGTCGCGCCGCGCGCGTTCACGGAGCAGGAGGTGGAGCTGCTTTCGCGCCGCCTGCTCGGCGAGACACTGTATGCGTATGACGCCTCTCAGACGCCGGATGGCGTGGCGGCCGCCATTGACTACAACGAAAGCCTGATGGAATCGGAGACGGTGCGGGAGCGCATCGTGGCCGAGTACGGCGAGGACTATTATACGGACACGTATCTGCCGCAGCAGGAGGAGGCGCTTGCGGCACTTCGGGCATACCAGCGGCAGCTGGAGGCCGGGGAGGCGCCCGCCCAACAGACCTGGGACGGAAGCTATTCCCAGCAGGACGGCGCGCTCCGCACGGCGTGGCTGACGAACGTGCCGAACAGCGCGGCGGGCGGAGACGCCGAACGGGACCTGGTGACGGTGACCAACGACCCGGACCATGCCCTGGCGACGGGCTTTCAGTTTGTTTCCGCGGGCACCTACGCTGCTTCGTTCTGGGACAAGTGCGGCACAAATGTGCAAAACGAGCGGATCGACCCCGCGGCCTATGGGGAGACGCACCACGGGCTGGACCTGACGCCGCAGCAGGCGATCGACCAGGTGCGGGCGCTGTTCGACGGAATCCTGGAGCTGTCGGTCTATGGCGTGTATTATGGAAACGACGCCCCCACCGACGGGGACTATGCCGGCGAGTGGCAAAACGACGGGTATATCGTGCGCGTGACGCCGGCCTATGGGAGCGCGGGCTGCCTGTGGCTCACGGGCCTGTCGTCTGTCCAGACGGAGTCCGGTGGCGATTCCTGGGGCCACGAGCTGATACTTGCCGCCGTGGATGAAACCGGCGTGCGTGCGCTGACCTGGTCGTGTCCCACAGAGGTGCTGGAGGGGCCGTCGGGCACGGCGGCCATGCTCCCGTTTGACGAGGTGGAGCGGCTGTTTTCACAGGCGATCGACCGGCTGCCGCTGGGACAGGGGGTCGCGGAGCTGGAGGTCACGGAGGTGCGGCTGGGGCTCATGCGCCTTCTGGACGGGAGCGAACCGGAGGGCACGTTGACGCCGGTGTGGGCTTTTCTCGGCTCGATCACCCAGACGGACGACGGCGCAAAGCGGTTTCGGGACGAGCTGGAGCCGCTGCTGCTCATCAACGCGGTCACCGGCGACACCGTGAACCTGACGCGCGGCTACTGAGCCGTCCCGTGCGGGCGCGGGCGGGCTTTGTCTTTGCAGCTTGTTTCCGCGCCCCGCGCCGCCTTGACAAAGCGCGGCCCCGCGCCCCGCGCCGCCCAAAAGCGCGATCCCGCGCCCCGCGCCGCCCCCAAAAGCGCGGCCCCGCGCCCCGCGCCCCCTGCAAAGCGCACTTTTGCGCCTCCCAGTGCGCGCGCGGCGCAAAAACCGCCCGGATTTTTGCCCGAATGCAACCATTTGGCCGTTTGTGACATCTATATAGTATCACGACACATATGGTTACAGGAGGTTCCGCATGAAACGGACACTTTGCCTGCTGACGGCGCTCCTTCTGGCCGCGCTGTTTTCCGCCTGCCAGCTCCGGATGGATGGGATGGGCGGAACCGCGTCCATGGTCACAGCGACACCGGTTGATGTGCAGAATGACGAAACGCGCCTGCCCGTGGACGAGCAGGCGATCAATGCATCGCCGGACGTCCCGCCGTCTACAGCAGACGAGGCGTTCCACGTTGACGGCGGACTAACCAACCAGCGGCCGGACGCGCCGCTGCCGGTTGCCGTCACCGTCCGCGAAGCGTACCAGGAGAGGAACGGCGCGATCCAAACGACGTTTCGCAACCATACGCTTGACTTCTCCGGCCTGCTGGTGGAGCTGACTGGGCTTCTCTGCGACGATAGCGGGACGACCGTATCGCTCGCTGTCACATATCCGGAGGAGTGGACAAACGCGCAACAGCATAGTATGAGCCTCTACATGGGGTTTGCCTTTACGACAGAGCGGGGTGAAGTGGCGGACTTTTATAAGGCTGTGCAGTCGCCGCTGCCTGCCATGGCACAGGTGGATGAGCCGACGCGGCGGATCGAGTATCGTTTTCATTCCGCGACGCTGACACCGCAGGCACTCCATGGCTGCCGCACGCTGACTGTGGTGCCGTTTGTGGATTACTGGGAGGTGATGTACGACAGTTATGCGAACGGGCGCAGCGGCACGGGAGACATCCTGCTGACGCAGGGCGAGTCGTGTACCTATGACGGCAGCGAATTATTTTATGATGGCGTTAGGCTGCGCAGCCGCATGGAAGAGCTGTCGCTGAGCATCCCGCTGCCGGAACATCTCGCTGCCGCGCCGCAGGCGGCACAGCTGGAGCCGCTCGTGCTGCCCGTCACGCATTGGAGCGAGGACTGGGAGCAAAATCTTGCGCATGGCTACTACGAGAACTATGCGCCCTTCTTTTATGGGACGCTGTGCAACGGCTCGGCAGACTTTTCCGGCCTGACATTTGCGCTGGAATCTGCGCTTGTTTGGGACGGCGGATACCGCATCGTGCTGAAGGTGGGCTTTCCTCCCGCATGGAACGACGAGCAATGCCGCGCGCTGATGAGCACCGGCGGGCTGCTGGCCAATAAACTCCTGCTGCACACGGCTGCGCTACAGGAGGAGGACCGAAATGCAGAGAAGAGTGGACGGCCTGATCGTACGCTTTCCTTCCCTAGGGCGGGGTTCCGCCCGCAAGGGGTGGAAAACCGGCTGCCCGACTATGATCGGGAGTTCTACTATATCTGCGAGGGGAACGCGGCTCACCTGGCATCGTTGCTAGAGAAGGAGGCGCTGGCGGTAACGCTGGAGTACCGGTGGCTCGAGTCGCTCACGTTTGGGGAGACGACTGTCGATCTCACGACTGGGGAGCCGTATTACGTTGCGGATCAGGAGGCCTTTTGTGCTGCGACTGTGGAACGGTCGCATGTCTTGGGCGAAATTCACATTCCCGTTTCCTCGTTTGTTGGGTTTGAGGAGCAGGCGGCGCTTTTTGACACGCGCGGAATCGAGCAGCTGGGGGTAGTCAGAAATGAAGGATAGAAACGCAAGGAAGCGGACGGTTCAGGAAAGATGCCGGCGCCTATGCCTGCTGCCCATGGCGCTGTTGCTCGTGGCCTGTCAGGCCACGCCGACGGAGGAGGCCGTTGTCAACCGCAGCGATCAGACGCTGGAGGAGCGCATCAGCGCGCCCGCGCGCGCGCCGGGCGGCTACGATTGCCCCGCCCGCTGGGAGCAGACGGTCTCGCTGAAGAATCTGGATATCGTGTTCGACGCGGATGTGGAAACGGGCGGGGGCGACGTCTACCCCGTGCTGACGATGGAGCGCGCGGCCTTTACCGCCGAGGATGTCTATGCGCTCATCGGCGGGCTGTTTCCCGGCGCGGTCGAGCTGCGCTGCAACGCATACAGCCGCGAGGAGGTGCGCTTCGACATTCAGATGGTACAGCGCGGTCAGTTCTCGGATGTGGACGATGAGACCGGCGAGATCACCTGGACGCCGTACGAGGACGAGCAGGAGCAGCTCAGCGCGCTCAACGAGCTGCTGGCGCAGTGCCCGGAGCAGGACAGCTTTGCACCGCTTACGCAGGAGGATATCCGGCTGGACGGGACGCAGCAGGTGCTGCGCACGGCGGACGGACGGCTGTTCTACCTGACCGCAACGGAAGGATCGATCGTCTTCCGGTCAAGCCGCACCGGCGATGTTCAGACGGAATCGCTCGTGTGGGGCAGCGGCGGTTATGCCGGCGAGCGGCCGCATGCGCTGACCGGCGTCACGATCGAGGAGGCGGACGCGCAGGCCTATGCGCAGGAGCTGCTCGAACGCTGTGCGCCGCTTGCGGAGTTCGCCGTGGCCGCCGCGGAAAAGGCGCGCATCCTCGCATACGTCCCGGAGGGTTTTTCCGTCCCGTCGGAGGGCTACCTGATGGAGCTGGGGCGGACGGCGGGGGCCTGCCTGCCGTTCAACTATGGCAGCTACGGCGTGGACAACGCGCTGCGCGACCAGGCGGCCGACGAAGAGGCGTATATCGAACCCTGGTGGCCCGATACCATACAGCTCTATGTCGACGAGGACGGGCTTTCCTATTTCGCCTGGTATAACCCGAGCACGGTGGCGCGGACGGCCAACGAGAACGCGGAGCTGCTTCCGTTTGACGAGGTGCAGACGCGCATTGCCGACATGTTCCGCTACTGTTATTCATGGACGGATGAGCTGGAGAGCGCCCACTTTTCTGAAATACGGGTCTCGCGCGTAGTCCTCTCCTGCGCCGTCGTGCGGATGGCGAACCGGCCGGACGAGGCGTTTCTCTGCCCGACGTGGATGGTCGTTTACCAGAACGATGAGGAAGCGGCGATGCACCGGGGCAATTACGTGCTGATGATCAATGCGGTGGACGGCAGCCGCGTGATTTAGGTGCTGCGCATCCCCTCGTGTCGATTTCGCGTGCCATGCAGGGGAAAAAACAGGAGACCCCGGGAGAGGAATCGTTGCCGTGCCCGTCCGCTTTTCGGCTCCTGCCATGGGGAAACAACCGACAAACCATTGCGGCACGGCAAGATAACGCCGCAAGAATTCCCGTTTGGCAAAGAGAAGTGCAGCCGGACAAGTGACTGCAAATGAGGGGGGAGGGATGTTCCGGTGCGAGAACTGAAGAGCGATCTGGGGCGGGCGTTCGGGAGGCCGTTCCTGTTTGCCATGCTCGGGAGCATGCTGTGCGTGCTCTTCGGCGCGTTTTCGGAGGTGCTGCTGCTGTTCCAGGCGCAGCCGCCCGCCGCGATGCTGTTCCAGCATCGGGCGGTGACCCTCCGTGCGCTCTCGGGCAGCGCGATGCTCTTTGCCGCCCCGCTGCTCGCGCCCATCCCGTATGCCGGCGCATTCGTGGACGACGTGAAGAGCGGCTATTTGAAGGCGTACCTTCCCCGCACCAGCGTCACGCGCTATATCCTCGGTAAGGAGCTCGCCTGTGCGCTCTCGGGCGCGTTTTCGCTCGTGTGCGGCATTGTGCTCGGCCACGTCCTCATCACGCTCGTGCTCATCCCGATCGAGACGTTCTCCGGCATGCCCGTGGACCCGCAGTTTGGGGCGCTGC